>JANRBI010000245.1 GCA_030727625.1 Salibacteraceae bacterium
GCAAACAAGTTCATAAAGTGCGCTCTATAAAACTCGCCTGCGCGATCTTTTGCATGAAACAACATTTTCAAGCGGTCGTTCAAGCTATCGATGCCTTTGGCTATTTCAAGTGAAGCAAACTTGGGCTTCACTTTAGAGCCGTATTCCATGGTGTTCAAATCCAGCGTAAGAATTTCTGACTTACCATCTGCACCTTTCACTTTCTTAAAGAAACCAGCTTTTGTTTTGCTTCCCAACATATTATTATCCACCATGTGCTGGATATAATCTGGAATTTGGAACATAGCGCTCATTTCATCATTCGGAACGTTTTCTTTTACTCCGTTTGACACATGAACTAACGTATCGAGACCTACCACATCTGTGGTTCTGAAGGTTGCCGACTTAGCTCTACCAATCACTGGCCCAGTTAAGCGATCAATTTCATCAACCGTGTAGCCATTTTCTTTTACATAATGAAACATCCACATGATGCTAAACACCCCAACTCTATTGGCTATAAACGCTGGTGTGTCTTTACACCAAACAGTAGTCTTACCTAAGTAGCGCTTGCCATAATCCATAAAAAACTCGAGTACATTTTGGTCTGTTTTAGGACCAGGAATGATCTCGAGTAACTTTAAATAGCGCGGTGGATTGAAAAAGTGCGTTCCGCAAAAATGCTTTTGAAAATCTTCGCTTCGGCCTTCGCTCATCAAATGAATTGGAATACCCGAAGTGTTTGATGTGATTAATGTGCCTGGCTTGCGGTACTTTTCTACTTTTTCGAAAAGGCTTTTCTTAATGTCTAATCGTTCGATGATGACTTCAATCACCCAATCAGCATCTGAAATTTTGGCTAAATCGTCATCAAAGTTTCCTGTTTTGATGAGTTTCGCCACACTTTTAGAATAGACAGGCGATGGATTGCTTTTTAGCGCTGCGGTGAGGCTGTCGTTTACAATGCGATTGCGCACTGCTGGATGCGCTGTGGTAAGGCCTTTTGCCGCTTCCTTTTCATTCGGTTCTCTTGGCACAATGTCTAGCAGCAGCACTTCCACGCCAATATTGGCAAAGTGGCAAGCAATGCGCGAACCCATTATTCCGGAACCTAAAACGGCTACCTTCTTAATTCTTCTTTTACTCATAATTGCTTTACTGTGTATTTATCAATGATTTGAATGACTTCCTTAAAATGTTCAAACTTTTCGGGCGTGATTTCATCCAACACTTTCTGGTTGAATTTCACGACCGTGTCTTTAGATACGTTTCTCAATTTGCGACCTTCATCTGTAAGCACGATGCGCTGTATACGACCATCGCGCACATCTTTTTGTCGCCTAATCCAACCACGATCTTCCATGGTTTTCAGACTTCTACTCAAACTGGTTGGTTCCATGCCCATCATGGGACCAAGTTGTGTAGATGGCGTTCCGTTTTTTGGATCTATGCTTAATAATATATATCCAGCCGATTGTGTTAAACCGACTTTGGCTGCTTCTTGGTTATACATCTTGGTGATTTTTAACCATGCCCAGCGAATGTGAAAATCTAAAGTTTCTTCTGGCTTCATAGGAGTTGAACGAATATATAAATTTTATTATGCGCGCATAATGTTTTGACGAAAAAATTTACATCAAACTCATATTATTACCTTGAATATTAACTCAATGAATCCAGAATGTTATTATTAAAAAGAACAAACAAAAGCTTTAACGATATACAGCGTGCGCTTTTAAGATGAATGAAAAATGCATCAATAGTTCAGAAAATAAAACACAAAACTTCTTAACCGTTCTTCTAAACAATACGTCCGTTTATCCATTACATAACATTCTCCATTAAGGGAAAAATACATTTGCACCACATTTAAAAAATCAGAATGAAATCGATTTTCGGATTACTGCTTTTTAGCTTAATCGCAACTTCAAGTTTTGCTCAAAAATTCACCATCTCAGGCTACGTAAAAGATGGCGAAACCGGTGAGGGAATGATAGCCGCAACGGTGCTAGTGAAAGAATTGAAAAGTGGAACAACTACCAATGAATATGGATTCTACTCCCTTTCACTAGAAAAGGGCACTTATACCATAGAATGGAGCTTTATTGGTTTTGAAACAGCATCAGAAGTAATCACACTTGATAAAAACATCACTAGAAGTGTGGAAATTAGTTTTGGAGCTCAATTGCTCAACGAAGTAGAAATAACAGGTGAGCGTGAAGACGAAGCCCTAACGACCATAGAGATGAGCGTTGAAAAGCTAGACATAGCGCAGATCAAGAAAATACCTGCATTGCTTGGCGAAGCAGACATTATAAGAACGATACAATTACTACCTGGAGTTACTACTGTGGGCGAAGGCGCTACAGGATTCAACGTTCGCGGTGGAAACATTGATCAAAACTTAATCCTTTTGGACGAAAGTCCTGTATTTAGTTCTAGCCACTTATTCGGCTTTTTCTCGGTATTTAATGCCGATGCTATTAAAGACACCAAGCTTTATAAAGGTGGAATTCCAGCAAAATATGGCGGCCGATTATCATCAGTATTAGACATTCGTCAAAAAGAAGGAAACCTTAAAAAATTCACTGGAACAGGCGGTGTCGGACTGCTTTTTAGCCGATTGACATTGGAAGGGCCGATCGTGAAAGACAAAATTTCGTTTATTGCATCAGGAAGAAGAAGCTATTTCGATCTCTTTTTTCCACTTGCGGGCAATGAAACCATTAAAGATAGCCGACTCTATTTCTATGATTTAAATGGTAAAATAAACTGGACCATCAATGATAAGAACCGCGTTTTCTTAGCCGGTTACATGGGCGATGATGTGTTTAATTTCTCGGGATTATTCAACACAAGATGGGGAAACAGAACCGGAACTGTGCGTTGGAATCACTTATTCTCAGATAAAATTTTCGCCAACTT
>JANRBI010000246.1:0-10272 GCA_030727625.1 Salibacteraceae bacterium
GCTGGCGACACATTCTATGTAGACAGCGTGTACTTTGGTGGTACTCCAGTAATTCCTGTTGTAATCCCAACGTATGATATCGCTACAATTACTACTCAAGATCCTGCTAATGGTGAGCCAGATTCAAATGGCGTGTTTTGCTGGACAAAAGGTGTAGTAATGGGTATTGACCTTGACGGTAATGCAGGTTACTCTTTCACTATTTGGGACAATGACGGAATTAATGTGTTTAACTTTAATGATGTAAGCGGATATGTGGTTACCGAAGGCGATTCAATCATGGTAAGAGGAACAGTTGGTCAATTCAATGGATTAACACAATTTTCCCCAGATTCAATCATTCTTGTGAATCAAGGAAATACTATTCCTTCTCCTACTGTAGTTTCTTCACTTTCAGAAATGTACGAAAGCGAGTTAGTAAGAATAGAAAACTTTTATGTAATCGATAATCCAGTTAATAGTGGTTCTTTCAATGTTACCTTGAGTAACGGTTCAGACACTGTAAGCATGCGCGTAGATTCTGATACAGATATTGATGGTAATGTGATTTTCGCTTTAGGAGATACTATATGTTACATAGTTGGTATTGGCGGTCAATTTGACAATTCTTCGCCTTATACTTCAGGTTATCAGCTTTTCCCACAAAGAGCTTCTGATATAGACAATTCTTGTGGTGGTATATTACCTCCTCCAGTTCCTTATTACCCTATCAAAGACATCAACAATGTAGATGCTAATGGTGAGCCAGATTCATTAGGTGTTTATTGCTGGACTAAAGGTGTGGTTTTAGGTATTGACCTTGACGGTAACGCAGGTATTAGCTTCACTATATATGATGAGGAAGGAATCAATGTTTTCAACTTTGCTGATGTAAGCAACTATGTAGTTACCGAGGGTGATTCAATTGAAGTGAGAGGTTCTATTTTGTTTTTCAATGGCTTAACAGAGATTACTCCTGACAGCATTAGATTGATTAGCGCGGGTAACACAGTTCCTGCTCCAAAAACGTATACTTCTTTGAGCGAAGAAACAGAGTCAGCTCCAATTAGAGTAGTTAATGTAATGGTAATTAATCCAGCACAGTGGGGTACAGGAAACAGCTCATTCAATGTTGATCTAGTAACTTGTTCTGGTGATACTATCGTAATGCGCGCAGATAGCGACACTGATATAGGAGATGTTATTACTTCAGCTCCAGCTGGAATGTTTACTGTTAAAGGCGTTGGTGGACAATTTGATGGTTCATCACCTTACTTAAGTGGTTACCAAATCTTCCCAATGTCTGCTCTTGATATTGACACTACTACTGACTATAGCGCCCCTTCATTCTTTGTGAATGAAATCATGAGCGACAATGATGCAGTAATTGCTGACGCTAGTGGTGAATTTGACGATTGGGCTGAGCTTTACAATGCTGGAACTTCTGACGTAATGCTTGCTGGTATGTTCTTTACAGACGATGCAGCAGAGCCAATGAAGTACCAAGTACCTAGCAACTCAACAGAAATGCTTCCTGCTGGTGGTTATGCACTAGTATGGTGTGATGGTGAGTCTGAGCAAGGTGATTTGCACACTAACTTTAGCTTGAGTGCAAGTGGCGAATACTTTGGTGTTACTTCTTATGATGGTTGCGCTATGATTGATGGTTTCGATTTCCCAGCCTTAGCTACTGATGCTTCTTTTGGGCGCATTACAGATGGTGCTGATTCGTTGGTGTCATTCCCAACTTGGTCAACTACACCAAACGCAATGAATGTGCTTGACACAGTTAACTCTGTTGGCGAATTCGGTTTTGAAGCAACTCAATTGATTGTTTATCCTAACCCTACAGCTGCTAATACAACCGTTCGTTTCAACGAAAAAATCACGTTTGAAGTGTATGATGTATTGGGCAACAGAGTAGCAAGTGCTCGCAACACAAATGAGTTTGCGGTAGCAAACCTTGCAAGCGGTGCTTACTTAATCAGAACTAACAATGGCGAAGTAATTCGCATGATTGTGAAGTAAGATTACCTTACAATAACTAATTCGAAAGCCCTGACAATGCGCAAGCATTCGTCAGGGCTTTTTTATTGCCCGAACTTTATATGTTTTTATGCGTTTTATGCAGCATGTTAGAACCTGAAACAAGAGATCAAATAGTGGTTTCGATAAGACCCACTTTAGAGCTGAAGCCAAGCGTTTCTCCCATAGAAGCTTTTCAGAATACTACCTTAAGGCCAATTCTTAAGTTTCAAAACGAATTGTTGATTGCAGTGTCAAAAGCATTCGTTCACAAATACCAAAAGACCTTCAACAACCTTAAAAAAGCTATTCAGGAGCAAGTGGTGAAACAAGCCATGAAACAAGATCCTGAATTGAGAAATACGGTCATCAACATGGTGGTGGGTATGTTTACCGCAGCAGAATATGAAGCTTATTTACAAGAGCGCGCGGAGTTTAATAAGCGTATTACCACCATGGCTTCAGAGCGCGTATTATCGCAGCTCGACATGCTTTATTAAAGGGGCAAAACCTATTTTACAATCACTATTTTTTCCGCTCCGTTGGCTGAGTTTGTGGCGTAGTTTACAATGTAGATTCCGTCTTGTGCAATGTTAGATTCAATGTGCCACAAACCAGGATAATAAGATGCTAGTGTTTTATAATACACTATGTTCCCTTTTATATCGGTAATTCTAATTTCAAGTTCAGTATCTCCTGTAGGAATACTCATCCAAAATCTACCAGACTCGGCTGGGTTTGGAAAGATGCGCGAAGCCAAAACAGGTGGCTCAGACACTCCTGAAGCATATTCGTAGTCAATATTCTTGATCTCGATAATTTTGTCATAGTTATCTGGCGTAACCCATTGTCCGTTGGTTTCTTGATTTGATGTGGCAATGAAAATGCGCCCATTTGGTGTTACTAGTACATCGCGCAAGCGCCCAAAACGGTCGGTCAAATACTCCCAACGTTGATTGTCTTTTATCGCAAGTCCGTCATCGGTAAGTGGCATTACGGTAAGCATTCTTCGTTTTAGAAAAGCCTGCATCAAGCAATTGTTCCATTCTGGAATACTGGGATGATTGAAATACGCCAAACCACCAGGCGCGTACGTTGGGGTCCAAACCATCATTGGTTCATGCACATTCATGCTGTCGCAAGGTTGCTGCTCCGAAGGATTGTCGCAAAATCCTTCCACAAGCGGCCAGCCATAATTTCTACCTTTTTCAATAAGATTTACTTCATCATCGGTGGCATCGCCATGCTCGCTGCTGTAAAGCAGGCCGTTTTGTCCAAACACAAGCCCTTGTGGGTTTCGGTGGCCTAAACTATAGGTGTAAGAATTTGGAAAAGGATTGTCTTCAGGAATTTCTCCGCCTTCGGTGCAGCGAAGTATTTTGCCATTCTCATCATTTACGTCATAGGCGTTTTCATTTTCATACGCATCGCCAATGGATAGATAAAGCAAGTTGTTTTCGTCAAACACTATTCTGCTTCCATTGTGTGTAATGCTTCCACCAATTTTAGGAATCAGCACCATGCTATCTACAAAGGTTTCTTGCTCAAAAGAATAGGTGAAACGCACCAATTTTGAGTTGAATAAATCATTGGTATAATGTGCATAAGCGTATGGCGAAAATGGAAAATCTGGATGCAGCGCAAAGCCATGCGAGCCGCTGTTGTCTTCACTTTGAAATACATCAGGAATCGTGAATACTTTGATCAGCGTTAAGCTATCAGGATGAAGGCGATAAATATCACCATCGCGTTCATTAAACCAGATCCAGCCATCGGGCGCCCAATGCAAGTCCCATGGAATTACAAGATCCTGAACCAAGGTTCGTGTAACAAGAGTGGTGCTGTCTAGCTTTATGGTGTCTTGGGCTACCGACCAAAATGTCGACACAAAAAATCCAGTAATGAGTACGAGCTTTTTCAAGGTTAGAGCAGTTTTATCGTAAGCGCTGCATCACGTGTTTCAATGCGCAAAATGCGTGGTGAAAATGTGCGATTCGGTTGCAGCGCAATTCGGTTAGTTTGGTTCAAGGTTATGGTTTGCAATAAGCGGCCATCAATGCTGAAAAGCGCTGCATGCCCACTTATGTTTTGCGAAAGCAATACGTTGTTTTCTTGTATTTGGTATGTGAGCGTGTTTTTTTCGCTTGGCGCGATGCCATTATGTTGCGAAGGAATCAATTCCATAATAATGTCATCTTGAGCAACAGGTTCGCCCAGCACATCGCGGTTTGATGTACACACAAACAAACGACCGTTTGGCATGAGTAAAACGTCTCTAATTCGCCCAAATTGATATTGAAAAACCCAGTCAGAATGCGTTACCGCGCTTTTGTCGGTATTAAAATGCGACACCATAATTCGCTGCTCTTTCAGGCAAGCAATCAGCAAACTGTTTTGCCATTCGGGAATACTGCTTTCATTGAAATAAACCAAGCCCGCTGGAGCAATTGTTGGCGACCAGGTTTCGTATGGTTCGGCCATGTTTAGCGAGTCGCACAAGCTTTGTGAGGCGCTGGTGCAGTTGCCCGTTACTAATGGCCAACCATAGTTGCGTCCATTTTCAAGTTTATTTAATTCGTCATTGGATGATTGTCCGTGTTCCGAAATCCAAATATTGCCTTCATTGTCTTCGGCTATTCCTTGCGGGTTTCTATGCCCTAAACTAAAAATTGGACTATTCGGAATTGGGTTTGTGTTTGGAATTGATCCATTCAAATGATACCGAAGCATTTTCCCGTTAAGGGAATTTATGTCTTGTGGCTTTCCAGTTTCTTTGATGTCGCCCACGCTCAACAAGAGGTAATTATCGCTGGTAATCAGCAGTCGGCCGCCAATATTGGTGTTGGCAGAGGCAATGTTTGACACAATCGTAGAATCCTTTTCTAAAACATCTGCGGCAGCGTTGTACTTGAGCCTTAATACAGCAAGCCTAATACTTGTAGAAAAATCAGGATAATAAGTTAGTGCCACATAAACGTAAGGCGTGTTTGGGAAATCGGGGTGCGTTTGCATGCCAAGCATACCCGATTGGCCTTCGGCTGCAAATACATCAGAAGCTATATCTGGCAAATACATGGTATCTATTTGCCCGCTAATCAAACTGAGTCTGCAAATAGAGCCACTGCGCTGTGTAAACAAGATGGTGTCGCTTCCCCAAGCTTCCATTTCCCATGGAATTTCAAGGTTTTTGGCCACTACTTGGGTATCGATTACTGTGCTCTCAAGCCAAACTTGTGCTTGAATATTGCATCCAAAAAAAAGAACAACAGCGGTTAAAAAAGAAGTTTTCATTATTCAGAAACGCGTTTGAAATTCAGTTTGTCGAAGTGAAAATCATAATTAGGCAGCTCAATTGAAAAACCAGAAGCTGATTTCCCGTCTGCTTCAAACGTAATAATGCCATAGGTTAAGAATGGGTCTTTATGATCCCATCTAAATTGCTGATCACCCCAAGCGCTTAGCTTTCCAGTGAAAATAGCTTTGCTAGGTTCCATGCTAAACATCAACTCGCCTTCCACTTCAGAGATTACCACATCGCCATACATTGCATCGCGATAACGACCAACATAAGCCTTGTTTTTCATCACATCGGGTTTTGCAGCTTTGGTTGCAAGACGCGATGCATTCTTTTCTTCTTCTGCCTTTTCATTTCGTTTTTTAAACGCTAAAAAGGTCTCAGGCCATTTTTGATAATCTTCTTTGCCCATGGCCCAATCAATCATCATATACATCATCATTTCGGGCACGCTGCTCATGTCATTGGTAAGCACAATAATTCCTAAATCTTCTTCGGGCACAAGCGCCACTTTGGTAATGTAACCAGGTAATCCACCACCATGATGCATCACTTTTTTACCGTTATAATCCATCACAAACCAACCTTGAGCGTAGCCTTTAAAATGAACGCCATTTCGCACATCAAAACCACCTATGTTGAGCGGTGTGTGCAGTGTTCCAATTTTTTTCAACGCTTGCGCGGAAATCAAAGTGTCTCCATTTACAATACCATCATTCAGCCAAAACTGAACCCATTTGGTCATATCGCTTACGCTAGAATTGAGCGCTGCAGTAGCTCCGCTGTTATCATAGCTTAGTTTATCAATGAGTATTGAATTGATGTGTGGCTCGGCAATGTTGTTTGATTTTGCAAATTCGTCATGAGACGAAGTAGTGGTTTTCATTCCTAAAGGATCTAGAATTCTACTTTTTACAAAAGCATCCCAACTCATTCCACTTGCTGCTTCTATCACTTCACCGGCTGTCATAAACATGATGTTTTGATACCCGAAATCGGTTCTAAACTCATGCGTAGGCTCGCGATATTGAATGCGTTTCACAATTTCTTCTCGCTCATAATCCGTTCCGTACCATAGCAAATCTCCATCAAAGGTGATGAGTCCGCTGCGGTGGCATAACAAATCGCTCACGGTCATGTGTTGTGTTACATAATCATCATACATTTTAAACCAAGGCAAGTGGTCTACGACTTTATCATCCCAATTAAGCTTGCCATCATCAACCAACATCCCAATAGATGCCGCGGTAAAAGCTTTGGATAAAGAAGCAATCGCGTAAAGCGAATTTTGGTCTACAGCCTGCGCATCGCCTCCGGTAGATCGCACACCAAACGAACCTTGAAAAATTACTTCATCGCCTTTTATCACTGCCATCGAAATGGAAGGAATATGAAACGAATCACGCGTAGCGTTGATGAAGTCAGACATTGCCCTAAGGTCTGTTTGAGCATTTAGGCTAAAGCTAAGACCAAGAATGGCTAGCAGTAAGGTGTGTTTTATTTTCATGATCATAAAAAAAGGAGAGGCTAAATTTAGCACTCTCCTTTATGATAGGTAGGTTTAGTTTACTTTCTATTGTATGATGATGGTAGTTTTAGCTAAACCATCAGGGCTGTCGGTAGCTAAGATGTAAGTGCCTTTCGGGAGGTTTGCCACATCAATACGCTGATTTTGTTGGGTTACACTAAACTGCATTACTATTTTTCCTTCGATGTTATAAAGCGTGCTTTGCGCGTTTTGCAACCAACCTGAAGGCCATTCTATTTGGAAATAATCTGTAGCCGGATTAGGGTAAAGCTTGAGTTGATTGGCAATTTCTTCCGAGACTCCAATTGTGTAAACAGAAACAAAAGCAGTGCCTTCACAGCCAAATTCGTTGGTTACCGTTACCCGATAAAGGCCGTTTGTAGTAACCGTATTTATTGCATTGGTTTCGCCATTGCTCCATTCGTAGCTATTGTAAGCATCTTGTGTGGTAAGTCTAATATTCCAACTGTTATCAAATTGTGAATTGATTATGGGAGTTGGATTTGGACGTAGAATTACCAAAACGCTGTCTTCAGCTTCGCATCCATTAGCATCGGTTACCGTTACAAAGTAGTAACCATCTTGATCAATGGTTATACTATCCGTAAACAATGCAGGATTTTGCATATCCCACCATAAGTAGTTTTCATAATTGAGGGTTGTAGAAAGGGTGATTTCAGAACCAGCGCATAAATCAGCAACATTGCCTGGCAATAGCACCAAGCCTGGATCGATAACCGTTAAATAAGCGCTGTCTGATTCAGTGCAACCAGATATGGCATCTGTTGAAACCACGCTCACATAGCCATCGGTGCTGAATGCAGACAAGTTGTTAGTGGAGCCTGAAGACCAAAGTACCGAACACGTGTTACAAGGAGCCACCGCAAATACTTTTGGTACTCCCAAACAGGTGGTGTCGTCAGCCAATGAATTAATAATTGGATTCGAAACATCTATATCTACAGATTTAATTGTGGTGCAATTTGACGAAAGATCTAATACTGTAACAGTGTAAACACCCGCTTGAGAAACTTGTATTGAAGTTGTTACTGCATTGTTTGACCAAAGGTGTTGGAAGTTGGCATTTGACGATCCCGTGGCTAAAGTATAGGTTACGTTTTGGCAAAGTGTAGTATCTGGACCCAAATCAACGGATGGTTTGATCCCCTCACAGCCATAAATTTGAAATGCTACGGACGAATCAGCGATGGCCAAACATGGATTTAATCCTGCCCAGGAGGTGCAGACAGCATAACCACCGTTCGGGTTTTGCCATAAAAACTGATAATTTGATACTTGGGCTGTGATTCTATTCCAATACCAAGGTGTTGTGGAAGTGTACAATTTAACTGATAACCAATAAGTTCCGCCAGTAAGAACGATTGGATCGATAAAGTGAGGCTCAAGCGTTCCATCATTATCTGGATCGCCATCATTTAAAGTGTCAGCCCATGCCACGGTTCCGGGTAAACCCGAATTGTCGTTGTAAATAGTTACGATCGTTTTTGATGCGTTTGGTGCTACTACATTATAAAATCCGGGCGCCACAATACTGTCAATTGACCAAGTTGCTCCTGTCGGAATCGTAAAATCATCTACGCCTTCGGTATCATAAATTTGACTAGCAACATCGGTATGTGCGCGGCACAAAATACCACTGGTACCTACGTTGGCAGTTTGATCATAAAGTAGAGATTGCGCACTTATTGTGGCAAAAGAACCAAATGCAAAGAAAAGATAGAGTAATGTTTTTCTCATTTTAATAGGTTTTAAAAGTTAATTCGTGGGCGTCAGGATCAAACTTATCGAAATAAATTGACAAAAACAGATTTAGGTTAGAACTGTTACTCCCATAATTGTTTCAGGCACAGTGAATATAGTTTGGTTTAAACGCGACTTTAGATTAGAAGATCATCCACCACTTTGGTCGGCCATGCAAGCTAGCGTGCCTTTATTGTTGGTTGCGTTTGTAGAACCAGACCTTTTACGCGACCCGCATTACAGCACACGTCATTGGCGGTTTGTAAAAGATAGTGTGGCCGATATAAACCAACGCTTAGCGCCATTTCATCAAACACTGTATTTATTGGAAGAAAGTCCGATTAACTTTTTTGAAAAGCTACATCAAACTCAAAAAATCAGCGCTGTATTTTCTCATGAAGAAACAGGAATTGGCAGCACCTTTCAGCGAGATATTGATTTGAAAAAGTGGTTTGTTGATCAACAAATTGCTTGGAAAGAATTTCAATGCAATGGTGTAGTTCGTGGCAAGAAAAACCGACAAGATTGGACTAAGCAATGGCATGCATTTATGGAAGCATCCATACAACCAATTGATTTGAGTCGATTACCAGAAAAGCCATTATTGTCGCCTGATTTTTTCCAAAACAGATTTGAAATAGTAGACGAAGACACTGGTCTTGTTTTTCAAAAAGGAGGAGAAACGGAGGCACACAACACCATGGATTCGTTTTTTAACGAGCGCTTTTGGGCGTATGCAAAGCACATTTCAAAACCATTGCTTAGTCGCGAAAACTGCAGCCGACTGTCGCCTTATTTGGCTTGGGGAAATGTGTCGATAAGACAGGTTTTTCAGCGATACCTTGCAGAAAGATCAGATGCTAAGAAGCGTTTTCAGCTCGACTTTTTTGCAAGCCGTATTCATTGGCACTGCCATTTTATTCAAAAATTTGAAATGGAGCCACGCATGGAATTTGAAACAGTAAACCATGGTTACAAAGACCTAGGTAGACTGAATAATGAGGCTTGGCACGAAGCTGTAATTACTGGGCACACAGGCTTTCCGTTGATTGATGCATGCATTAGGTGTGTGACAAAAACGGGCTATATCAATTTTAGGATGCGCGCCATGTTGGTGAGTTTTTACACCCATCATTTATGGCTCAATTGGCAGCCATTTGCACATTGGTTGGCGCAGCAGTTTTTAGATTTTGAACCTGGAATTCATTACGGTCAGTTTCAAATGCAGAGCGCGGTAACTGGAATCAATACGGTTAGAATTTACAATCCAATAAAACAGAGTCAGGAACATGATGCTGACGTGGCTTTTATATTGAAATGGGTGCCCGAATTGGCCAAACTTCCAGCGCCATTGGTGCATGAACCATGGCAATGCTCGCCCATGGAAGAAATGCTTTATGATTTTCAGCTTGGGCGCGATTATCCAAAACCGATGGTTGACATAGAACAAACAGGAAGGCATGCACGCGAAGTGCTTTGGCAGCAACTAAAAGACCCCAAAGTGAAGCAAGATGCAGCGCGCATTTTAAAAAGACATACAAATCCAGGTAGAAAGCGAATGCAGTGATTAGCTGTTTTCGCTGCGCATCATTTTCACCGAAAACCAGCCCATCAACAGCACTGCAGGGATAATAATTGCCCACAGCAACCAATTGCTTGGCGCGTCATTTTCTTTGTTTGAATC
>JANRBI010000246.1:10372-15405 GCA_030727625.1 Salibacteraceae bacterium
TTTTTGGTCAATACATTTGAAAATGAATAGTGTGATGGCTCGGCCGAAGTAGCGAAACCTTGGGTAAGATTTGCATACAATTCTTTTGGACCTTTTTCGGTTTCTATCACTTCGCTCAGGTATTCAATCGAAAGATTTCGATAGAAATCATGCGTATCAGCAAAATGCAATTGCACTTCGTTCACCAGCATTTCTTCGTGCAAGTCAATGTGAATTTCGGTGTGTGTAGTGTGCTCTTCTTGCCAAAAACGGTCAACCAGTTTTTCGGATTTTTTTTTGTTTTCAGTCTTGAAAAAACTCACTTCAGCATCTTGCAACAGTGGTTCGCTTTTGCATGGAAAACTCACTTTCAAAAACAAGTATTGCACAGGTTTAAAATGCAGCGTGGTGTAGCTGTAGCTGGTGTGTGTGTTTTGAATCGAAACCAATTCGTTTTTATCAGAAATGCGTTCCCAAGTTTTCATGTCTTGACTGCCAGCAATGCTAGCCGACCAATGAAAATTTTGGTCGCCAAAGTCTAACTCAATTTTTCGCGAAAGCGGTATTTCATTGTTTGCGTCAAGCACCAGCACAAAAGAGAATTCTCCGTTTTCAAACCGTTGATTGATGACTTTACTTACCAAATTCGTTTTGATTGTTTCTGAGGTCAATTCTTCAATAAAAAAAGGAGCTTCAAGCGTGTCGCCACTTGGGTTAATGTTCCAAACACGGATGTCGCCAAACGTGCTTTTTGCGTCTCTAAAAACCTCGTCCGTCAGTTGAATTTTATTCCAAGCTTGGTCTCCATGTTTGATTTCGAACAGCTGCATAAAACCACCCTTTTGTGCTGAAGCCGCCAAGCTTGCACAAATGGCCATCGCGCTAAGCAATACATTAAGCTTTGGGTTCATCATCTATCAGGTCTTTGTATTTGTTATACAAGAAAGAAACAATCAGCAACAATACACCAAGACTCACAAAAACAATGGTTTTTGATATGGTGCCCAAGTGCGAAATATCATAGAAAAACAGCTTCACCAAGGTGACAGTAAACAGAGCAATACCTCCAAAGCGAAGGAGTTTTCTGCGTTTCCAAAGGCCAATAACTACAATGAATAATGCGTAGCAACCCCAAAGAATACTCAACGCAAGTTTGTATTGGTTTTCACTTCCGTAGATGCTGAGCCAATGAAGAAATTCGCTGCTCAGCAACCACAAAACAATGGTGTGAAGCATCAAATGTTTGCTGCCATTTACCCATTGCGTAAGTTCTTCCTCCCGACTCAATTTATGAGCGATAAACAATGGAATGGCAAAGAAAGCCAAGCCCACATAGCGCAAATAAACCAAGCTAAAAGGATGGGTGAAAAGCTCGCTTTCTGGTGATAAGTACATGTCGCGCATTTCGCTGAAGTTGAATAATCCTACTACCAAATAAACCAAAATGGCCAAGCCATTGATCACGAACAAAAATTGTGTGAACAGCTGCTTTTTTGTGCTAAAATGATGAATGATGTACAGCGCTAGCACAAACACCAAGCTGAAACAAATGCTCCAAAACTGTTGGAATAGCTCAATAGCTGGATCGTAATGTTGCGAATATTCTCCTACCGTGATGGCGGTTTGCTCTGTCCATACTTTAAAGTAAACATCAAGTTCAAGCATCAAAGCACCATAGCTAAATCCAATAAGCGCAAGCGGCAAAAGAAACACCATCGCTTGCGAAACATCTTTTAATAGGCCCGTGCTAATGGGTGCTGGGTTTCTCTTTTTCAGGAAGTAAATCACGCCAAGCGCGGAAATAGCTAAAACGCTGTTCAAAAACTCTGTATTGATCAAAAAGGTGAGGTCTTCAGGAAAGCTATATCCCGTGCTCCAATCTCCCAAAAGGCTAATAATGCCTAAGGCCAATACAGGATTTGACAAACGATCAAATACTTTGAGCTTGCTTTTTTGTGCAACCCAAGTCAGCACAGCTGCTTCGGCAATCCACATAATGGTGATGAATTTACCTTCGAGTTGCACCGGAATGGCCAGCGTTATAAAAATGAGTACCACACCCATCACCAAGTTAAAGGCAGGCGTTTCGGTGCGTTTTGTTTTGAATAAATAGAATGCAACACCAAAATGGATGGCTGCATTGATGACGGTAAACACGCCTTTGTATTGCTCCAAACCATCAACCACGTGCAGTGCAGAATAGCCAGCAACGTAATACAGCAGCGCGTTTGTGAGCAAGTAAACCGTGTCTTGCGCAGCAAGTTTAATATGGTTTTTTATCACTTGCGCCATAAACATGGAGTAGAATAAGAGGAAGAACAAACTGCTAAAAACGAGCGGAATCACTGCGCTTTCTAGATTATATGATTCTTGAAAATACCAACCTAAATAAATGAGCCAAGTCAGCACAAAAGCAGGAATATTCAGGCTGCGCCAAGCGCGTTTATAGGCAAGAATCATGATGCCAGCATTCACGATAAACATGTAGGTAAATAGTGCTTCCACTTTGCCACTGTTGTTGCTGAGCAAGAAGGGAACGGAGTATGCGCCTAGCAAACCAAGGTGGGCGATGATCACTAAGTTGTATTGCGTTGCCGCAAACACTGTGAATGCGGTGAAAACCAGCATTAAGCCGAAGGCCGCCATGCGTGGAATCAAGTCGTAAAGATCGTAACCCAAATAGGTTAAAAAATACATGATGGCCATGCTGCCACCCAAAAGCACTGCGCTAAATGGCGGATATTTTGGCTTGAGCTTAAATGCAAAACCAAGCAATCCTAGGCCAACAGCATAGCCCATTATAAGTCGGTAAATCGGGTTGATTAAATTGTGGTCAATAGAATATTTTGCACCAATGCCCACACCAATCACAGTGATGGCAATTCCGATCTTATTGATCAAGTTTCCACCAATAAAAGCTTCGGTGGTTTTGCTAAAATCAAACGACCAAGATCCTTTTTTAGGAGCGCTATTTTGAGCGAAAGCTTCAGTCGCAAAACCTTCTCTATCGAATGGATTTGACGCTAGTGGCTCTGTTGCTTTTTCATGTTCTGAAGTGCGAACGGACTCTGAAATTTTTACAGGCTTAATGGTGATTTCTTCTCTAGGTTCAGCTGCCTTTTCCACTGGCTTTTCTTCCTGGAATTGGCGCAACTTTAGCCTTGTCATTTCAAGCTGTAGTTGCTGAATCTCGTTCGAAAACTGCGCTTGTTTTGTTAACAGCAAATCAAGCTTTTCTTGCAAGTTTTTTAACTCATTGTTGGTAGGTTCTGCCATAGGCAAGCGCTTTTTTTAGAGAGAAGTGCAATGTACACAAACCGCATTGTCGCGCCCAAAGCAATAAACCAATGCTTACAATAATCGTTACTTTTCCATAAAATATGTGATATGCATTTTCTTCGCCAAGTAACTACCGTCCTTTTTTCAGCCTGTTCGCTGCTGTCTATAGCGCAAACCAATATTCAATTTACCAGCTCAGATGCTGCTGATATTTTGGCCGGAAATTATAACCCGAACGATTATATCAGCGCCAGCGCAATTTCAGATCCGCATCTTATTGCAGCCAACTTAACCACAAGTATTCAGGCCGATTCTCTTAAAAGTTACCTGTTCAAGTTGAGCAGTTTTGAAACCCGCCATACCGCATCAGATACGCTCTCTACTACGCGCGGTATTGGTGCAGCACGCAGATGGGCTTACCAGAAATTCCAGCAATTTAGCGCTCAAAATGGCAATAGGCTAGAGGTGAGTTACCTTCAATTTGATCAAGCCATTTGTGCGGTAAATCAACATCGAAATATTGTGGCCGTGCTACCCGGTGCTGACGCCACAGCGGGCTCTGTCATTATTGAAGGCCACATCGATAGCCGTTGCGATGGACCTTGCGATACTGCTTGCCTAGCCGAAGGCATGGAAGACAATGGCAGCGGCAGCGCTTTGGTGCTGGAGTTGAGCAGAGTAATGTCTAAGTTTCAGTTTGACCGAACCATAGTTTTTATGCTCACCATTGGCGAAGAACAAGGCCTTTACGGAGCAATAGCCATGGCAACATATTGCACTCAAAACAACATTCAAGTCGCAGCAGTGCTCAATAATGATGTAATTGGTGGCGTCATTTGTGGCGAAACTAGCAGTTCGCCATCTTGTCCTGGACTCAATGATATTGATAGCACACAAGTTCGCTTGTTTTCAGCGGGCGGATTCAGCAGCATGCACAAGCAATTGGCGCGCTACATCAAACTTCAATATCAAGAAGAATTGATTCAACATGTAACCGTGCCGCAAATGGTCACCGTAATGAGTAGCGAAGACCGTTCGGGTCGCGGTGGCGATCATATTCCGTTTCGTCAGCAAGGTTTTCCAGCTATGCGTTTCACTTCGGCAAACGAGCATGGCGATGCATCAAACGGCACCGATTACCACGATCGCCAGCACACCAGCAACGATATTTTAGGAATAGATACCGACAACAATGGGCAGATCGACAGCTTTTTTGTTGACTTCAATTACCTCGCTCGCAACGCAGCCATCAATGCAAATGCGGCTACCATGATTGCACAAAACGTATGCGCCCAGCTCGATTTCACGATCGAACAAATCAATTGGCATCAAGTGCGCGTGGTTATTGATGATGCGGTTTGTGGCAGCGGACCTTACCGCGTTGCTTTCCGTTCCGAAACCAACGATTGGGACACATTGGTTACTGTTTCAGCATTAGACAACACCATCGAAATCATACCAGGTTTCACCTATTTTGTTAGCGTTGCGCGCCAAAACGAACAAGGTATCGAAAGCCTCTTTTCTGGCGAAAAGTACATTGATATCGTAGGCGTAAACGAAACCAGAAAAACCACAGGAATTGAGTTGCTTCAAAATCGTCCAAATCCATTTGACGAAAGCACGCTCATCGCATTCATGGTTTACGAAATGCCACAAATGCCACTTGCCACCATATCCATCTCTGATCTAAGTGGCAAGGTCATCAAAACAATGAATACCGAGGTAAACCTAGGCATCAACGAAATCATATACGATCACGGCTACGGCCAAACAGG
>JANRBI010000247.1:0-8826 GCA_030727625.1 Salibacteraceae bacterium
CTGATGCAAACGGATGTACGGATTCCGCTTCGATTACGATTACGGAACCAACAGCCATCATTGCTTCTACTTCTGTAAACAACAACGTGAGCTGCAATAACGGAAACGATGGTGCTGCAACTGCTTCTGCTATTGGCGGAACTGGAGCTTACACTTATTCTTGGAGTAACGGAGCAACAACTGCTTCCACAACAGGATTGAGCGCTGGAACGCACACGGTAACCGTGACAGATGCAAATGGTTGTACGGATACTGAAACAGTTACCATCACTGAACCATTAACATTGGTTGCTACTGCTGCAATTGATAATAATGTATTCTGTAACAATGATTCTACAGGACAAGCAACCGCAAATGCAACCGGAGGAACAATGCCTTACTCTTATTTATGGAGCAACGGTCAAGATTCTGCAACAGCATTATCTCTTTCAGCTGGAACTTATGTTGTAACAATTACAGATAACAACGGCTGTTTTGATACCTCTTCAGTAACTATTACAGAACCAACCGCACTTATTGCAGGTATTACTCTCGACAGCAACGCTTCTTGTTTTGGAACATCAACCGGAGCAGCAACTGCTTTTGCCAATGGAGGTGTTGGTCCTTATTTCTACAATTGGAGCCATGGCCCAACAGGAGCTAGTCTAGATACTTTGGCAGCAGGTATATATACAGTTGTGATTTTAGATCAAAATGGATGTTTAGACACTACCGACATTACCATTTCAGAACCAACATTACTCACATCAACTGCTGTTCAAGTTTCAGCAGTAAACTGCTTTAATGGAAATGATGGTAGCGCTACCGTTTCGCCAACAGGCGGAACAATGCCTTATGCTTATGCCTGGGGCAATGGTGAAACTGCTGATACAGCAACCAATTTGTCAGTAGGAACAAATTACATTACCATCACTGATGTGAATGGCTGCGGCTATATCGATTCAGTTGTGATTAACCAACCAAGTGCTCCAATTGTAACATCGAATACCATATTGAACAATGTGCTCTGTAATGCTGACACTTCTGCCCTAGCCGCTGCTTCTGCGGTAGGTGGAACTTCGCCTTACGCATTTACTTGGAGCAATGGAGCAAATACGGATACAGCCTCATTCAGCGCAGGAACTTGGTTCGTTACCATTACCGATGCAAATGGCTGTTTCGAGCTTGACTCAATCATAGTAACCGAACCAAATGCACTTGTTGCGACCATTGATTCAACCAACAACATTTCTTGTTTTGGTTTGACAGACGGTGAAGCATTTGCTAGCGCAACAGGCGGAACAACCCCTTACTCTTACGCTTGGAACTCAGCTCAAACTACAGCTAGTATTTCGGGCCAAAGTGCAGGGGCTTATCAAATCACAATTACTGATGCAAATGGCTGTTTCGATACTGCTTCAACCACTGTGATTGAGCCAGATTCTATTTCAAACACATTTACCATAGCTGATGTAAGTTGCAATGGTGGATCAGATGGCTACATGATTGCAAATCCGATGGGTGGAACTGGGGCTTATGCTTTTGCTTGGAATAACAGCGCCACAACCGACTCTATTGGTGGACTTATCGCTGATTTCTACATAGTTACCATTACAGACGCCAACCTTTGTAGCAATTTCTTTTCAGTAAATGTTACAGAACCAACTTTACTAAATGCGAATACAACGATAATTTCAAATGTTCTTTGCAATGGTGATTCAAGCGGAAGTGCTATTGCGATTGCAACTGGTGGAACCGCTCCGTACACTTTCAACTGGCCAAGTGCTTTCACATCAAATGCTGACACCGTATTCGGATTACCTGCTGGCAACCATATCGTTACTGTGCTTGATGCAAACCTTTGCAGCACAACAGCAAGCGTTACCATTACAGAACCGAATGCCATCGTAATCAATGCTGACAGTGTTACGGATGTAAATTGTGTTGGAGGCAATGATGGTTACATCAATGTTTCGGCTGTAGGTGGTGTTGGAACATATTCATTCAGCTGGAGCAATGGTGCTACCACAAGCAACATCAGCAACTTGACTGCTGGAGTGTACTGTGTTACCGTAACAGATCAAAACGGATGTTTCGATTCGCTTTGTGTTACGATTTCAGAAACCAATGCCTTACCTATCGTAAACCTTGGAGCTGACTTTATGAGCTGTGACGCGAGCATCGCGCTTGACGCGGGTGTTTTCAGTGCTTACAACTGGTCAACGAGTGTTACTACTCAAACCATAAATGTGAACTCTGCTGGAACGTATGGCGTGACGGTGATTGATGCCAATGGTTGCGAAAACAGCGACCAGATTGTTATCGGTTTCTACCCAATATTAAACTATGATTTAACCACCGATTCATCTGCTTGCGCCCTTGCAACAGGTGCTGCACACATTACCAATTTAGTTGGTGGTGGCGGATATGCAATCAATTGGAGCACAGGTCAAGTGGGAGGTTTAAACTTATTGAATGTGGCTAGTGGAAATTACAATGTGAATGTGATTGACCAAAACGGCTGTTCTCTGAACACACCTTTCACTGTTCAAGACAATCAACCAGTTAGCCCGTACTTCTCAACTACAGATGTGAGCTGTAATAATGGCAATGATGGTTCAATTACACTTGATAGTATCATCGGTGGAAATGCACCGTTTGTGCTTGATTGGTCAAATGGAACAACTGGTAATGCTATCACTGGCTTGAGCGCTGGCGCATACAACGTAACCATAACTGGAAACGCAGGTTGTCAAGCTTACGAAAGCTTTACGATTAACAATGCATCGCCAATAACGCTGAATGTTGTAACACAGAATTCAACTTGTACAGATTCTAACGGATTTGCTACCGTAGCTAGCCTCTTACCTACTGGAACTTATACGTACCAATGGAACGATTACTTGGCTCAAACAGCAGATACAGCATTTAACTTGCCTGCTGGTAATTACAGTGTAACGGTAACAAGCGCAGCTGGATGCACTGGCACAGCTAGCGGAATTGTGAATGACTTAACTGCTGCCAGCTTAGCATTAACTGTAACAGATGCAACATGCGAAAGTCAAACAACAGGTTCTGCAACAGTTGTTGCCACAGGAAATGGCCCTTTCAGCTACAGCTGGAATGATGCTTTTTCTCAAACTACGCCTGCCGCGGTTTCGTTGACAAATGGCGCATACATGGTTACCGTAACCGATGCCAACGGTTGTATTTCTATTGACGCTACCAACGTTGGCTTCACCAATTCAAATCCAAGTGTTTCGCTTGGCGCGGATACCAATGTTTGTGCTAACTTCTACATTCTGAGCCCAGGTTCAGGATACAGCACTTACAACTGGAGCAACGGAAGCAACAATGTTTCTATCAGTGTTGCAACTGCTGGTAACTATGAAGTAACCGTAACCGATGCCAACGGCTGTGCTGCTGCAGATACCATTGCACTTGGATTAAATACTCCAATTGCATTCACCGCTGCAGAAACAAACTCAACTTGTGCTGCAAACACGGGCAGCATTGTATTAAGTGTGTTGAGTGGTGGTGGAAACTACGCTTACAATTGGTCTACAGGCGACACAACAAGCTCGTTGATCAACCTGTCTAGTGGTGTGTTTGATGTTACTATTAGCGATGCAAACGGTTGTGAAGAAACCGAGACGTTCAACATTATTCAAACAGATGCTCCGATTCTTTCAGCCTTGACTGAAAACCCAATTTGTAATGGTTCGGCAGATGGAAACATCAGCATTACCACATTTGGCGGCACTGCACCATTTGATTTTGCTTGGAGCAACGGAAACAACACCGACAATGCAACCAACTTAATGGATGGAAGCTATACGCTAACAGTTACCGATGATAGCGGATGTGTGGTTTTAGGAAACTATACCCTTTCACAACCTGCTCCTATCACCATTGGTTTCAGTGTTAGTGCATCTACTTGTGGAATCGCGGATGGATCAGCTTTAGCCATTGTAAACGGTAACCAAGGTGCAGCCACTTATTTGTGGAGTGACGCCAACAGCACAGATTCTGTTTACTTAGGCAACATAAGCAGTGGCACATACAGCATCACAGTTACCGACTCTGCTGGTTGTTCTGCTTCAAACGCTGCGAATGTGAGCGACTTTGGCGCTGCCATCGTAACTACAGGTTCTATCAACAACAATTGTGATAACGAAGCCCTTGGTGGTGCTTATGCCCTGGCAAGCGGAACAGGACCATTCAACTATTTGTGGAATGATGCAAACGCTCAAACTAATGACACAGCAAGCAACTTGGCAAATGGCCAATTCACTGTATCAGTAACAGATGGCAACGGATGCTTAAGCATTGCAAACACAACGGTAAGCTCGTTCTACGATGCTCCAATCATTTCGCTTGGCGCGGATGTGAGCACTTGCGATGGCAACGAAGTAATCTTAACTCCTGGTGGTGGATTTGTAGCTTACAACTGGAGCAATGGCGCTTCAGCAACAGATATTAGCCCAGTCAATTCTGGAAACTACACGGTAACTGTAACTGACGTAAACGCTTGTAGCAATAATGATGAAGTGATTGTAACTTTTGTTGCTCCTCCAGCCGTTGATTTAGGTGCTGACACACTAGTTTGTTTGGATGATGCTACTACAAGCATTGTGATTGATGCCACAGAAAGCTTTGTGAATTACAACTGGAATACTGGCGACACAAGCTCAGTGATCACTATTTCTCAATCAGGATTATACAGCGTTACAGTAGATAATGGCGACCAGTGTTTTGGTTCTGATGCCATCATCGTAGTGTTCGATTCTTGTATAAATGTGGGTGAAGATGAACTTGCTGGATTTGCTTCTCAAGCCAAACTTGCTCTCTACCCCAACCCAAATAGAGGAAGCTTCGTCCTTGAGACTGAAGGTTTAACTACCGGAAACTATTTGGTTCGTGTAAGCAGTATTAGCGGACAAATGGTAGAAAAACGAAACCTGAATATTGTGACAGGTTTAGATTCTAGAGACGAATTCAATTTATCGAATGCGGCCAAAGGAATTTACATCTTAACAATAGAGGGCAACGAAATCCAACTCAATCAACGTATAGTGATCGAGTAACTTCCTTCGCAACTATTAAAACGAAAAACGCCCCGCGAATTTGATTCACGGGGCGTTTTTTATGTGTTGTTGTTTGATAGTTTCTTATCAAAACAAATCGTTTTGTCTTTTCGAATGATCTATCAAAACGAGGTTTCCATTTTAAAGCTTCACAAACTTCTGAGTAATCGACTTTCCGTACAAATTAGCTGTGATGAAATAAGTGCCTGCATCAAACGAAGAAACATCAAGCGTTTGCTGATTATTCTGATTGGTTTCAACGATCATTTGCTGACCCATTAAATTGAACACGCTGATTGCAGCTCCTTTCATTGCCTGAGGCAAATTCACATTTAAATAATCCGAAACAGGATTTGGGTAAAGATTGATCTGATTTTCTTCAACAGAAGCAACACCCAGCGTGGTATCTCCTTGATAAACTCTAATGTAATCTAATACCATTGGGCTTTCTGTAAAACCAGCCGCTACATCACCTTGCATGGCAACATTCAGCAACAAATACTGATCTGCAATAAACGGCCAATTGTCCATGTTTTTTGGCGAAGGTGCATACGTGTAATAAACATATCCATCTATACTAAAATCCATTTTTTCGGGCGTCCAAACCAATTCATACACATGAAAAGTATTGGAAACATCATTAGCCATGATACCGCCATGATTAATGGTGGCACCGAAAGATGAAGGTGTGTGCAATGCGCTCTGCACAAAGTTTTGATTGTATCCCCAATGTTCCATGATATCAATTTCACCGCAAGCAGGCCAACCAACAGTGCCAAATTGATTGGTCCAATAACCGCCTGTTTCTTGAATATTCTTGCCCAAAGTCCAAATGGCTGGCCAAGTGCCCAAACCAAATGGCAATTTGGCTCGCGCTTCTACTCTGCCATAGGTAAAGGCAAACTTAGAATTGAGACGAGCAGAAGTGTATTCCTTCGTTTGACCTTGATCGGTAAATGTTTCTTTTTTGGCCATAATGGTCAGAAAGCCATCTTCTACAAATGAGTTTTCGATGCGATTGGTATAATGCTGCAGTTCGTTGTTATACCAACCTGTTCCGTTTGGCAATTGTGTTTGATGAAACCATTTTGAATCGTCCACAGCTCCATTCACATCAAATTCGTCTGCCCAAACCAGTTGATCATATACCACTTCTGGCGCAGGTGGAGCAATAGTTCCATCATAAGAGAAATCATCGATGTATGCTTCTACTAGATCATTATTGTTTTCGCCATTTACTTGTAATAGCACGCGGTTAAAATCTGTTCGCGTGGTTGGCTCGGGAGAATTTCCATCAAGGTTTATAAAGTTATCCGTCAAAAAATTGAAGCTCACCGTTTGCCATTGATCGAGCTGAATTGGCTTTATGATTTCTGACTGGGTAGACCAAGGCTCGCCCAAAGTGCCATCTTGCAATTTCAATGAAAGTTGATTGGTTTGACTTCCCGTCAAGGAAGAAGATGGAACATAAATTTTTACGGTAAACGTGTGATTCGAGCTCAAATCAAAGTTTGAATTGACATCAAACCGAACATTTGCATAAGTTCCGCCAACATCTCCATACTTAAGTACGGTAGCAGAAGTATTTCCTGTTTGGGTATTTGGATTCGCAAAACTCTCGTCTATTTGACAATCGTCTCCAAACCATGCATTTATGGTTCCATTTCCTTCAAAATCATCTTCAACTGTTTGTGCTAAAAAAGTTGCTGGCATCATTAAAAACGCTGCAACTGCAATGAATGTATTCTTCAAAATCGTAGGCTTTTTCTGTTTGTAAAGCATGAAGATATGGTATTAACTACTAAAAGCCTACTTCATTTTCTAATTCGTGAATCAATTCGCCTCAGAACCGTTAAACAAATTATTTACCCATTTGTCTAATAATCTCCTTTTATGAATTGAAATACCGACTACTATTGCACCGTTTTACCCAAACGGGTAATAGAGACAAATGACCACTGAAGAAAAAATACTAGAAGCAGCGCGCGATGAATTCATGCTAAATGGATACAGCGGCTGTCGAATGCGCAGTATTTCGGATAAAGCTGGCATTAACAAGGGGCTTTTGCACTACTACTTCAAATCGAAGGATGCGCTTTTCTTGCAGGTTTTTGATTCAACATTTCAAGAACTGATGGCCGGATTAAGAAACGCCCTAGCCCAAGATTTGCATTTGATCGAAAAAATAGAACTCATAGTTGACTTGTATTCAACGCATTTCAAGAAAAACCCTGGATTACCTGCGTTTGTGCTTCAAGAAGCTAACCGCGATCAAAACAGTGAATTTTTGAACCATAAGCGTAAAAACATGAGTCCGATGGCGGGCATTTTTCACACAGCCGTAGAGCAAGCCAAAGAAAAGGGCGAAATAAGAGCTGACATTAAAAGTGAGCACTTGTTTTTGAGTTTACTCAGTCTTATGATTTTTCCAGTATTGGCAAAACCCATGACCTGCGTGATGATGAACAAAACCGAAGAAGAACACCAAACAATGATGGAAGAACGCAGGGCTTTCGTCAAACAATTTATCAAACAAGCAATACAATTATAAATTCAATGCAAAAACGTCAAGTAATTATCGTGCTGATTGCTGCGCTTATTCTAGCTGTAGGAATTGGAATTAAAAATCTTCTGGCTGCTCAGAAAAAAGATCCAGAAAGAAAGGAAAGCGCGCTGGCTTTTAGATTGGTGAGAGCCAAAGAAGTGGCAAATGATACGCTCATAAAGCGCATTCCAGTAAATGGAAAACTAACTGCAAAAAATAGAGTTGAGATTTTTCCTGAGGTAACAGGCACACTACTTTTTAGCGAAAAGCCATTTAAAGTGGGTCAAAAATTTAGCAAAGGCGAGGTTTTATTGGCTGTTGATGGCAACGAAAACTTGCTGAACCTAAAGGCACAACGCAGCGCTTTTATCAATGTGGTGAGCCAAGCATTGCCAGATATTAAGATTGATTATAACGGAAGTTTTGATGCTTGGAAAAAATACCTCGACAACCTTACTCCAGACAAATCGCTTCCTGAATTGCCTGAAGTAACCGACAATATGTTGAAGAACTTCCTTTCTGGAAGAAACATTTACCAGCAATTCTTTAGCATTAAGAGTTTGGAAAACCGCCAAAGTAAGTTTACGATTACAGCTCCGTTTAACGGCAGCGTAAGCATGGGCAGCGTAAATGCTGGCACAGTGATTCGTGCTGGCCAAAAAGTGGGCGAGTTTATTCAAGATGACGTGTTTGAATACGAAGCTGCTGTAGCTGCGCAAGACGGTCGCAACATCAATGTTGGTGACGAAATTGTGTTAAACTCTGCTTCTAAAACTTTTCATGCAAAAATCACACGAGTAGCCAGCAACATTGACCCAACCACGCAGCGGATAGCGCTCTTTGCTACCTTAAGTGGCGAAGGATTGAAGGAAGGCGCATACCTAGAAGGATTTATTGAAACAGAAACACTTACCAGTGCTATGACCATCGATCGAAATCTGATTCATGATGGCAAATATGTTTTCTTAATCAATGATACTGTGTTGGTGAAAAAGCAAATAGACGTGGCGCATGAATACGAGCAAAACGCTTTGGTTACAGGCCTTTCAGAAGATGAAGTATTGCTAAACCAAGTGATAGACGGAGCGTATGACGGCATGCTCGTTAAAATAGAATCAGAGTAAGCATGAGAGGCATTATTGAATACTTTATCAAGTACCCAATTGCGGGTAACTTGCTGATGCTCTTGATTATCGTCTTCGGATATTTTGGCTT
>JANRBI010000247.1:8926-15372 GCA_030727625.1 Salibacteraceae bacterium
AAAGAATACATCGAAGATTATAACGAAAGCAACGAAACCATTGAAGCTAAGGTTATTAACGATTCATCCATCACCCTAAAAGAACGTATTGCGCTGCTTCAAGAAAATGGTTTATTCGGCTTCTTTTTGGTGATCATTTTCTTAACGCTGATCCTGAATTACCGACTAGCCTTTTGGGTAGCATTGAGTATTCCGATTGCCTTTGCGGGTATGTTTATTCTTGGTGCTTCTTTTGGATTGACCATCAATGTATTGTCACTTTTCGGAATGATCCTCGTAGTTGGGATTTTAGTAGACGATGGTATTGTAATTTCTGAAAACATTTTCCAACGCTACGAAAAAGGCGAACCAGCGTTACAAGCCGCTCTTAATGGAACTTTAGAGGTTTTGCCTGCAGTAACTTCTGCGGTATTGACCACCATTGTTGCCTTCGCAACATTCTATTTCCTAAATGGAAGATTAGGCGATTTTGGTCCTGATTTGGCATTCGTTGTCATCTCTACGCTTCTGTTTTCACTTGTTGAAGGTGCATTCATTTTGCCAGCACACGTGGCGCATTCAAGAGCTTTGCACAAAGACAATAAGCCAAATATGCTGGAACGTGGTTCAAAGCGCGTTTTGGATTACTTGAGAATCAAATTCTACGAGCCAGCACTGCGTTTCAGCATCAAAAATCCCTTGATCGGGATGGTGATTCCAATTGCATTGTTGTTGATTACCATTGGAGGTTTTCAAGGAAAAATCATCAAAGCCACCTTCTTCCCTTTTATTGAAAGAGACGCGATTGAGGTGAAAATTGAAATGCCATCTGGAACGCGCGATCACATTACGAAAGCGGTTTTAGATAAGATTCAAGCTGCAGCTTTAGAATACAACCAAAAATTGATTGCTGAAGGTAGAATGGATACTAGCATTATTACCAATATCGAGCAAATTGTTGGTCCAAAAATAAACGAAGGGAAAATAAACCTTCAGTTACTTTCGGCTGAAAGCAGACCCATACCGAGTTATGAAATCAGTGAAGAAATCAGGCAACTGGTAGGGCAAATACCCGAAGCAGAAAAGATTTCATTTGGTATAACGGCTCCTTTCGGCAAACCAGTTTCTGTGAGTTTGCGAAGTGGAAATTTGGCCGAGCTCGAGCTCGCAAAAGAAGACTTGAAGAAAGAGCTAAACAACCTTACCGACTTAAAAGACATTGTAGACAATGACCAGCAAGGCATTAGAGAAATCAACCTGAAAATGAAAGACAAAGGCTACATGCTTGGTTTAAACACCATTCAAGTAATGAGCCAAGTGCGAAGAGGGTTTTTCGGAGCTGAAGCACAGCGTTTGCAGCGTGGTATTGACGAGGTAAAAGTTTGGGTACGCTATGAAGAAGATGCTCGAAACTCGATTCAAGAGTTGGAGAATTTCTTAATCAGAGCGCCTCAAGGGCAAAAGATTCCGCTAAAAGAAATCGCTGATTTTAAAATTGACCGTGGCATTGTTTCGATCAATCACTTGAACGGAAAACGAGAGATTAGAGTAGAATCTGACATTGCTAATCCTGCGGTTTCGGCCAACGATATGCTTGCAAATATTGAAGCCGATATTTTACCAAACATTATGGTGAAATATCCTTCTGTTCAATATTCGTTTGAAGGTCAAAGTAAGGAGGCAGCTAAGGTTGGCAAGTCTTTTGGGAAAGTTGCTCCAATCATTTTGATACTTATGATTTCAATAATTGCTTTCACCTTCCGAAGCATTAAACAAGCGGTAATAGTAATTCTACTAGTTATTTTCGGAATCATTGGCGTGGCTTGGGGTCACTGGATTCACAACTCCATCATTTCATTGTTTTCTGGTTTTGGAATCATTGCATTAATTGGTGTAATGGTGAACGACTCGCTGGTTTTTGTAACCGCGATGAATGGTTATTTGAAAGAAGGATACAAATTTGACGATGCGCTTTTAGAAGCTGGAAAATCACGTTTCAGACCAATATTATTAACCACACTTACCACTGTTGCTGGACTTGCACCATTGATTTTCGAAACTAGTTTTCAAGCTCAATTTCTTGTTCCAATGGCCATTGCGGTAGCATACGGTTTGGTAATCGCTACTTATACTACGCTACTCGTGCTTCCGGTTATGTTGAAAATCAGCAATTCAAGTTCTGTGTATCTCCGATGGTTGTGGACAGGCATTCGCCCGATGAATCGTGATGTGGAGCAAGCAGTGAAAGAAATGGAAAGCGAACGCATTTTTAATGAGCTAAACAGATGATGAAGAAATTAGCCACAGCAATACTGGTACTTGCGTCAAACCAAATGTTGGCGCAAGACACGATAACGCTCGAACAAGTTTTCGCGAAAGCGTTGGATCATAATTTTCAAATTCGAATGCTTGAAAATCAAACTGAAATAGCAGAAAACAGCGCCACGATTGGCAATGCTGGACTTTTGCCAAGTGCAGGTTTGAATGCGCAAGCAGGCGGAAACATTACCGATACCAAGCTTGAATTTGCAGGTGGAAGTATTCCGCCAACAGATATAAAAGGCGCGCAAAGCGTGAATGTAAGCGCAGGCGCTACCCTCAACTACACGCTTTTTAAAGGCTTTAGCGGTAAATATACTTTTGAGAAATTGAAGCTAAATGTGGAAGCTGTTGACGCCCAATCTAGAGCAGCCATTGAAGCAAGCATGTTGCAAGTGGCCAATGCCTATTACGTGCTTACGCGAGCAATTGACCAAATCACCATTGCAGAAAGTAATGTGTTGATTTCGAAACAACGCTTTGAGCGGGCAGAACTTGCCAATCAACTTGGCACTGCGTTGCGCACGGAACTTTTAGCTGCACGTGTTGACTTAACCACTGATAGCAGTAATTTACTGGTGGCGCAAGTAAACAAGGAAAATGCTGAACGCAACCTTGAGCAGCTTGTAGGTACTGATTTAGGTGAAAATTATTTCACTCAAGGCTTTAGTGTAGAAGTAAAAGACTGGACTGTTCAGCAGCTTTTTGAAGAAGCCAAAGTGAATAATGCTTCGCTCAAAAACAAAGAGTTACAAGTTGAAATGGCGGACAAAGACTACAAAATAGCTTGGTCAAGTGTTTTCCCAACCGTAACTGTTAATGGTGGTTACAATTACAGCAACCAACAAAGCGAAGCAGGCATCGTGCTTAGCAATACCCAACTTGGGTTTAACGGAGCTGTGGCACTATCCTACCCTATTTTCAATGGTTTCAAAAACCAAATTCAACGTCAGAATCAAAAGATTACGATGGAGAATCGCAGCATTGAAGTAGAGCAAGAAGAAATGCAATTGGCTACGAATTTGAATAATACGTGGGCAAGCTATCAGCAGAGTTTGAAGGTGCTGAGTTTCGAAAAATCGAACCAAAAAAGTGCTGAACTCAATTTACAACGCAGCGAAGAATTGTATAAAGTTGGTAGAATTACCAGCACTCAATTTCGCGAAGCACAAACTGCACTAACAGCATCGCAAGTGCGCATTAGCAATGCAGAAATAAGTGTGAAACTTAACGAACTAGAATTGATGCGCTTGAGCGGACAGATTCTGAGTAAATAGGTAGAACCGATCAAATTAAAAAAAGCCCGAAGTCAATGACTTCGGGCTTTTTGCTTTATAATTTTTCAGCAGTAATTACCACAATTTACCAGCAGCTTCAAACTGATAGGTAAGCATTTTGTAATACAATTTAGCCATGAAGAAATCAGATGAACGCTCGGTTTCATTTGGACAAAGCTCCATGATATCAAACCCAACCAACTTCTTGTGTTGAATCACTTTCTTAATCAAATTAAGCACTTGATAATAGCTCAAACCTCCTGGTTCTGGTGTGCCTGTAGAAGGTAAAATAGAAGGATCAAAACCGTCTAAATCGATGGTAATAAAAACGTTGTCAGTACATAAATCAAGCACTTGCTGCATCCAAACATCGTCAGGAGTAGCTGCTATGGTATGCGCAAAAAAGGTCTTGCTCATGTTCATGTGTTCTTTCTCGCTCACATCCATACTTCTGATTCCTACTTGAATCAAGTTGGTTGTTTTGCTGGCTTCGTAAACGGCACATGCGTGGTTACAAGCACTGCCTTCGTATTCGGGGCGTAAGTCAGCATGTGCATCTATTTGCAGCACGGTCAAGTTTTCAAACTTTTCGCGAAAAGCGCGCACGCAACCAATCGTAATGCTGTGTTCACCACCAACGATGGTTACATATTTATCCTTTTCTAACCACGATTTTACGCGATTGTGCACTTCATCTACCATGCTTTCTGGCGAAGTATGGCCTTGCACGGCTTCATCCAAATAAACACCTTGGCGATACACTTCAGAGTCGGTTTCTATATCGTACAACTCCATGTTTGCCGATGCATCTAAAAAGGCATCTGGACCTAAATCAGCACCTTTTACCCAAGTGCTTGTGCCATCATAAGGCACAGGAATTAAAACGATTTTGCTGTTTTGCTCGGTGGCAAATTCATCAGGAATGCCTGCGTAGTTATCGGTTATTTCGCTCATGTGATATGCTGCGTAAAGTTGTTTTCTAGGCGCAAAAGTAATTTTATGTTCTAAAGCAAAATCAATTTCGCACACAGCTTTCGCGAAGCTTTTCTAACAATGATCCTCAGACTGCCTATGGTAATGCTTGGCTTAAATAATACCTGTCAATTTATGTAATGTAGCTAGCTTCGCACTATGAATGCAAGTGAGATGTTTCGGGTTGAAAAGTGCGGTAGAATGGCTTATGCAGAAGCTTTGGCCAAACAAGAAGAATTGTTTCAAACCATTCTTGACCACAAGAAAAACAAGGTGGAGCAAAACCTAAATACGCTGATGCTTGTAGAGCACAATCCTGTTTACACCCTCGGCAAAAGCGGTGATTTGGCAAACTTAAAACGACAACCAGAAGAAGTAGGCGCTGAATTTTTCAGAACCAATCGCGGTGGCGACATCACTTATCATGGTCCAGGACAAATTACGGGTTACCCGATTTTTGATTTAGAACTTTTCGGAATTGGTCTAGCCAAATACATCTGGAATGTGGAAGAAGCCATCATTCGCGCTATTGCGGATTTCGGCTTGACCGGAACAAGAATAGACGATGCTAGCGGAGTTTGGCTTGACGGAGACAACGAACGTGCACGCAAGATTTGCGCTATTGGCGTGAAGGCGAGCAGATACGTTACCATGCACGGATTTGCGTTTAATGTAAACACGGATCTATCTTACTTTAAGCATATTGTGCCTTGCGGTATTGATGACAAAGATGTGACCAGCCTTGCTAAAGAAACAGGAAAGCCACAAAATTTTGAAGAGATTCAAAACCTTGTGGCTTCTAAGTTTGTGGAAGTTTTTGCTGAAAGTTTACTTACCAAATAAGCCTTTCACCGCTTTTTTAGCTTCTTCTTCAGCCTTCTTTTTAGCTTCATCTGCCTTTTTCTTGGCTTCTTCTTCAGCTTTTTTCTTAGCGGCATCTGCTTTTGCTTTTGCATCTGCTTCGGCCTTGGCTTTTGCGTCAAGCGCTTGTTTCTTCAACTTTTCTGCTTCGGCTTCTGCTTGCGCTTTGGCTTTATCTATTTCTTCTTGAGCTTTGTTTTCAAGCTCCTCTTTTTTCTTGTTTACTTCGTCCATTACCTTGTCTTTGGCTTGGTCGCCCGCAGATTTTTCGCTGCCTGCAAAACGTGGGGTTATCTTAGGATCTGCCATCATACCTTGAATGTCAACATCCACTTTTATACGCTCAGGAACCGAAGCATTTGTGCCAGCTGCTTTGTTGGCTTGCGACAAAAGACCTGTCATCAATTGATTTGCAGCTCCACCCAACGAAGCACTTGGAATATCTAAGTTCAAGACATAATCCAATGTTTTATCAAAACCATGCGATCCCGAGAAAATACTTGGGATTTCGCGACCGATAATAAATGACGTTGGGTCAACGCGTATGCGGCCATCTTCAAAATAGAAACTCACGTTTACATTGTCTAAGGTCACATCACTGATGCCTTTATATTTTACCGCTTCAGCAATTTTCGCCAATGAAGCGGGACTATCCAATTTCACATTGTGTGTGGTCAATTTTCCGCCACCATCAAGTGTGTTGTAAACCGGATCCATGTTTTGATCAAGCACACCAGCCATTTTCATCTTGGTAGAAAAACGGCCTGTAGCGCTTTCCATAATCGGAGCCGACTCTTTTACAATGTCAAACTTTTCGAAAGTTGTTGGCACATCCCATTGGCTAATGTTCATATCGAAATCAAATACTGGCTTCACCGGATTTTTAGTTCCGTACATACCATTCATCACCATGCTGCCGTCCATCAAATTCATGCTCAAATCTTTCATGTCAATGGCTTGATCGCGAAGAATTACAGAACCTGTGATATTGGTAATATCAATGCCATCGTACAAAAGCTTCTTGATGTTGGTATTCAA
>JANRBI010000248.1 GCA_030727625.1 Salibacteraceae bacterium
AAAATCATGTCAAAAAACCGAAAGGTACAGTCGTCAAACTTTGTTGATTACGTAAGAATTTATTGCGCAAGCGGCAGTGGCGGTGCAGGTTCTGTTCACTTTAGAAGAGAAAAATTTGTTGATAAAGGTGGGCCAGATGGTGGCGATGGCGGCCGTGGCGGACACATCATTCTCAAAGCAAATAAACAAATGTGGACCTTGCTCCACCTAAAATATCGCAAACACATAAAAGCCGACCATGGAAAACCTGGAGCAAAACAATGCTCAACAGGTAAAGATGGTAATGACGTGGAATTGGAAGTTCCGCTTGGAACAGTAGTGAGAAACGCTGATACTGGGGAATATCTATTTGAAATGACTGAAGAAGGCGAAACAAAAATTCTTGCACCTGGTGGTCAAGGTGGTTTGGGTAACTGGCATTTTAGAACGTCAACTCAACAAACTCCGCGCTATGCACAACCTGGTGGTGAACTAACCGAAGGTTGGTTTAACCTTGAGTTGAAAGTATTGGCTGATGTTGGTTTGGTAGGTTTTCCAAATGCTGGAAAATCAACGTTGCTTAGCACCATTACGGCAGCAAAACCCGAAATTGCAGACTACGCGTTTACTACACTTACGCCAAACTTGGGTATTGTTTCTTACCGTGACAATCGCTCGTTTGTAATGGCCGATATTCCAGGAATTATTGAAGGAGCAAGCGAAGGAAAAGGTCTTGGATACCAATTTCTAAGACACATTGAACGTAATTCTGTGCTTTTGTTTATGATTCCTGCCGATAGTGAAGATCATTACAAAGAGTTTAAAATTCTGAGAAACGAATTAGAGAAATACAATCCAGAATTGATGGATAAAGACCACGTGGTGTGTATTTCTAAAGCTGATATGCTCGATCAAGAATTGATGGAAATGATCTCGAAAACATTTCCGAAAGGACTTCCACATTTGTTCTTCTCATCGATCAGTCAATTAAATATTGACCAACTGAAAGATTTGCTTTGGAACACCATTACTCGACCATTAGAAGATTAGTATGTTACGTAGAGTTCGTGTTTACCTCACCGGATTTGCCATTGGTTTAGTTTTAGTTTATTTCATGTTTGGAAGAGACGATTCAAGAGATTTAGACATTTGGACACCCGAGCAACGCATTTTAGAAGACATTAGACTAGACTCCATATTCATGCACAGCGAAAAATTGGCTTGTTTTCAAGCTTGTTTATCCTTGAATGATTCTTTGCTAATGTCACTTTTTACTGATTCTGAAAACAAGAGTTTAAATCCAGGTGGCAACCCTTATCGCTACTTGGTGTATTTGAAAACAGACGATTTGCACCTTGAGGCAGAAGTAGAAAAAGACACGAACAAGCAACACACCCTCATCAGCATGCGCGATTTGCAGCACCCAACCGACTGCCATTGTGAGTAACAAAACCAACATTATTCATTCTATTGGTGATTGGAATCACTTCATTGATACTATGGCTGCGGGCCGCATAATTGTGCTTACCGACACCAATACTAGCAAGCATTGCTTACCTCTTTTTGAATCAAAATATTTGCGCGCAAGCCAATTTACCCATTGGGAAATTGAAGCTGGAGAAGCCAACAAAACATTGGCACAAGCCGAGCAGCTTTGGACCAAATTGATGCACCGCGAAGCCGATCGTAGCACCATTTTGATTTGCTTGGGTGGAGGAATGTTGACGGATCTTGGTGGTTTTGTAGGAAGTGCATACAAGCGCGGCATTAGAACCATTTATGTGCCTACCACCAATTTAGCCATGACCGATGCTGCTATTGGCGGAAAAACAGGCGTAAACTTTGGCGGTGTGAAAAACCAAATTGGTACGTTTCATAAAACCGAAGCCGTGTTGGTAGATCCCGAGTTTTTGAACACACTTCCTGCTCGCGAAATAGAAAGTGGTTTTGCCGAAACCATCAAACACGCGTTAATTGCTGACGCATCGCTTTGGCAAACACTGCTCGCAAAACCTTTAACTGATTGCGCTAACAATGCCAAGATATTGCTGCAATCGATGAACATAAAGCAACGCATTGTAGAGAGCGATAGCCACGATTTTGGTGTGCGACAAAGCTTAAATCTTGGGCACACAATTGGCCATGCAATCGAAGCTATTTCTCACGAAAGTGAAAACCCACTGCTACATGGCGAAGCCGTGATTTTTGGCATGTTGGCCGAATTGTACATTTCGAAAGAATGTGCCGGTCTTGCCGAAAGCACTTTAGATGAAATTTCAAGCTATTTGACATCAAATTATCGTTTCAATCATCTTAACAAGATGGACAAAACGCAAATGATGCAACACATGCTTAACGATAAAAAAAACACAAAAGGTCGTATTACATTCAGTTTGATTTCTAATATTGGAGAACCAACGCTCGGTATTCATGTTTCAGATGAAATCATCTTGAAATCAATAGATTTCGCGCAACATCGGCTCACCAATGAAATACATCCTTAAGGCAAAAACACATTCGTTAAAAGGCAACATAAACTTGCCCGCCTCTAAGAGTATTAGCAACCGTATTTTAATTATTGAAGCGCTTGCCCAAACCCATTTTTCGGTAAAAAATCTGAGTAAAGCCAAAGACACGGAAGTGTTGAAAGCCGCGCTAGATAGAAACGAAATCATCACTGATGTTGGTCCCGCGGGCACAGCCATGCGATTTCTCACTGCATTTTATGCTTCGCAACCTGGCGAAAAAATATTGACCGGTAGTGACCGAATGAAAAACCGACCAATCAACATTTTGGTTGACGCACTCAGAAAGTTAGGCGCAGAAATCACATACCTCGAAAAAGAAGGCTATCCGCCTTTGCGCATTGATGGCCGCAGACTTCAAGGTGGAACC
>JANRBI010000249.1 GCA_030727625.1 Salibacteraceae bacterium
TCAGTTTCGGGATCAAATTCTACTGCTTTATCAAGCGGAATCCAACGAGGAACAACCTGCTTATAACGAAGATACGCGTCACCAAATTTCTGCGCTAGCTCTGGTTCTTCTTTGTACAAAATGTAAGCGTTTATCAAAATGAAATAAACGATAGACCAACCGAAAATAAAGAGTGAGCCAAAGAGCATTGCCTCGCCCCAAAGAAGAGTGATCATCGCAATTGCGATTGGGTTTCGCACATAACGAAATGGCCCAAGTACTACCATTTTTTTAGGTGCGTCAAGTCGCAACATAGTGCCATCTGCAAACGATACAAACAACACGTTGGTCCAAGTGATAAAGCCAATTCCCGTGAAGATAAAAAGTGATCCGACAATCGTAGAAAATAGGTTTTGAAAGTGCAACATTTCTAAGCGATAATGAATAATAGCAGGCACCACCACAAAGTAGATCACAGGTAAAATAAACGATCGGGCAATTTTGAGTGTATTCATCAGCACAAAGGTCTATACTTAGCATAAGAAAACGCCATCTTTGGTCAGATTAAAAGCTGATTGATTTCATTAATCTCATATCCACGCAGTGGCAATACGTTTTTACGGAACGTGTTGCATCATGTCTATGGCATTGCTTCAAAAACCTATCATGACGAAGCTCATGGGCCAGATCTTGTTTGGGAAAGCGCATTGGTGGTAAAGTCGCATTTGTTGCCACATCAATTGCCAGAAGCATTATTGCAACGCCCAATTGTTTATTTGATTCGGGATGGAAGAGACGCGGTGGTTTCTTTGGCGCATCACCGCAGTGATGTGATTGCGGTTGGTTCCGACTTTGATCAGAATTTGGCGGAAGCCACTTACGCAGCAGAAGGCAGCCATTTTAGCGGTTGGAGCAAGCATACCAAAACATGGGTGAAGCAAGCTGCAATTGTTATCCGATTTGAAGATTTGATTGAAAACCCAATTGCACAGGTAGAGCGATTACGGCCATTTCTTGATTTGCCAGCGCCCAAGATAGAGGCATTGCCATCGTTTGCCGATTTGCAAGCGGGCTCAGCTATCTACGGAAGTGGGAAAAGCATCGGGAAAGACTTGAGTTTGCATTGGTTTAGAAAAGGAAAAGTGAACGGTTGGCAAACAGAAATGTCGGCTGAACAACACGATTTGTTTTGGCATTTGCATGGAGAAAGTATGCAGGTTTTTGGCTATAGAATTGACGGCAGTCATGCATTTGATTTGCCATCGATTTCAGCTGATTTTCAAGTGAAATGTGGTTTGAAAGAACCTCTAGAAGTTTCGTCAAAAACGCTGTTGATCGAAGCTTCAAAACTCAGTGAACCTTTTTTTGATGGCATAAAACGTTACGTTTTTGAATTGCTGAAAACAGCAGCTGATTTTCCGCTTCGGCAACTTCAGGTTTTTGCGCTCGTGAATGGTGCAATCTTAACCATTGATGAAGCGCTTGACAAAGAAGGCATTGAGCACAAATCGATAGAATCGGGCATGTTGTTTTGGGCGAAAAATGCATTGAAAATCGTTTTGCCAAACAGTACATACAACCAGCTGGCGAAGACGATTCCATTAACTGCTGTACGCTCATTTTTAAACTTCAGAAAAACAAAAAGTGACGAAGGAAACAACGTGGTTTTTGATCGTGCTTTACTGACGCTTCCGCAGAATTATTTACACTTTAAAGGCCATGATTTTAAACGATTGACCACAGTTGTGCATGATCTTTCGCACGAAACGCATCCGCAATTTCATGAAGCTAATAATATTGATAGAACAAGCCTTGGGATGCAATTTTCGGTGAAAAACCAGGCAGACTTCATCTCCGTTTCCAGTCATACATCAAAAGATTTAGAGGCGCGAGATTTAGCTTCGATAGTCAATCACGAAGGCGTAGATCGGAGCGTATTTTTCCCGATTCAAAACCAGCATTTGGTAGCATTGGTAAAGGAGCGATACAATCTTCCGAATCAACAATTTTTATTGAGCGTTTGTACCCTTGAGCCGCGCAAAAACATACCGAGATTAATAGCGGCTTATGCAAAGCTGCCACGCCAAATTCGATCATCTTATCATTTGGTATTAGCTGGCCGAAAAGGTTGGAAGTGGAATGCGTTTGATATTCCTGAGCATTGTGCTAATCAAATTCATTTTACAGGTTTTGTGCGCGAAGATCATTTGCCCGCGCTGTACACCTTAGCACACGGGTTTTGCTATGTCAGTTTGTACGAAGGTTTCGGTCTTCCAGTGCTTGAAGCGATGGCTTGTGCCTGCCCCGTTTTGGTGTCAGACAACAGTTCAATTCCTGAAATTACGGGCGACACAGCCATAGCTTGCGACCCAAAAAGCATAGATGCTATTGAGCATGGTTTAATGCAGTTGATGGAGCAAGGTTCAGATGCAGAACATCGTAAAATGGCCATGCGTCAAAGCTGGAATTTTACGTGGGCTAAGCATTGGGAAAGGGTGCTTGACAAATTAGAAATCTTTAAAAAATAATAGATTGAAGCTGTGTAATTTCAAAAAAACGATGCCAAGCAAATGACAACTGACCCGAAAAATATAGACATAAGCTTCGGTTCTTTTAGAAATACACTTAGCCAATTGATCACTATTTCTGCTTCAGAAATGGTTCAGCTGGAGAGCCGTTGTCACCGAAAAAGCTTTTTGAAAAAGGCATACCTCAGTGTTGAGGACCAAAGCGTGAACGAGGTTTTCTTTGTTCTCAGTGGCTTGGTCAGAGTTACCATCGTAGACAGAGAAGGCCGCGAGCATACGTCACATTTTTCTAAGGAAAACGAATTTATCGCTGATTATGGATCTT
>JANRBI010000250.1 GCA_030727625.1 Salibacteraceae bacterium
AAAACAATGATAAGGTTTCACTTGATCATTATGAAAGATGTAAATGAAAAACTAAAGATCTAAATCACCCAATATTGTCGTAGATAATCCATTCAATAATACTTGAACAAATACATTTGCCAAATGGAATTACGCACTCAAATTGCCGAAGCTGTTGCTTTTTTAAACGCTAAAAATATTACCGAGGCACACGTTGGAATTGTGCTTGGCACTGGCCTTGGACGATTGGCTGACGAGATCGAAAATCAAACAGTGATTGATTATGCTGATATTCCACACTTTCCACTTTCTACCGTTGAGTCGCACAAAGGCAAGTTGATTTTTGGTGAAATCGGTGGTAAAAAAGTGCTCGCCATGCAAGGTCGCTTTCATTATTACGAGGGTTATAGCATGAAGCAAGTTACGTTTCCGATTCGCGTAATGCGAGCGCTTGGCGTTGACACATTGTTGCTTTCGGGCGCTGCTGGCGGCATGAACCTGAGCTTTAAAAAAGGTGATTTGATGATGATTACAGATCATATCAATTTGCTGCCAGACAATCCCCTTATCGGACCAAATGACAATGAACTTGGGCCTCGTTTTCCTGATATGAGTGAGACTTATGCAAAAAGCATTCAATCAAAAATTGAAACGATTGCAGCAGAAAAGTCCATTCCAATGCAAAAAGGAGTGTACGTTTCGGTAATAGGTCCAATGCTTGAATCGCCCGCTGAGTATCGTTTTCTGCACCGAATTGGCGCTGATGCTGTAGGTATGAGCACAGTGCCAGAAGTAATTGTGGCCAAACATGGCGGCATGCAATGCGCAGCCGTTATCGTAATTACTGATGAATGTGATCCAGACAATTTGCAGCCACTAAACATTGCCGAAATCATGGAAATGGCAGGCAAAGCAGAGATAAAATTGATTGAGCTGTACAAAACATTAATCGCTCAACTTTAATCTGGATCATGTCCAACGCCTTTCAATTCAAGCAATTTACCGTTGTTCAAAATCATTCAGGATTTAAAGTTGGCACAGACGGTTGCTTGCTGGGCGCTTGGGCAGATGTGAGCAGTGCAAAACATATTTTAGACATTGGCACAGGCAGCGGATTGATTGCGTTAATGCTGGCTCAGCGCAATACAAATGCGAGCATTACTGCCATAGAAATAAACGCAGAAAGTGCAGCTCAAGCATGTGAAAACTTTGCCAATAGTTCATTCTCAAATAGGCTTACACTTATAAATCAAAGCCTCCAACTTTTCGAAAAAGAAAATAGCACATTGTTTGACCACGTAGTTTGCAATCCTCCTTTTTTCTCAAATTCCACTAAAAATGCCAACGATCAACAAAGCTTGGCAAGGCATGATGATTCATTACGTTTTCAAGAACTTTTTCAATTCTCTTTTCTGATGATGAGCGAAAATGGTTCGCTTTCAATCATAATCCCATTTGACAGAAAAAATGAAGCAATCTTGATAGCGAAAGAGAACGGATTTTATGTAAAAAGAATCTTAGATATTAAACCTAACCCGTTTAAAGAAGAAAATCGGACGCTTTTAACTTTTGAGTTGGCACCGCGACCAATAGAAATAGAGCAATGGAATCTTTACAGTGAAACAAACGTGTATAGTAGTGAAGCTAAAAACTTGCTTGCACCGTTTTACCTGAAATTGTAATCAATAAAAAAGCCTTTTGGTGAGCTTCCAAAAGGCTTTTTAAGTTGCTAGTCTACCCGTTTTGGCAATTAACTTGCCTTATTGAATCTTCACAACAAAGATTACTTCAACATCCGTTTCACCTGGAGTGCAAGTGCCATCTTTAGCGCCATCTGGCTGATGTTTTAATGAAATGGTAATGGCCGCTTCTGCAGCTTGCCCTGTAACCCAAGTTGAGGTCAAGCCAATTTCAAACGTGCCATCTGTATCAGTTCTGTCAATACTAATACTGTTGGCCAATTCGCTATTTGGTTCAAAACAAACCAAGTGTTCGTCAGACTCGGTTGTAATTTCTGGCGTTAAACTTTCATCTTCTACTCCCGAACCATCAATAAAATCGATTGCTACACTGTAAGAGCTTGCTGGGGACAAAACGATTTCATCAATTATCGGATCTAAACCACCTACTCCATCATCATCGGCCCAAGTAAATGTACTGACCGCATTGGTTGAATCATTGGTAAAAGTCAATTTCACTTTCGTGATTTGCTCTGGTTCATTGTTCGGATCTTGTGGATCGTTAGGATTATCTGGATCTTTTTTACATCCAGCGGCTGAGGCACTAAACAAAACGGCCATCAATAAAAATTTAATGATATTACTTTTTTTCATAACTAATTGTTTTTAAAATGTTTAAATGGAATTCTAATAGATAAAATAAACGACCTGCCTGGCTCGTCAGTAAAATAACGAAGCCTATTTAGGTAGTTTCTATAAGCTTGATTCAGCATATTCTCAACTCTGAAACTGTAGCTTATGTGGTTGTTTTTAAACGGAAGTACACCCGAAATTTCGCTGTTCAGCAAAAGATAGCCCGAAGGAGGATTTGCATAATCAACACCCGCTGGAAAACGACCTTGAGTGCGTGCAAGCACCGAACTCAATGAAATAGTTGGACCCCAATTTTTAGCTGAAAACTTATACGCCAAATTCACATCAAATTGATCATTCGGAATATTGAGTAACCAATTGCCCGTTTTCAATTCGCTTGCGCGAACCATTTCGCCTCGAAGTGCGATTTGAAAGCGATGCATATCATATCGAATCGAAAAATCAACTCCTCTAAAAAGTGCGTCAATTGCCTGGTATTCAAACGTTGGAAATGCACCACGAATGGTCAACGTTGC
>JANRBI010000251.1:0-3979 GCA_030727625.1 Salibacteraceae bacterium
TGCGATAGACCTTGTTCATTTTGCGCCATTCCTCTCATGCGTGGTAAGCATATTTCTACTCCAATTGAACAATTGGTGAAGCAAGCCGAGGGTCTTGCAGCGCAGGGAACGAAAGAACTTATTCTCATTGCGCAAGATTCAACCTATTATGGATTGGATATTTACGGAAAGCGCAATTTAGCTGAGTTACTTCAAAAACTATCGGAAGTAGACGGTATCGATTGGATCAGATTACATTATGCTTATCCAGCTGGTTTTCCGATGGATGCTATTGAAGAAATGGCGCGCAATCCAAAGATTTGTAACTACCTCGATATGCCATTGCAGCACATAAGTGATGACATGCTCAAGAGCATGCGAAGAGGCACAACACGCGAAAAAACGGATAGAATCTTAGCTCAAATGCGAGAAGTGAATCCGAACATGGCTATCCGAACAACATTGATTACGGGTTATCCTGGAGAAACGGAAGCTCATTTTCAAGAAATGTATAATTGGGTAAAAGAAACCAAGTTTGATAGACTTGGTGTGTTTACTTACAGTCATGAAGAGAATACGCACGCTCATTTATTAGAAGATAATGTGCCAGCAGATGTGAAGCAAGAGCGAGCAAATGCTATCATGGAGTTGCAAGAAGGAATCAGCTTAGAGAAAAACGAAGCGCGAGTTGGTCAAACACTCAAAGTGTTGATTGATAGAAAAGAAAGCGGTTTTTATATCGGTAGAACTGAATTTGACTCGCCAGAAGTAGACAACGAAGTAGTGATTCCAGCAGGAGATGATTATATAAGATTGGGTGATTTCGTGACAGTGGAAATTACAGGTTGCACTGCTTTTGATCTTGAAGCTAGGGTTATTGCAGAATAATCGGATAGAAATGCGGCTGTTAAGAAAACTTGACAAGCTCATGTCTGTTCAAATTAGGATTATTGCACTTCATCTTTAAAATTCAACATTTTGCAATTAGCTAATACACTTAAGGCATCACTTCCAGCATTGGTTCAAGATTATTTGGATCAAAAGGAAGATATTTCTGAGTGTTACAGCTATGCACACACACTTGAAGGAGTAAAAGCTGCCGCAAAAACTAGAGCTGCAGAAATCAAAGATTATTCAGTGCTAGTCGAGGTGCTTACAGCGCAAGCTAGAGCCTCGAAATACGCATCAAAATCAGTTTTTGAAAACATTAAAAAGCTGAATTCAGGAGCAGTGACTATTACCACTGGTCACCAGTTATGTATTTTTGGTGGGCCGCTGTTTTTCTTTCATAAAATATTATCGGCTGTTGCGCTTTCGCGAAAATTGCAAGAAAGTGGAGTAGAAGCGGTGCCGGTTTACTGGATGGCGAGCGAAGACCATGATTTTGAAGAAATCAATCATGTTTTCATTAACAATGAAAAAGTAAGTTGGGAAATAGACGCAAAAGGGCCTGTTGGTCATTTATCGCTTTCTCATCTAGCAGATTTTAAAAAGCAACTATCGGCTCTTTTTGCGAATGACCCACTCAAAAAAGAAATGCTTGTTAAGTTGGATGCAATTTATGCTCAAAACAAAAACTTAGCGGAAGCTACGCGCGACTTTGTTTACAGCGTATTCGGTGAATTGGGCGTAGTGGTGATAGATGCAGATGATAGTCGATTAAAATCGCAATTCAAGCCAATCATAAAGCGTGAATTAGAAGTCCAATTTTCGAACAAGGCTTTAGAGAAATCGAATAAAAAGCTTGCTGAATTGGGCTATTCTTTACAAGTGGAAGGCCGCGAAATCAACCTGTTTTACATGCTAGATGATTACCGCGAACGTTTAGTAAAAACCGAAAGTGGTTTTGCTACCGCTGACTCATTGCATTTATGGGAAGGCAGCGCTTTGATAGCTGAGGTTGATGAATATCCAGAGCGCTTCAGTCCTAATGTAGTACTGAGACCAGTGTATCAAGAAGCAATTTTGCCCAATGCGGCATATATAGGTGGACCAGGAGAATTAAGTTATTGGTTACAATTGAAGCCTGTATTTGATGCTGTAAATTGCTTTTATCCTGCAGCTTTATTGCGCGATATGGTCATGATCAGCACAGAGAAAACGCAAAAGAGATTGTCACAATTAGATCTCAATTATTCGGACGCTAAATTGAAGTATGATGATTTACTCAAACTAGTAGTTCGCAAAGAGGGTTCGCACGAGCATATTGTTAATCAGAGTATCACGGAAATTTCTACCAGCTTAGACGGCTTATTGATCAAGCTTGAAAGATTGAACACTAACCTTAAAGTCAGTGGTGAAACAGAAAGAATTCGGATTTTGAAACGATTGACTGCGCTTCAGAAAAAGGTGCTGCGCCATGACAAAAGCAATGCTGAAATTGCGGCAAACAGAATTGAGGAAGTTAAGAATGCTTTGTTTCCATTTGATACACCTCAAGAACGCGTTCATAATTGGTTGGTATATAGCCACGAACCAAATAAATGGTGCGAAGAATTACTTCCTTTTTACAGCTTATTTGATCTTGGTACAAAGGTTATTGCCGAGTAATAAGGTTTGGTGAATTAACCTTCACCACTGAATTTATTAATAATGTATTCACATTATGTGTAGCAACATCTTTTCATACATTTGCCAACATAAAATTTAAAAAACATGAAAACGAGAAAATTATTTTTAAGTGCTGCTGTTATTAGCATGATCGCTGTGTCATGCGCTGGTTCAGGTGAATCTCATACTGAGGATGCTGCTAATGCGGTAGATTCAACAGGTGCATCTGCTTCATGGATTGTTGATGCTGAGTCTTCAAACGTGCGTTGGGAAGGCAACACTGCCGGAGCGCAAGTTTACGGACACTTTGGCCATGTTAAAATAAAGGAAGGTAGCGTAACGACTGAAGGCGAAAAAATAGTTGGAGGAAACTTTACTATTGACATGACAACCATAGAGCCTAAAGATGAGAATTACAGCGAAGAGCACCCTGCTGCTGACTTGGTAGGTCACTTAACAACAGGAGATTTCTTTTTAGTAGAGGAATTTCCAACGGCATCTTTTGAAGTTACTTCTATGGACGGAAATACTGTAAAAGGTAATTTGACTGTAAAAGGCCAAACGCATGAAGAAACAGTGGTTCTTGAAGATGCTAAATTTAGCGAAGATGGTAACATGATGAAGGCAATTGGTAACTTAACCTTTGATCGTCAAAAATATGGTGTTGCTTGGGCTCATTATTTGAAAGATGTAGTTCTTTCTGATGATATTAAGCTAACAATCAATCTTGTTGGTAAGAAAGCATAATTGCCTCTGAAATAATATAATTAGAAAGGCTCGCTATTTTGCGAGCCTTTTTTTATGTTTACAAAATGATGGATAACCTAAGACTTCGCTTCGAACAAAAATGGAAGCAATACATAATGCTAGTGGTTTGTTATGGTGCTTTCACATATTTCGCAAATGAACCAAATGCAATCATCAAAGGTCTTGCCTTTGGAGTGGCGTATTTATTCTTCGACCTTTTGATTTTTTCAATCAGATCAAGGTTTAAAACCAACGAATAATCATCGATTTTTATCGCTTATTAAGTGTTCATAATCGAATGATAGATTTCTTGAGATTCGCATTCGCTAAAATGCGCTATAAATCTACATTTGCGCATGCAAGAGATGATTTTGATTCTTGACTTCGGATCTCAATATACCCAATTGATAGCGAGGCGAGTACGTGAGTTGAATGTGTATTGTGAAATACATCCATTCAATGATTTTCCAGCAATAGATGAACATGTAAAAGGCGTAATTCTTAGTGGAAGCCCTTTTTCGGTGCGCCAAGAAGGCCATCCAGTTCCTGATCTTTCTGCTATAAAAGGTAAATTACCATTGCTCGGTGTGTGCTATGGTGCTCAATTTTTGGCGCATAACTTTGGTGGCGAAGTGCAAGCTTCATCAAAGCGTGAATATGGTCGTGCAAATCTTTCATTTGTGAACCATGAAGTGGATTTATT
>JANRBI010000251.1:4079-14727 GCA_030727625.1 Salibacteraceae bacterium
GGTGGAGTAGATAGCTCTGTGGCTGCTGTATTGCTTCACAAAGCCATTGGTAAAAACCTCTATTGCATTTTCGTAGACAATGGACTGCTTCGCAAAAATGAATTTGCGGATGTATTGCATCAATACAAAGACCTCGGCTTAAATGTGAAAGGTGTAGATGCTTCTCAGCGTTTTTACGATGCTTTGAAAGGTATTTCTGATCCAGAGGCAAAACGCAAGGCAATTGGTCGTGTTTTTATCGAAGTATTTGATGATGAATCGAATCAGCTTGAAGATGTTAAGTGGCTTGGACAAGGAACTATTTATCCTGATGTGATTGAATCTAAATCTGTAAAAGGTCCTTCAGCTGTGATTAAATCGCATCACAATGTTGGTGGTTTGCCAGATTATATGAAACTAAAAGTAGTAGAACCATTAAGCGCTTTATTCAAAGATGAAGTGCGTGAAGTTGGAGCTACGCTTGGCTTGAACAAAAGTATTTTGGGTCGTCACCCGTTTCCTGGTCCAGGCTTAGGAATTCGTATTTTGGGTGACATTACTCCAGAAAAAGTGCGGGTGTTGCAAGAAGTAGATTTCATCTATACAGAAGGATTGAAAGAAGATGGTTTATATGACCAAATTTGGCAAGCTGGAAGTATTCTATTGCCAGTGCAAAGTGTTGGTGTAATGGGCGATGAGCGCACTTACGAAAATGCAGTTGCCTTGAGAGCGGTAACGTCAACGGATGGAATGACTGCAGACTGGTTTCACTTTCCACATGAGTTCTTAGCTAAGATTTCAAACCGAATCATCAACAACGTAAAAGGTGTGAATAGAGTGGTATACGATATCAGCTCAAAGCCACCAGCAACCATTGAATGGGAATAATCAGAATCAATATATCAGCTTTCATTTTTGGATTGCTTTTGCTTGTCGCAAATGTTTCGTTTGCGCAAGATGAGGCTCCGCAAGTGCATAAAATAAACGGCAAGAAGTATTACCTGCACATAGTTGAACCTGGAAATACGGTATACGGTATTTCGAGAAAATATGAATTAACTGTAGAGGAGCTCAAAGCTGAAAACCCGATTGTGGTGACCGATGGATTGAAGGTGAATCAAACACTTTTAATTCCGGTAACCAAAGACAATAAGAAGGAAATTTCACATGTAGAAGAGCAAACGGATCAAAACTTTATTACCTACGAAGTAGGTGAAAAAGAAACACTGTACTCGCTTTCTAAAAAGTATAATACTACGCTTGAAGCTATTTTGGCTGCTAATCCAGAGGTAAAAGATGGATTGAAAGCTGGTACTTCCATAAAGATTCCGTACGCTGATATCGAAACAAAAAATGAATCGGTAGTTACTGCTGCGAAGCACGATTCATTGAAAGGCCATGTCGTAGCTAAAGGGGAGACGCTTTATGCACTTAGTAAAAAGTATGACGTAAAGCAAGTTGACCTTATCGAAGCCAACAATGGTTTGCCTTTTGGCCTAAAAGAAGGAATGCTAATTCGAATTCCAGGAACATTTGTTGCTCCGCCAGTTTCTGAAACTTTTCCAGAAATTGATACTGATTTCGAATCGATCTTCAAGCCAAAAGTTCCTGCTTCTTTTCAACGAATCACCATTGCGTTGATGCTACCGCTAAACAGCATTGAGCCTGATTCGGTGAATCCAGTTTCGTATCAAATTGCCGGCAGCAATCGTATTCCTTTGAGCTTTTTAAGAGGTTTTCAGTTTGCGGTTGATTCATTGGTAGAAAGTACCGATTCATTGTCGCTTGACATTCGTGTGTTCGATTTACCGAGAGACACTGTTGCGGCAAGGGCAATCATGAACAAGCCCGATTTTAGGGATGTTGACATCGTAGTTGGTCCATTTTTTACAGATCAATTTCAGTACGTGAGCGATGTGCTTGCCAGTCGTGGTATTCCTGTAATTTGCCCAATTGCAAAACCATCTCGCATTCTTTTCAATAGAAGCAATGCCATAAAAATGGTGCCGAGCGAGAGCATGCAATTGCAAAGCTTGGCCGAATTACTTGCCTCTGAATATGCTGATAGTAATGTGGTTGTTGTAAATAGCCGCAAAATGGAAGATGTGGACAACATTAGTTTCTTGAAAACCCGTTTAGCGAAAGCTAAAAACCTACCAGATTCTGCCTTAGCAACGGGCATCAAGGAAATGACTCTTTGGGATGTTAATTATGAAACAATCACCATGCGGATGCGTGAAAGTGGTAGCTATGTATTTGTTGTTCCATCAAAGAACAATGTATTTGTGACCCAATTTATCTCTGAGTTGTACAATGTTCAGTTCCGTAACAAGGGCAAATACCACATTACATTAATTGGGCTTGAAGATTGGTTGAAAATTGAAGATAATTTAGACATTAATCATCTTCAAAAGCTGAATGTAACGTTGATGCTGCCTAGTTATTTAGACTACAATAACTACAGAGTGAAGCAGTTTTTCAGCAATTATTACAAAGCCAATGGTTACGAGCCTAATGAATACACCGCACAAGGATTTGATATGGCATCCTATCTTATCAATGCACTGTCATATCATGGTGAAACATGGTTTAAGAATCCTGAAAAAACTCAGTTTCAAGGTTTGTTAAGTGATTATAGCTTTAAGCGAATTATGGATAAAAGTGGAGTAGAGGCAACAGGCATTAAGCTGTATCGCTATGAGCACTTTAAAATGAAAGAAGTTGGCAAATGGCCCTTACAAAAGATGAAATAACAGCGGCCCTGCAAGCTTTGCAAGACCGTATTTGTAGTGCGCTTGAAACAGCTGACAATAAAGGAAAGTTTATTGAAGACAAGTGGGAAAGACCAGGCGGAGGTGGTGGTAGATCTCGAGTTATTGAAAGCGGAGCCATTCTAGAAAAAGGAGGAGTAAACTTTAGCGCGGTGCACGGTGAATTACCTGCTAATGTGCAAACTGCCCTTGGAGTAAACGAGAAGGACTTTTTTGCGACTGGTGTTTCTATTGTCATGCATCCAGAAAACCCACATGTGCCTATCATTCACATGAATGTTCGCTATTTCGAATTAAATGAAAACGTTTGGTGGTATGGTGGCGGCATTGATCTTACTCCGCATTATGTAGTGACTGAACAAGCCGATTGGTTTCATCATCAATTGAAAGAAGCCTGCGATAAAACAGACAATAGTTATTATCCAAAATTTGCTGCTTGGGCAGACAAATATTTTTACATTCCTCACAGAGAAGAATCGCGCGGTATTAGCGGTATTTTCTTTGATCGATTGAATACCGAAAGCACTGGAAAAACCAAAGAAGAGTTGCTCCAGTTTCTGCTAGATGTGGGCAATTCGTTTGCACCGATTTATACTCATTTAATGGAATTGAACCATAAAAAGCAAGTGAGTGAATTGAATAAAGCGTGGCAAATGCACCGCAGAAGTAGATATGTAGAATTTAATTTGGTACACGATAAGGGAACCAAGTTTGGCTTAGATACTCATGGTAGAATAGATTCTATATTGATGAGTTTGCCTCCGTCTACGGGTTGGATTTACACCCAAAATTGGCCTGAAGGAGGCGAAGAGCTCAAAACGCAAGAGTATTTGAGAACGGTTCACGTTCCGAGATCTTAATTACTTCTTTCCTAGTCATTTAGTCGATCATTGCTCGACCAAATCTCCCAGCTCTTTTCAGCTTGAAGTTTCAGCATTTCAGCTCCGTTTTTTATGGACGCGCCAGCCAATTTACACTTTCGTAAAAATGGTGTTTCGCTGGGGTTGTATATTAAATCGAATACAAAGTGTTGACTGCCAATTGCTTCATACGCAATATCGGGAAAAGCCTCGGTTTGTGGACTCATTCCTAATGGCGTGGTGTTGATGATCAAATGTGAATCATGAACCAAGCTAGCGGGAAGGTTTTCATAATTTAAAGCGCCACTTCTAGAAACAATCTCAAACGGGATTTCAAGGCGTTTTAAAGCAAATTTCACTGCTTTTGCGCTGCCCCCGTTACCAAGTATAAGTGCTTGTTTAATGGGTTTGTTAAGCCATTGACTTATCGATACTTCAAAACCAAAAACATCCGTATTGTGTCCAATGAGTTTTTCATCTTCGATGAGCACACAATTTACCGCGCCTATTTGCTTTGCCTCGTCACTGAGTTGGTTTAAATAACTCAATACGGATTCTTTGTATGGAATAGTCACGTTGAAGCCTTGCAGATTCTCTTTTTCGAGCAAAGCTGGCAATTGATCAATTCGCTGTAGCGGAAAAAGTTTGTAAGAGCAATCTTGAATGGATTCGCGCTTAAACTTCTCGGTAAAGAATTTTTCGGAAAAGGAGTGGGCTAGAGGATTGCCTATTAACCCAAATTTTTTCATGCTTGGTCAGATTTGTTGGCCATGCGCTCTGTTACAAAAACAGTGGCAAAACCAAGAATCATCAGCACGATACAACCAATTACTTGCGGTTCGTTGCCGTAAAGAAAATTGCTTTCTAATCCGCTAAACGTTGTTGGTAATACGCTTTTGCTAAACACCACCACCGTTTCTCCACTTTCTTTGGTCATGGTTTCTAATACTTCTTGCCAAGGCCAAATTTTATTGAGCGAACCGATTAAAAATCCTGTGAGAATAGCCAGTGTAGTGTCTTTGTAGTTTTTGAATGTCCAACTCAATACACGTGAAAAAATGATCATTCCGGTAAGCATACCACCGCCAAACACGGCTAAAATGATGAGTTTATCCAATTCAAAAGTTTTCAAAGCTTCTTTTACTGTTGGGATAATGTAGCTGTACATTCCCATTAAAAGCAAAATAAAACTGCCCGAAATACCTGGAAGTAAAAGCGCGCTTACAGCAATCATTCCGCTTATAAAAACAAACCACAAAGCTGGGTTTCCTGGCGCTGGAACAGCTACCGTGATGTAATATGCTACGGCAGCTCCAAGAGCTATTGCCATTATTTTTTTGCCATCCCAATGGCTTATTTCTTTACCAACAATCAACGCACTCACGATGATTAAACCAAAAAAGTAAGACCAAACTAATAGAGGATAGGTTTCAAGTAGATGGGTGATTAAGAACACGCCAATCACAATGCCTACTAGCATTCCGCTTAAAAGCGAAAGCACAAAGTTGCCATCAACCGCTTTCCATAAGCCTTTTATGCCATCTTCTTTCCAGCCTTTTAGTGCAACTGGTCCAATAGATTTGATTACGTTGAGCAGACGCTCATAAATGCCAGTAATGAAAGCAATGGTGCCGCCAGAAACTCCAGGAACCACTTCAGCCATTCCCATAGCAGCGCCTTTTGCAGCGTTTAAGAGGTGAAACCTCATAATTAAAAATCTTTAATAAGTTGGTAGAGAAGGATCAATTTCGTGCGCCCAAGCCAAGATGCCTCCACGCAAGTTTACCACGTTGTTGTAGCCACGGCTCATCAAGGCGTTTACAATTGCTCCTGAACGTCCTCCGCTTTTGCAATGTAAGATCACTTCTTTATCAGTGCTTATTTGGTCAAGATTGCCCATTACTTCGCCCATTGGTATTAATTGTCCACCGATGTTTACATAATCGTATTCGTTGGTTTCTCTTACATCAATCAATTGGAAATCTTCTCCTGCATCCATTTTAGCCTTTAGTTCGGCCACACTGATTTCTTTCATAGTAATATTTGTTTTGGGCAAAAACCTTTGCCTTAATGGTTCTTCTAAGTTTGATTATTTCAATGACTCAATCAAAAACTGAATTTTTTCTATTTCCACACCTTTTGGATAGTGGTCAAGGAATTCATCAATGAGTGTAGGGTCTTGAATCAAAATATTAACGAGTTGGTCAAACGCCTTCTCCTCTTTTTTTGCGCGATACATGATGATCACTTGATAAAGCTGAAGCAACAAATTGTCTGGAAAGTGCTCTAAACCTCGTTCAATGGCACTTTCTGCAATCACGTTCATTTTTAGCTTCAGACAAAGTTCACTGTATTCTTCCCAAAGATCTTCTTCGATGTAGCCAAGATCTATTGCTTTTTCGAAAGAGATGATAGAATCATCTGGTAAGTCATACTTCTGTTGTAAACTGCCCAAATAGCACCAATAATCACCATTGCTATCATCTATCTCAACGGCCTTTTTAGCGTATTCAAGTGCTTCTACTTCTCTTTCGAGAAAATCGAGAGAGTTGCTTGCGCCAACCCATGCTTCGGCAAGCGTGTCATCTTTTTTGATTGCTTTTTCAAAATAGACCAAGGCCTTTTTGTGATCTTCAAGATTATCGTAACAATCACCGATGTAGTAATAGATTAGCGAGTCTAAAATCTCAAACGAAAGTGCTTTTTTGTATAGTTCGATTGCTTCATGAAAACGCTCCAACTTCACCAAAACATTGGCTTTGTTGAAATATGCTGCATGAAAGCTTTCATCAATCAAGATGGTGTAATCAAAAGCAAATAGCGCTTTTTCATAGTTTTCTAAAGCCTGGTAAGAAGCACCTAAGTTGAACCAAGCATGCGCATTGTATGGAGTTTCGTCAATCAATTGATCAAACAATTGCACGCTGCTTTCATATTCTTGGGTCAATTCATAGCAATAAGCCAATTCATAAAGCGCGTCCTCATTATCTGGATTCAGCTTGAGCGCTTTTTTCAAATATTCAATGGATTGGTGATACTGCTCCAAGTTTTGATGCTCGATGGCCAAGTTCATGTAAATCATATCCAAGTCATCATTTACAAACTCAAGCGCACGGTGAAGCGACTCAATAGCCTTATGATAACTTCCGGTTTGGCTTAAGATATTGGCTCTTGTGATGTGAAAATCAGGATTGAAATTCTCAAGATTTTCAACTTCTGTAAGCAAAGCAAGTGCTTCCGAATGTTTATCGGTCATAGAAAGCAATTCTGCTTCTTTTATGCTCAACTGCTTGTTGTGCGGATATTGAGATTTTGCAGTCTCAATAACGCGTGTAGCCAAGTCAAGTCTATGCTGCGATAAGTAGTGATCGAGTAAATATTCAAGGTCGTCAACTTCATAAAAAGCTGCGTCTCCTTCTTGAATCATCCGCTCAAAACGGCCAATTAAATTGGTTTGATCTTCGTTGCTGAACGGGCTTTCTTCGTATTCTTCCATAGATTGCACAGGGCTTCCTAACAAATTTAAGATTAGGTCGTCCTTTTTAGGTTCATGTCACACTGCGTTTTCAACACAATTGTGAACATTGCTGCAAAGGTCAACAAACGGGTTCAATTATTTCAACAATTGGGAGGGAAAACGTTACAAATTCTAAAAATATTTCACCTCGGTAAAATCTATATTTGCGGGCGTTTATAAAGCCTATGACACTTATTTCTTCTATATCAGGAACCCGCGGAACCATTGGTGGTAAGCCGGGCGAAAACCTTACTCCGAACGATGCAGTAGCATTTGCAGCAGCATTTGCTCAATTCATAAAAATAGAAAGCGGTAAAGACCAACCTACAGTGGTTATTGGTCGTGATGCCAGACCTTCGGGTGGTTGGTTAAGTAATTTAGTTTCTGCAACACTTCAAGCCAGCGGTGTGCATGTCATTGATCTTGGATTAAGCACAACCCCTACGGTAGAAGTTGCAGTGCCGGGCTGCACTGCTGATGGTGGAATAATTCTTACTGCGAGTCATAATCCTATTGAATGGAATGCGCTGAAACTATTGAATAGTAAGGGCGAGTTTATTAATGCCGCTCAAGGAGCTTCGTTGCTCGAAATGATTCAAAAGCAAGATTTTAACTATCCTGATGTTACCAAAACAGGACAATACAGGCTAGAAGATGGCTGGATAGAAAAGCATGTTGAGCAAATACTCAAAATGGAGTTGGTGGATGTTGAAGCCATTAAAAACGCCAATCTTTCCGTAGCTGTAGATCCAGTAAATTCAACAGGTGCCATTGCAATTCCTGTGCTTTTGAAAGCGCTTGGAGTTAATAATGTGAAAATGATCAATGGCGAGCCAACGGGCTTTTTTGCGCACAATCCTGAGCCTTTAAAACAGCATTTAACGGAAATCTGTGCATTGATTCAGAATGAAAAAGTGGATCTAGGCATCGTGGTAGACCCAGATGTTGACCGCTTGGCTTTAATCACCGAAAAAGGTGAAATGTTTGGTGAAGAATACACTTTGGTGGCAATCGCAGATTATTACATGAGCGAAAAACCCGGGCCAACAGTTTCTAATCTTTCTTCTTCAAGAGCATTGAGAAATGTAACAGAAAAGCAAGGCCAGCACTATGAAGCAAGCGCAGTAGGCGAGGTGAATGTGGTTGCTAAAATGAAAGAAATTGGTGCTGTAATTGGCGGTGAAGGCAATGGTGGAATCATTGTTCCTGAGTTGCATTACGGTCGTGATTCATTGGCAGGTATCGCTTTGTTTTTGTCTTACTATGTGAAAAAAGGCCGGACAATGAGTGAGTTGCGAGCTTCCTATCCACATTATGAAATGGCTAAAAACAAGGTTGAGCTAAAGCCAGGGATGAATCCTGACGAATTGATCAAAGTGATGCAGGATACTTATGCAAATGAGAATTTGAACACGATTGATGGATTAAAGATTGACTTTGAGCACGGTTGGGTGCACTTGCGCAAATCAAACACAGAGCCGATTATCAGAATCTATACGGAAGCAGATAGTAAGCAAGCAGCAGAAGACTTAGCCAAGCGATTTGAAACTGAATTAATGGCATTGGTGAATTAATAAAATGGTATGGTTTAGTGATTTAGCTTGTGATAGCTGATTAGCTTGAAGCCACTACCTTTGAACTCCTCGATATTTTAGAAAAACGTTCCATGAAACACATGAAAGTTTACCTCGATAATGCTGCAACTACAGCGATGGATCCAGCAGTGGTAGAAGAAATGTACTTCTACATGAAAGATGATTTTGGCAATCCAAGCTCTACGCATTCTTTTGGGCGAAAAACGCGCGTAGCCATTGATTTGGCAAGAAAAAGAGTGGCACACCACATTAATGCCGAGCCAAGCGAAATCATTTTTACCAGTGGTGGAACAGAGGCTGACAACATGGCCATCAAGTGCAGTATTGAAGATTTAGGATTGAAACACGCAATCACTAGTGCCATCGAGCACCACGCTGTTTTGTATCCTTTAGAGGAAATGGCTAAGCAAGGAAAGATCAAACTTTCACTTGTAAATGTGGATGACAAGGGCAGAATAGACCTAGATCACTTACGTGAATTGTTGGCAACAAACGATCGAACATTTGTGTCGTTAATGCACGCAAACAACGAAATCGGGAACTTGCTTCCGCTAAAAGAAGTAGGTGAAATTTGTGCTGAATTCGATGCGATTCTACATTCAGATACAGTTCAAACGATTGCACATTATAATCTGGATGTCAAAGATTTAAAAATCCATTTTATCACTTGTGCAGGTCACAAATTTCATGGGCCAAAAGGTTGCGGATTCTTGTACATCAATAGTGATGTGAAGATTAATCCGATGATCAGAGGTGGAGCGCAAGAACGAAACATGCGAGCCGGAACGGAGAATGTTTATGGCATCATGGGTTTGGCAAAAGCACTTGATATTGCTTACGCTGAATTAGACCATCATGCGGCTCACATTCAAGGTTTGAAAAGCTACATGAAAGCGCAACTCATGGAGATATTGCCAGATGTTCGTTTCAATGGCGATGTTGATGGCGATTCGTTGTATACTGTTTTAAACGTTTGCTTACCAAGTTCGGATAAGAACGAAATGATGCTTTTCAACCTCGATATTGAAGGAATTGCCGTTTCAGGAGGCAGCGCATGTAGCTCAGGAAGCAACGTTGGTTCGCACGTGCTTACTGCCATCGGTTCGCCCATGGATAGACCAGCTGTTCGATTCTCATTTTCAAAATATACCACCAAAGAAGAAATCGACTATACCATTGATAAGTTGAAGTTCATTTATCAACTTGAAATAGCTTAATCAGTGAGCAACTTGACCATCACTTTCCTTGGCACGGGCACTTCAATGGGTGTGCCTGTAATTGGTTGTAAATGTGATGTTTGTCAAAGTACTGATCCAAAAGACAATCGTTTAAGAACGAGTATTTTGGTGGAGTTTGATAGCGCAAAAGTTGTCATAGACAGCGGCCCAGATTTTAGATACCAAATGCTTCGCGCAAAAGTTGACGAGCTTACAGCGCTTGTTTTCACACATGAGCACAAAGATCATGTCGCGGGCATGGACGATGTTCGCGCTTACAACTTTATTCAGCGTCAACCGGTCACCATTTACGCGCATGAGCGGGTAGAGCAGGCGCTTAGAAAAGAGTTTCATTACGCTTTCGCGGAAATCAAATATCCTGGTGTTCCCGAAATAAAGTTTGAGCAGATTTCAAAGGATCATTCTTTCAATATCCAAGGTCAAGAATTTATTCCGATTGAAGTCATGCATCACAAATTACCAGTGCTTGGTTTTCGAATAAATGACTTCACATACATTACTGATGCGAATTACATTTCGGATAAAGAAAAAGAAAAGATAAAGGGAAGTAAAATTTTGGTGCTTAATGCATTAAGAAAAGAAACTCATATCTCTCATTTCACTCTTCAGCAAGCACTTGAATTGGTTGAAGAACTGGAAGTGGAACGCGCTTACTTCACGCACATCAGTCATCAATTGGGCACACATC
>JANRBI010000252.1 GCA_030727625.1 Salibacteraceae bacterium
CGTTTTTGAAAAACGATGATCATACCAATACCTGTAGAAATGGCGGTATCAGCAATATTGAAAACAGGTCTGAAAAACATGAAATCTTCTCCACCCCAAATAGGAAACCAACTAGGGAAAGAACCAGAAATAAGTGGGAAGTAAAGCATGTCTACCACGCGGCCATGCAAGAAGCTTTCGTATCCACCTTCTTCGGGCATAAACTCAGCTATTTGATGCATGCTTCCGTTAAAAACAAGGCCGTAAAAAGCCGAGTCAAGAATATTGCCTAATGCGCCAGAGAAAATAAGCGCACCAGCTATAACAAGGCCCGTTTTTGCTTCTTCGCGTGCTGCTTTAAACAAATAGTAGCCAATGACAAAAACAGCAACGATTCTGAAAAGCGAAAGGGCAATTTTGCCCAATTCACCTCCAAACTCAAGCCCGAAGGCCATTCCAGGGTTTTCTGTAAAGTGTATGATAAACCAATTTCCAAACACAGGAAATTCTTGGCCTAAATACATGTTAGTTTTAACCCAAATCTTTAGCGCTTGATCAGCGAAAAGTACGGCCAGAATGGTAAAGAGGGCTTTTTTCAAAAGCTCCGATATTTTGTGTGGTTTAACCTTGTAAATTCTTTGCTTCGATGCTCAATGTAGCATGCGGAACAATCTTCAATCGCTCTTTATTGATAAGCTTGCCCGTAACGCGGCAAATACCATAAGTGCGATTTTCAATGCGAATTAACGCATCATTCAAACTCTTCACGAATTTTTGTTGACGAACGGCAAGTTGAGAAGTCTCTTCACGCGAAAGCACATCGCTTCCATCTTCAATTAACTTGAAGGTTGGTGAAGTATCATCTGTACCGTTATTGTCTTTCAAAGACATAGATGAATTCAACAACTCAAGGTCGTTTTTGGCTTCTACTAATTTTGATTCGATAATCGCTCTGAATTCAGCCAACTCTGCGTCTGAATATCTGTTTTTTTCTTCTGCCATGTTACTATGCTTTCTTGATGAAAATCTTTGTAAAGACGCCTTCTTCTACCTCAATGGTTTGTGCATCGGCTTCATTTACCATTTCTTTTAAAAGAAGCTCTTGCGCCAGCGTTTCCTCGCAAATATAATTTTTATTAGAAACGACTGCTGCCTCTATTTCTCCTTGCTTTTCAACGTGAAGAATAATTTTGTCAGTAACCTCCAAACCGCTGTCTTTACGCAGGTTTTGGATGCGGTTTACCAATTCGCGCGCAATACCCTCGCTGCGCAATGCTGGCGAAATGGTGATGTCAAGCGCTACGGTCATGTTGCCTTCGCTAGCTACTGTCCAACCAGGAATATCTTTCGTGCTGATTTCCACATCTTCACGCTCAAGCGAAAATGCTGTTCCATCTAAATCAAGATCAATTTTTCCAGTGCTTTCTATGCTTTGAATTTCGGCTTGACCGAACTGAGCTACAGCTGCTGAAAGCGTTTTCATGTTCTTACCCACTTTTGGCCCTAAAGCCTTAAAGTTTGGTTTGATGCTTTTTACGAAAACGTTGTCGTCCTTCACATATTCCAACTCTTTCACGTTTACTTCGCTCAAAATCAAGTCTTCTACTTGTCGTAAATGCTGCTCGAAAGCATCGTTTACCACAGGAATCATGATTTTTTGCAATGGCTGGCGCACTCTTATGTTTTCTTTTTTGCGAAGCGAAAGCGTAAGCGAAGAAGCTGTTTGAGCCAATGCCATTCTTTCTTCAAGCGCGGCATCAATTTCACTTTCGTTTACTGCTGGCCATATGGCTACGTGCACCGAGTTTTCTGATTCTTTGCCTGTGATGCCATTCAAATCGCAGAATAAACTATCTGAATAGAAAGGAGCGATTGGTGCGCTCAATTTTGCAACTGTGATCAAACAGCGATAAAGCGTTTGGTAAGCAGCAATTTTGTCTTGGCTGTAGTCGCCTTTCCAGAAACGCCTTCTGCACAAGCGTACGTACCAGTTGCTGAGTTCGTCTACCACAAAATCTTGGATAGCACGACCAGCTCTCGTTGGCTCGTAATTTTCAAAAGCGTCTTCTACTTCTTTCACCAACGTGTTGAGTCTTGAAATCACCCATTGGTCAATTTCTGGACGCTCGTTCAATGGAATTTCGGCTTCGCTGTGCGTGAATTTATCCACGTTCGCGTAAAGCGCAAAAAACGAATAGCTATTGTGTAGCGCTCTGAAATACTTGCGTTGTACTTCGGTGATTCCTTCTAAGTCGAATTTGAGGTTGTCCCAAGGTTGCGCGTTGGTGATCATGTACCATCGCGTAGCGTCAGGACCGAATTCTGCCAATGTTTTGAAAGGATCAATTCCGTTGCCCAATCGCTTAGACATTTTTTGTCCGTTTTTGTCCAAAACAAGACCATTGCTCAACACGTTTTTGTAAGCAACCGAGCCTTTGATCATGGTAGAAATTGCGTGCAGCGTAAAGAACCAACCACGCGTTTGATCTACGCCTTCAGCAATAAAATCTGCTGGGAAAGCTTTTCCAGAATCAACCAATTCTTTGTTTTCGAATGGATAGTGCCATTGCGCAAAAGGCATGGCTCCGCTGTCAAACCACACATCGATCAAGTCGAGTTCGCGCGCCATAACCAATCCGTTGCGGAAGAAAATCACGTAATCCACCATCGGGCGGTGAAGGTCAATTTGCTCTTTTGGCAATTTGGCCACCAT
>JANRBI010000253.1 GCA_030727625.1 Salibacteraceae bacterium
GCTTCTTCTAGCGCCAATTGAGTGCTTAGTTTATAGGCAGCAATTAATCCTGGTTTTCCCAATTTAGTTCCACCAAAGTGGCGAACTACCACTACAGCAACGTTTTTTAGTTCAGCACTTAAAATTTGATTTAAGATGGGCAAACCCGCAGTGCCATTAGGTTCGCCAGCATCGTTGCTGCGCTCTTCGGTGCGTTCGCTGCCCAATACAGCACCATAGCAAAAGTGCCTTGCCGTTGGGTGAAGTTTTTTCAGTCGTTCTATTTCTTGTTTGATATCGGCCTCACTTTCAGCATGAAAAGCATAGCTCAAAAACTTGCTTCCGCGTTCGCGAAAATCACCTTCACTGGGTTTTAGAATCGTTTTATATTGATCAGGATGCGTCATTTAGCGAGGTAAAGAAACCAAATTGCAGAGAATGACAATCCAATTCCTATCCAGTTTTTGATGTTGGGGCGCTCTTTAAAAAGTGCCATTGCCATGATGGTAGAAAGCAGCACAATTCCGAAATTGTTGATTGGAAACACTACCGAACTTTCCCAAGCGGGTAGGGCAAGTGCTGCCAACAGAAAGTAAATGCTCCCGAAATTTACCACACCCAAAAGCAGCCCGCCCAACATGGATTTTGTCTGAACTTTTCGTTCTGTTTTCAAAATGAAATGATGCACAATGGCCGTAAAAAATGCGAAGGCAAAAACGGTTGAACTAAACACTGGGAATTCGTCTTCGGTAACGCTCCATTCTTGAAACAGATTGAGTAATGAATCAATGATTCCGCTACCTATAAATAATACTGCTGGCCAAATAATAGCGCCACCTTTTATGTGACCATTCGTAGTGAGAAACACTGCCGCCAAGCCGCAAATGATCCCAACTATTTTAAACCAGTTTGCGCCTTCATCAAGCACCGTAAGCCCAATGATTACTGGAATAATGACACTCATTTTGGTGACAACCACACCCACAGCTACGCCATTTTCTTGAGCTGTTTTAGCCATGACTCTAAAAATGGTGTAAAACAAAATTCCTAACGCTGCCGAAGGCCAAAACCAAGGCTGATTATACCAATGTGCGCTGGGCATGAACACAATCAAACCTGTAGCTGATGCTACGGCATAATTGGTCATAATGGCGTGGCGTGAATTAATGCCAGCGCTTGAAAACCAGCGAAAGATCAATAAAATAGCCGATGAAGCGAGCACGCTTAAAATGATGTAGATCATAAGCGCGTGTAAAGCTCCAATTTGTCTTTATCTATGAAAATGGTGTCGTTGAGTTTTCCGGTAAACCTTGGAGCAGCTAAGCCATCGCCAATGCGCAAATTGCCTGTGATGATGCGGGCTTCGTCCCAAATGCCAGCTTGTATAAAGCGATGCAAGGTATTGGCGCCACCTTCAATGATCACCGACTGAATGTTTTGCTGATGCAAGTATTGCATGATCTCTAGTTCGAACGTAGCTGGATCGTTGATTTTCACGAAACACACTTCTCTTTCGCAGTATTCGCGCAAAGCATTAAACACCCAAGTAGGTTGCCCATCATTATACATGGCGCTGTCTTCTGGCACTTCCAATTGTGGATCAATCACCAATCGCAGTGGATTTTTTCCTGGCCAAAGGCGCGCGGTAAGACTAGGATTGTCAAGTTCTGCGGTACGCCTTCCTACCAAAATTGCAGCTTCTTCGGTGCGCCATTTATGCACCAGTGTGCTGCTTTGCTCATTGCTGATTTTAAGCGGCTTTTCATTATCATCCGCTATTCTGATGTAATCGAGGTATCCGTCAGCTGTTTCGGCCCATTTCAAGATAATGTATGGGCGTTTTTGCTCGTGAAAAGTGAAAAAGCGCTTGTTGACTTGGCGGCCTTCATCTTCCAAAACACCTGTGATGACTTCTATTCCAGCGGCTTGCAGTCGTTCTATTCCTTTGCCATCAACGGCATGAAACGGATCGCGATTGCAAATTACCACTTGCGGAATATTGTGCGCGATAATCAAATCGGCACATGGAGGCGTTTTTCCATGATGGGCGCATGGTTCAAGGTTCACGTATAGAGTAGACTCGGCTAAAAGCGCTTTGTTTTCAACCGAATTGATCGCGTTTACCTCTGCATGGGCTTCACCATATTGTTGGTGATATCCTTCGCCAATGATTTGGTTTTGGTGAACAATTATGCTGCCTACCAACGGATTAGGAGCCGTGTTTCCTAAACCAAGCGCGGCCAATTCTAGGCAACGCTGCATGTAAATTTCGTGCTGATTCATCTTTGAGCGAATGTAATGAGTTAAGCTCCATTTTGGCATCTTCGCGGCATGAATCACGCGCAGTTTCGTCAATATTTTTACCAAAGCCTAACCCAGTACTATTCGCAAAGCGAACTGATGGAAATATATCATTGGTGTGTGGAAGAATTGCATGGCTGGAACCGATCTACGGCTTATGCTCACAATACGCAATTGCTGTCAGAAACCGAGATGAATGCTTGGAAAAAGGTGATTGAACGACTCAAAACACACGAACCCGTGCAGTACATTTTTGAGCATGCGTATTTCAGAAACCTTGAATTGAAAGTGACCCCTGCAACCTTGATTCCGAGGCCCGAAACCGAAGAATTGGTGCAATTGGTATTGGATTTTGAAACGGAAGAAAATCTTCGAGTGATGGATATTGGGTCGGGTAGTGGCTG
>JANRBI010000254.1 GCA_030727625.1 Salibacteraceae bacterium
ACCAAATCTTCAATTATTTCCAACCACCGCCCAATGCTTTGTACACACTAACTCTAGCGTTCAACTGCATTTTCTTGGTTTCTATCAATTCAAATTTCGCGTCAAGCGCATCACGCTGAGTCATTAAAATCTCCATATAATCTGCCCTAGCCGAGGCAAACAAATCGTTTGAAATACTAATACTCTGATTAAGCGCATCTACTTGTTTTGCCATAAAATCATAGCTCTTTTCTAAGTTGTTGATTTTAGAAAGCTGATTTGCTACTTCGATGTAAGCGTTCAGTATGGTTTTCTCGTATTCAAATGCAGCTTGCACTTGCTTTGAGTTTGCTGTGTAGAAATGCGCTTTAATGGCATTTCTGTTTACCAACGGAGCCAATAACTCGCCTGCCAAACCATAAATAATAGATTCTGGCGTAGACAATAAAAACTTTGGATTAAATGCTTGATAACCCAAGTTTGAAGTGATTTTCAAGGATGGATAAAACTCGGCTTTAGCGGCTTTCACATTCAACTTTGAAGCTTCCAATTCCATTTCGGCTCTGCGGATATCTGGTCTATTTGCAAGCAATTGCGAAGGCAAACCTGATGAAATAGCCAATGGCTTTAAGTCAACGATGTTTGACGTGCTGCGCTGCACTGGCTGTGGAAAGCGGCCCATCAAAAAGTTGATTCTATTCTCCGTTTCTACAATTTGCTGCTCGATATAAAACTGGCGTCCACGGTTTTTGTATACTTCCGCTTCAAACTTTCTTACGGCAAGCTCAGTAACCTTGGCTGCTGCTTTTTGAAGCTTCACAATTTCAAGTGCATTGGTCTGAATCTGAATATTTTGCTTTAGAATAACCAACTGATTATCCAAGGCAAGCAATTCATAATAAGCATCTGCAATCTCTGAAATCAAATGCGTCACCATGAAGTTTTTACCCTCCACAGATGCTAAGTATTCAAACACAGCCGACTTCTTAGAATTTCTAAGCTTCTTCCAAACATCTATCTCCCACGAAGCTTGTGCACCAAAAATGAAGTCAGGTAGCGGCTCAGGAAACTCCTGCCCTGGTCTAATCTCATTGTTGGCCTCCAACGCACCATTTCTGGTGTAACGACCAACTTTGTCCAATCCTGAGCCGCCTGATAACCCAACAAAAGGTAAATACTCTCCTTTTCGAGCGCGAACTTCATTGTTTGAAATGTTGATTTCTTGCAACATGATATTCAACTCCTGATTTCTGCCCAAAGCAGTATCTATCAAAGCAATTAAATAAGGATCGCTGAAGAAATCTTTCCATTTTATGTCTGCAGAATTGGTTGAATCCTGCGTAGAATCTGCCGTATATGCGTCTGGTACAGCTTTGTTTTCTTGCTTTTGCACCAATGGCTGAATATTACAAGCATTGATTGCCAAGATCATCAAGCCCAATGCGATGTATTTCAAAATTTTCTGTGTCATTTCGTTATGCATTTATTGGATTATTGATCTTTTTTGTTTTTCATCAATCGCTTGATGCGATTATTGAGCTGGCGGATCAAACTTCTAGTGTTTGATTCTTCTTCTGAAGATCTCATGAACTCTTCAGAAATTGGCTCATCCGATTCTTCTTTGATCAGCGATTTGCCTTTGATCATGGTAGCGAATATGTAGTACAATCCAGGAATGACGAGCACTCCAAACATGGTACCGATCAACATTCCACCCATGGCTGACGAACCAATGGTTCTGTTTCCAATAGCGCCAGCTCCTGTTGCAATTACCAAGGGAATCAAACCTGCGATAAAGGCAAATGATGTCATCAAGATTGGTCTGAAACGAGCTTTTGAACCAGCAATGGCAGCTTCTAAAACCGTGGCTCCATTGCGCTGACTTTGCACCGCAAATTCTACAATCAAGACCGCGTTTTTACCCAGCAAACCGATGAGCATGATCAAACCAATTTGAGCATACACGTCATTGGCTAAGCCCAGTATTTTCAATAGGAAAAACGAGCCGAATACACCTACAGGAAGTGAGAAAATCACAATCAACGGCAACACAAAGCTTTCATACTGCGCAGCCAACACCAGGTACACGAAGATCAAAACCACCAAGAAAATGTAGATGGCCTCATTTCCTCTTCTAGCTTCGTCATAAGACAAACCTTCCCAAGCAATGTCATAACCTCTTGGCAGCGTTTCTTCCGCCACTTCTCTAATGGCTTGAATGGCATCGCCACTGGTATAGCCTTCGCCCGGCAAACCACGAATAGCAGCAGAGTTGTATAAGTTGTAACGCGTGATCTCGTTAGGTCCGAGTCGCTTTTTCAAACTCATGAATGCTGAATAAGGAACCATTTCGCCTTCTTCGTTTTTCACGAATAAGTTTTGAAGGTCTGATGGCAATCTCCTATATTCTGGAGCGGCTTGTGTATACACTTTAAAGAATCTACCAAAGCGGATAAAACCTTGCTCGTAAGTACTACCAATCAAAATGTTTAGGTTTTCCATGGCATTACCTATTGAAACACCTTTTTGCATGGCGATTTTATTATCAATAATCAACTCATACTGAGGATAATTGGCCGCATAGAAGGTGAACAAACCTGTGATTTCTGGTCGCTTACTCATGGCTTCCATAAAGTCATTGTTTATTCTTTCAAACTCATGGTAATCTGTACCGTTTGTTTTGTCAAGCAATCGCAAAGAGAAACCACCTGATGAACCAAAACCAGGTACGGCTGGTGGCTCAAAGTACTCGATAACAGCACCTAAGTTTTTGGTTTCTTCTTCCAGTTCTTCCATGATTTCTGTCACGGTTTGATGGCGTTGCGACCAAGGTTTTAAGTTGATGATACATGTTCCAGCATTAGAACCTCTGCCCTCTGTCATGATTTCATAACCGGCCAAAGACGCCACTGACTCTACTCCATCTATCTCCTCGCAAATTTGCTGCAAGTCACGCGCAACTTGGTTTGTACGCTCAAGTGTAGAACCAGGAGGTGTTTGAATAATGGCGTAAATTGTTCCTTGATCTTCACTAGGAATAAAGCCCGCAGGCAATACTTCGTTGGTCAAATAAATTCCCACACAAAACACACCCAACACTCCAAACGTGAGCATTCTTCTGGCTACGATGCGGTTCAGAATACTTACATAACGGCCAGTTAGTTTTTCGAAACCGCGGTTAAACCAATCGATGAACTTGTCAACGAGTGATTTTCTGCGTGGTTTACCATGATTGTTTTTCAAAATCATAGCAGACAAAACGGGTGTAAGGGTAAGCGCAACAACGGCCGAAATGATGATTGCACCAGCCATCGTAATGGAAAATTGTCGGTAGAAAACCCCAACAGGTCCTGTCATGAATGAAATAGGAATGAAAACAGAAACCATTACCAAGGTAATCGCCACGATAGCTCCACCAATTTCGCCCATTACTTTTTTCACGGCATTGTATGGCGAAAGATTTTCTTCTTCCATTTTAGCGTGAACGGCCTCCACTACCACAATCGCATCATCTACCACAATACCAATGGCCAATACCAAGGCAAAAAGGGTGATCAAATTGATAGACAAACCAAACAGCTGCATTACGAAGAATGCACCAATCAACGAAACAGGAACGGCAATAATTGGAATCAAAGTAGATCTCCAATCTCCTAAGAACAAGAACACTACAATGGCTACCAGAATAAATGCATCGCGCAGCGTGTGAATTACCTGCTCGATAGATGCATCTAAGAACTGGCTTACGTCATAGCTGATCTTGTATTCGATGCCTGGAGGCATATCTTCTTCAAGTTCTTTCAGCTTTTCTTTTACATCTTCAATTACCGTACTGGCATTACTACCAAAGGTTTGCTTCAACATGATAGATGCAGAAGCCTTACCATCAAGGTTGGAGTAAATGTCAAAAAACTCACTTCCAAGCTCTACATCCGCCACATCTTTCAACTTCAGCAACTCGCCATCTTCATTGGCTCTAATGATGATGTTTTTGTATTGTTCGGCTTCGTTGTATCTGTCTTGGTAAACCAACACATATTCAAGCGATTGCGATTTGATACCAGAACTTTGGCCCAAACGACCAGGACGAGCAAGAACACTTTGCTCTTCCATTGCCTTCATTATTTCTTCAGCGGAAACACTGTAAGCACGCATTCGATCTGGTTTTAACCAAACACGCATGGCATATTTTCTACTTCCCAAAATCTGTGCTTGAGCAATACCATTGATCCGTTGAATCTCAGGTATAACCTTAGTGTAAGCATAGTTATAAAGGAATTTTTCATCCATTTCTTCACCGTCTTCGCTGTATAGATTGACATACATCAACATACTTGGCTGCACTGGGGTGATGATTACTCCTTCACGCTGAACCAACGGAGGCAATAAGGTCATCACCTGGTCAACACGTGTTTTCACGCGCACTACGGCTTGGTTTGGATCAGTGCCAGGTTCAAAGATTACACGAATGGTTCCTTCGCCAGCGCTGGTTGCATCAGAAGCAATGTAACGCATGCCTTCTACTCCATTGATGGCCGTTTCTAGTGGAATCAAGGTTGACTTGGTAAGTACATCAGCACTAGAACCGGGATAAGCGATAAAGATGTTTACCGTGGTTGGCGCAATTTCAGGAAACTGCGAAATTGGGAGCTGGTTTATGGACAGCAAGCCCAAGAATATGATGATGATGGAGATAACAATCGCCATCACTGGTCTGTGAATAAATCTACTAAACATGATTACTCTTTATTATGAGGATTTATTCTGCGTACATATCCAGATTCACAATCAAGGAATCAGGATTTGCAAAACGCACGGCTATTTTCTCTGAATCTTTCACCTTTCTGATGCCATCTAGCAATATTCTGTCGCCTTCTTTCAATCCGTCAGACACTACAAAAAGGTGCGATAATTCTTCCCCAATTTTTATTCTGGTGGTGTGCAACACGTTTTCGTCATCTAGCAAAAACACATAGCGTTGATCCATGATTTCGAACGTAGCGCGTTGCGGAATAAGCAGTGCATTATAAATGCGCGTATCCATCATGATGTTTCCCGTTTCGCCATGGCGAAGCAATCCGTGAGGATTTGGGAATGTTGCTCTAAAAGCAATGTTTCCGGTTCGGTTGTCGAAATCTGCCTCGATGGTCGTTATCTCACCCAAGCTTTCAAACTGTTCGCCATTGGCCATGATCAGTCTCACCTTTCGGCCATTCTTGGCTTCTGAGTTCTTCATGTATTCAATGTATTCGGCTTCTGGCACGTTAAAGTAAACCCACATTTGGCTGTTGTCAGAAAGGCTTGTCATCAAGTCACCTTCTTCTATTAAGCTACCCAATCGTACTTGAAAGCGATCGATGATTCCGTCAAACGGAGCTCTTATTTCGGTAAAACCTAAATGCACTGAAGCTAAAGAAAGCTGTGCTTTTGCTTTATCATACTTCGCTTTTGCCATGGCAAGCTCGTTTTGAGAAACCACTTCGCTGTCGGCCAGGTTCTTGGTATTGAGGTATTCTATTTCGGCAAAGTCAGCTTCGGCTTTGGCGCTCTGTAATTCTGCTTGATACAAAAGCGGCAGAATCTTAAAGAGTAATTGGCCTTTTTTCACATGTTGGCCCTCATCTACATATATTTCTTGAAGGTATCCTTCTTCTAGAGCGCGCACTTCAATGTGTTGGATTGAGTGTATTTGACACACATAATCTCGCGTGTGTGTCGTATCCATTTTCACCGGAGAGGTTATTAGATACTTGGTTTCTTGTTCATGTTCTTCATGATGCGAACTACAGCTGGTTTGAATGATAGCCACTGATAATCCCACTAGAATGAGTAATTTCCTCATAATAACTTAACTTAAAAAAGACGATAAAATTTGTTGATTTGGTTGAATAGAATCTGCGATAAACTACTAGAAAGCAAACGGATAAGACCAAAAAATGCTTTGAACACGAATGCAAGCTAACAAGCTAGTCGCAGTTGGTTTGGTTGGTAGAACAAACGATGGATGTTTGCTCAAAAGAAGAAAAAACTAAAGTCGATAATCGCTGTACGCAATGTATAAGGGGCGCAGCGATTCAGTTAAGGGCACCTCGTCATTGTACGAAGCATGAGTCAATTCAAAGTCTTGAAAAACACCTAAGTAGAGTGCGTTAAAAAGTGCAGTGTAAGGAACTCCACTTGTGATGTGTTTTTTAGTAGAAAATCGCTCGTCTTCCTCTTCTTCTATTTCCACGGCATCAATTCCATGGCCTTTTGTAAGATGAGAAGTAGTTGAGTTGTAACAAATGAGCTCTGCATTTCTGCAAACGGTTAAGTCAGCATCTTCTTGGATCTGAAAAACATCATGAACCACAGCAGGCGCTGGCAACAAAGTATTTGCTGCTATCTTGCCTATTCCGCTAAAAAGGATTAAGCTAAGCGCTAAAACGTATTTGATAAATGCGCGTGTCATTTGAAGGGGCGAAGCTAAGCTAGTTTTCTAATACGCTGAACAAAGCCAAAGCATTCAATTCTTAATTTTTGGTTAATTCTTAAAAATCAGTTTGAAAGCGAAATTCCTAAGCGCTTTATTTCTCAAGTAAAGCCTTTAATCCATTGCGTTTTTTCTTCATTAGGCATTCTTACATTCTCGAAAATTCATTCCAACAAAAAGTCTTAATTCGGCATTAGACAACAGAATTAATGATCTTTGAACGCTTACTCATTTAGCAAAACTTAGCAAGCATCATATTTCATGGAAGAACTTACCCTTACTACACCTGCCCTGCTCTTTTCGGCTATTTCGCTCATAATGCTGGCATATACCAATCGGTTTCTGGCTTATGCTGCGGTGGTAAGAGGACTTAAAGACAAGTTTCTCGAAAACAAGGATGATTCGCTTTTAGAGCAAATCAAGAATCTAAAACTCAGACTCAACTTGACCCGGTACATGCAAATATTTGGCATCACAAGCTTACTGTTATGTGTACTAACTATGTTTTTGATCTATGTAAAGCTGCAATCTCTGGCTGTTTGGTGCTTTGGTATTGCCCTGCTACTACTCATATTGTCATTAGCCGTATTGATCAAAGAAATTCAAATTTCTACTTATGCCTTGAGTCTGCACTTGAGAGATATTGAAGCACAATTAAACAAGGTGAACCGAGATTAACGCGGTGTTCTCTCGATCTTTTTTGGCGTAATTTATAAGTTATAAAGTGTTTTTGGATAGTTGATTGCCCGAGATTCTAAAATTTCAAAATCGCAATCCAATATTCACACTACCGTAAATAAAAAGTTTCTCTAGATTAAAGTAACTGGTTCCTGGGCCTAGATTAGCTCCAATACTGCACCTTCTTTTACCAAAATAGCTCAAACCGAATGGAATGTATGCCACAAAACCTTGCCCTTCGAGTGTCATTATAAGAAGGCGAAGCTGATGCAACAAAACCATTTTAAGGTAATAACTTGTTCGTTTTCATTTCTCAAGGATAGTACTTCACTCCTGCTCCTAAGCTTACAACACCTAAATCAATTTGGCCAGTCAATTTGTTAGACAACACGCGCTCATACATAAAACCAATGGCTGGAGTGCTTCCCAAAAGCAAAAAGAAATGACATTTTTCCTCAATGTTGATTCTCCTTAAATCACTTCTAGAGCATGCGTTAAATGTCAAAAAAATCATTAGAACAACAATAAATACTAATGTTTTAAAAAGCCTTTCAATTCCTAGCTTTCTCACAAACTAAAAAAAACAAACCATGCTAATATGTGTTTGTCTATTTAAATGAACTCATCTAGTTCTTCCAAATAATCGCTACCACAATCTTTTTTTGTAAACAGAAACGACCAATGATATTGAGAAAAGGACTGTTGATGTTTTACTTCATGACTTAAAAAAATCGAAAAGCTTATGGACAGAGATTCACTGAATTTATTCTATTACATTGCAGCTACCAAAAACAAAATTGATTTTGGATTAGTGGTATATGACATTGCGATTCGTTCTAAAGAAAAAACAACTACAGTCTAATTTTTGGGATTACTCATCATCTAGTGTGAGGTCTTATATTTTAACGTGAACAAAGCCACCTTTATATTTATCTCATGTCTCTTTTTACTTCTGCCTTTTGTATTAAGCGCAGACAAAATTGAATCGTCTTATCAATTGATCATTTGCACCCCTTTTATTCTTTTTTTAGGAATTCCTCATGGTGCCATTGATAATGTACTCTATTTGCGAGATAAGCGCATGAGCAATGCCCAGTTCATAAGTGTTTATTTGATTATCATCGGATTGAACGTCCTTCTCTGGTGGGCATTCCCAAGTTTTTCATACATCCTTTTCTTGATTTTGTCAGCTTATCATTTCGGACAATCACAGTTCAATCATTATTTCCAAAAACAGTCTATACCTCACCTATTATTATTTATTTTTTGGGGAATAACCATACTATCTTCTCTGATCTATTTCAATTTAGATGAAATATATCTCATTATGGAATCGACTCCAGAATTTGCGGTGTTCGATCCTTTGCACCAAAGACAAGACATGCTTTATGTTTTGTTAGGCTCTTGCTCAATTACCTTGTTCATTATGCTATTTCTTGCGATCAAAAGGTCTTTGATGCTTTACGATTTTATGATAGAAGTCTTAGTGCTCGCACTTATTTTAGTGAGTTTTTACTTTATGCCACTTATAATTGGTTTCACACTTTACTTTGTCATTCTTCATTCCTTTAAAGTGTTGAGAGAAGAATACGGGTTTTTAGCAGCTCAAAAAGAAGCAAACTCCATCACACAGTTTATCAAGATGGTGGCACCATTTACCCTTTTCTCTATAGCCGGAATCCTGATATTATTCGCAGCCATTTATTTTCAATTCCTCAACCTTACATACGGTTATTGCCTGCTCATTGTAATTTCATCCATCACATTACCTCATGTCTATGTGATGAATAAATTCTATTTAATATTTCGCGGGGTCAAATAATTGCTAGAGTGAGGCTTGAAATTCTTTCCAACTTTTCCAAAATTCAAGTTCTAAATTCGTTTTCAAAGATTGTTTGGAATTCAAAAAAGAGGAAAGCAATGGCTCGCTTTCCTCTTCTTGTTTTATAATTGTTGGCGTAGTGCTCTTATTCTAACACACCCCGTCCGCTGATTACTGCTAACTGCGCACTGCCTACTACATACTAACTACTATCCGCTAACTACTAATTAAAGCGCTCCTTTCACAATTTCGTCCACCACATCTGGATCGAGTAATGTGCTAACATCACCCAATTTGTCGGCTTCGCCTTCGGCTACTTTACGGAGGATTCTGCGCATGATTTTTCCAGAACGGGTTTTCGGTAAACCGGACACAAACTGAATTTTTTCAGGCTTAGCAATCTTACCGATTTGCTCAACTACGGTTTCAATGATTTCTGCACGCGCTTCGTTTTGATCTTCGGGCATGGTTTCGCACACTACGTAAGCATAAATTCCTTGTCCTTTGATGTCGTGCGGATAGCCAACTACCGCGCTTTCAATCACATGCTTGTTTTCGTTGATGGCGTTTTCAATTTCAGCTGTTCCAAATCGGTGGCCGCTCACGTTGATCACGTCATCTACTCTACCTATGATTCGGTACATGCCGTTTTCGTCACGCTTGGCGCCATCGCCAGTGAAGTAATGGTTTTTGTAATGCGAGAAATACGTGATTTTACATCGCTCGTGATCGCCATAAGTAGTGCGCAAAATAGATGGCCATGGATGCTTGATGCACAAGTAACCTTCTACCCCATTTTCCAATATTTCTTTGCCTTCTTGATCTAGCAACACTGGCTGAACTCCTGGTAACGGATAACCGGCATGTGCAGGTCGCTGCGGACTTAAATCACCCAAGCCAGAAATCATGATTCCGCCTGTTTCGGTTTGCCACCACGTATCAACGATTGGGCATTTTCCTTTACCAACATGCAGGTGATACCAACGCCAAGCTTCTTCGTTGATCGGTTCGCCCACGGTGCCTAAAACCCTCAATGAATCTAGGCTGTAGCTTAATACGTGATCGTCTCCATAGGCCATCAACGCGCGAATGGCAGTTGGCGCGGTGTAGAAAATATTGACTCCGTGCTTATCGCACACTTGCCAAAAACGGCCTGCGTCAGGATAAGTTGGTACGCCTTCAAACATCATGGTAGTAGCACCCGAAAGCAGTGGTCCGTAAACAATGTATGTGTGTCCTGTAATCCAGCCCACATCGGCTGTACACCAATAAATGTCGCTTTCTTGGTATTGAAACACATTCTGAAACGAATAAGCCGCATACACCATATATCCACCGCAAGTGTGCACCACGCCCTTTGGTTTTCCGGTTGAACCCGAAGTGTACAAAATGAACAACATGTCTTCTGAATCCATTTGCTCGGCTGGGCAATGTTTGTCCATGCCTTTTACCGCATCGTGCCACCAAATATCTCGGCCATCTACCATGTTTGGCGACCAATCCACGCAGTTAAAAACAATCACCGTTTCTATGCTGGTGCAGTGTTGCAGCGCTTCGTCTACAACACGTTTTAGTGGAACTTGCTTAGCGCCACGGTTCAAACCATCGGCTGTAATGACCGCTTTTGCTTGTGCATCGTTAATTCTATCGGCAATGGCTGTGGCCGAAAAGCCTGCAAATACCACAGAGTGAATGGCTCCAATTCTAGCGCAAGCCAACATAGCCACGGTAGCTTCAGGAATCATGGGCATGTAAATAATCACACGATCGCCTTTTGCTATTCCTTGCGCTTTAAGCGCATTGGCAAACTCACAAACACGCTCATACAATTCTTTGTAAGTCCAGCGAACAAAGCGCTCTTTGGTATCGTTAGGTTCCCAAATCAATGCGAGTTTGTTTCCACGTCTTTCAAGATGTCGGTCGAGGCAGTTTTCGGTGATGTTTAGTTTTCCGTTGGCAAACCACTTGATATCTGGAGAATCAAATTCCCATTCGCATACTTTGTCGTATGGCTTGTTCCATTGAAACGTGTCAGCTATTTCGCCCCAAAACTGTTCAGGCTGCGCTACGCTCAACGCATATTTCTCTTTGTATTCTTCAAAGGTTTTAATTCTTAAATCCATATCAAGCTGTATGTTTTAATTCATTGCACAGCCAAGTTTATAGAATAAGAAGCAGAAGACCTATTCTGAATGAAAATTTGAAATTAAAATGCTAGAGAAAAACCTAAAACCAGTCGCGCTTTTTGAAATAGAAGATCATGCCGAGTGTAATGCTGATCATTACGCCCCACATAATGAAGTAGCTGTATTTGAAATGCAACTCAGGCAAGTTGTCGAAATTGGTTCCATAAATGCCGGCTATAAATGTGAGTGGAATAAAAATGACCGAGAAAATGGTCAAGAATTTCATTACATCATTCAGTTTTGAGCTGAGTGTCATGTGATAAATATTGAGCTGATCGCTCAGAATTTCGCGGTAGCTGTCGCTGATTTCAACGGCTTGATTGATGTTGTCGAGCAATTCTTTAAGGTGAACACCCACATTTTCATCATCCAAAAATTCAGAATCAGATTTCACCAAAGCCATGGCCATTTCTTTGGCAGGCAAAATGTTTTTGCGCATGAAATTAATTTCTCTCTTGTATTCATTAATTAATCGCAATACATCTGGCGTTGGATTATTGATCAACTTTTCTTCAATCATTTCAATGCGCTCACCCATCAAACTCAGGATGAAGATGTAGTTGTCAATCACAATATCGAGCAAAGCAAAACTCAAGTAGTCCGTGCCTGAGTTTCTTATTTTTCGCTTTTGCTTTCTGATGCGTTCGCGCACAGGCTCAAACACATCGCCACGTTTTTCTTGAAAACTAATGAGCAACTTGTCGGCAATGATCAAGCTGAGGTTCTCAGAAATCAGCTGGTTTTTCTTCTCATTAAAGGTGAGCATTTTACATGACACAAAAAGGCAATGTTCGTATTCCTGCACTTTTGGCCGCTGATCTGTGTTGAGCACATCGCTCATAATCATACGATCAAATTCAAACACTTCGCCAATTTGCTCCATCAGCTTTGGATCGTGAAGTCCATCCACATTTAGCCATGTAATGGTCTCTTTATCAATGTATCTTGAAATCTCTTTGAACTCTTTCAGCTTGCACTCTTCTACGTTTTCAGCATCAAAATCAATGACACGTAATAGAATTTTATCTGATTTTTTAGTTCCGCGAAAGCGTAATTCAAATGGCGATTCGCCAATTTCTGTTTGAGACTTATTGATAAAACGTGCCATAGCTAAGCTTTTATAATGGTGGGAAAGTAAGCTTTGTAAGCCATGGACAAGAACCTAAGCCGAAGTTTTAACCACCTGAAGGGGTTGAAAAAACTGACTTGCCTTTTCACTTATCTTCGCGGCCCAAATACGGCACATGAAATTTGACCAATACAATTTTGATTCTAGCATAAAGCAAAACCTTGAAGCCTTAGGTTTTAAAAAGCCTACAGACATCCAATTCAAGAGTATACCTAGCATTATGAAGGGTGAAGATGTGTTGGCAATTGCACAAACTGGAACGGGAAAAACAGCGGCTTTTGCGATTCCGATCATCGATATGATCAAAACGCAAAAAAGACGCGATGTGGCAAAATACACCCGCGCGGTGGTGATGGTGCCCACGCACGAATTGGCCATGCAAATTGAGCGCGTGTTTAAAGAAATTGGTAAAGACACGGATGTTTGGCCTTTGGCTGTGATTGGTGGCGTAGATCAAGCACCACAAATCGAAAAGCTAAAAAAAGGGGTTGATGTGGTAATTGGCACGCCAGGTAGAATGTTTGACCTTGCTGCGCAAGGCCATTTGAAACTGGACGATATTCAATTTTTGATTTTGGATGAAGCCGATCACATGCTTGACTTAGGTTTTTACAAAGACATTCGCGACATGATTTTTAAGACGCCACGTACGCGTCAAACCTTGTTTTTCTCAGCTACCATAAATGAAAAAATCAAAGACTTAGCCTACTCTATTGTTCGCAATCCGATTCGCATTCAGGTTTCTCCAAAAAATCCAGTAAATAAGAATATTACACACTCGCTGGCATATATTGAAATGGACGACAAGCGCTTTTTCTTAGAGCGTGTAGTGAATGAAAATACTGAAGCTAAAATCATAGTTTTTGTGCGCACAAAAGTGCGTGCAGAGCGCGTTGCTTTGGCAATGAAACGTGTAAACATTGAAGCAGAAACCATTCACAGCGATAAAGAACAAGAAGAGCGCACGCGAGTGATGAAAGATTTTGGTGAAGGAAAGCTTAAAATCCTGATAGCCACAGACGTTAGTGCTCGCGGAGTTGATATTCCAAACGTAGATTTTGTGGTTAATTATGACCTGCCAGATGTAGCCGAAAATTATGTGCACCGCATTGGGCGAACAGGCCGTGGAATGAACAAAGGCATTGCAGTTTCTTTTTGCGCAAGTAGCGAAATAGAGTTTTTAAAAGCCATTGAAACCTATATTGGTGTGCCAATCAGCGTGATTGAGCTGGACAAAGAAGAATACAAGAAAACGATTGATTTTAGCGAAACACCAGAAAATGAAGATTGGCAAAGCTTGATTAACGAGTCTGAAAAGCAATTGGAAAAAGCCAAAAAGAAAAAAGGCCAGAAAAAGAACAAAAAGCGAACTAAATAGCTTTACTCTTTATTCACCATAAAAAACACTGTGCTTTGGGCTTAAGAGAAGTAAAAAAAGATCTGGAAAACCTTGAAAAGCAAGAGCTTATTTATCATATAAGCGAGCTTTACAAGAAATACAAAGACGTGAAAGAATACTTCGATTTTTTCGCCAATCCCAACGAAAAAGAGATCCTAGAAAAGTTTAAAGAACGCGTGCACGAAGGATTTTACCCAAACCGTGGCTGGCGACTCAAGCTTTACCGATCTAGAAAAGCTATTAATGAGTTTAAGAAATTAGGCATCAGTCCTGAAGCCGATGGTGAGCTCCTGCTCTATTTTACAGAAGTAGCGGTAACGTATGCCAAAGAGAAAAAAGTGGCTACCGAAGCTTATTATACGCGCCTTGAAAACAGTTTTGAAAAGGCGCTAGAGCACATGGATAAAAATGCGCTTTTACCACATTTTCAAATTCAAAATGAAGCTATAGTTGAGCGATGTGCGCGTTTTCCGTGGAACTGTAATGTGCACGTTCAAAGCATTTACGATAAGTTTTATCAGTAAGTAAAAAACCTACTTATTCTTAATCAAAAATTACGACCATCATATTTTGATAGAAATGTGATGATTTTAGTCTGGAAATATTTCATTATCAGTTTATTTCATTT
>JANRBI010000255.1 GCA_030727625.1 Salibacteraceae bacterium
TCTGAAGAGCAAATAGCGAGAGCAAAAGAGCACGGTTCTTTGGCTGGAAATTTACACACTGCACTTCACGAAGTGGTGGGTCACGCTTCGGGTCAAATAAACGAGGGTGTTGGTACACCAAAAGAAACGTTGAAAAGCTACGCTTCTACTTTAGAAGAAGGTCGTGCCGACTTGGTTGCGCTTTATTACTTGCTAAATCCTAAGTTGGTTGAACTAGGTTTGATGCCATCACTAGAAGTTGGTAAGGCAGAATACGATTCTTACATCCGCAATGGTATGATGCTTCAATTGAGAAGAATAGAGCCAGGACAAGAGATTGAAGAAGCGCACATGCGTAATCGTCAAATGGTTGCTGCTTGGTGTTACGAAAAAGGTAAGGCTGAAAATGTAATCGAGCGTGTTTCTGAAAACGGCAAAACCTATTTCGTAGTGAATGATTACGAAAAACTTCAAATGCTTTTCGGTGAATTATTGAAAGAAATTCAGCGAATCAAAAGTGAAGGTGATTATGAAGCTGGTCGTGCTTTGGTTGAGAACTATGGCGTGAAAGTAGACAAGGCACTTCACGAAGAAGTATTAGAGCGAGCTAAAAATCTTGACAGCGCACCTTACGGTGGATTCATCAATCCTAAGTTGGTTCCAGTAATGCAAGGCGATAAAGTGGTTGACGTAAAAGTGGAATATCCAGCTGATTTCTTAGAACAAATGCTTGACTATGGAACCAACTATGGTTTCTTAGATTAAGAATCAAACAATAACAAATAGGAAAGGCGAACCGATTGGTTCGCCTTTTTTTGTTGCCATAAAATAGCTTTAGTTCAATTTTCTATTCTTAATACTTAATACGCTGTGCTAGCTTCTAATACCTAATGATCACCGTCCCAACTGTTTCTAGCGGACCAGTCATATGCTCGTTAAATTTGATGCCCATGCAGGCAAACTCAGCTTTAGTAAGTAAGTATTCATCGCTAGTAGTGCTTCCTGTAATTCCGGCTTTGGTTTTTAGCACTGTGCCAGCTCTATTTACGATCACTTCAACCACCACTTCGCCTTTTTTCTGTGTAGCATTAGATAGGCGAGGAGCTTGAATCATTTTTCGGTCTTTGATTTTGTACTCAACCGTGTAATTTCCGTCAGCACTCTTGATGGTTTGAGAAGGTGTCTCATCCATAAATTGACCGTCATAAGGAACGTATTCATCAAAAAAGATGGAAGTTACATCTCTTAGATATACAGTCTTTTTCTCTCTATTTACAAAGACAGTGAGCACATCATCTTGCAGTTCCATTACTACACCTTGCAGTTTATCGCCAGTTTTTAATACTACGCTGTGTTGTGCTTGGCTGCTAAATGCAAACCCAAGCAGTAATGATGCAATTGCAAATACCTTCATGATTTAAGTTTTATCAAAAAAACAATAAAATCTTTTGCTTACAATGGAATAAGTCATCAAAGAATCCGAGCCTAATTGTTGAAAAGCCCTGAAACGCTAGTCGTGTGTATCGATGTCTTGCCTCAATTTAGGAGGCATTTTTCTGAAAATGGCGTATTGTTCTTTGGTATAAATAATGAAATCATACTGCGACATATTCTTCAGTAAGAAATCAGGAACATTCATGAAATCGACAAAATCATCAAATTGTTCTTCTTGTAAATTAATGATTTCAAAATCAACATACTTCGAGAAGAGTTCTTTTAAGAGTGCTCGTTTTCTGTCTTCATTAATAATTTCATAAGCGCGCCTTCTTTGGCGTTCATACTTGCTAAATTGTTGGTAGAGAAATGTAATTGGGCTTATATAAGCGTCAATACCGCTGAGCATATAATCTCTATCATCATAGCCAAGCTTTTTAATCTCACGTTGAATATCCTCCATTTCACGCTCAGGAAAAATAGAAACTACGTCAAGTTTAATTTGCTTTCGATTAAGATAAAGTTTTACGAAGTAGCTTTCCTTATCAGCACTGTCACTCATGCTGATTTTTACAGTTTGGAAACCGAGTGCTCCAACTAAGATGGTATCTGTTTTTTCTGCTTCTATAGAAAAGCTTCCGTCATTGTTCCCAAACGAACCCTTTGCAGTTGTTTTATTTACGATGAGCAGACTAAAGGTCGGATCTTCTGCATGAAATACCTGACCCGATATGGTTACTTTTTGGGAAAAGGCTTTAGAGCTACCAATACAAATTAATGCAAATACTAGGAGTAGGGTAGAAGTCTTCATGTAAAGTTTCTTCACAGTAACGAAGAAATTACAATCTTCCTGTCTTGAATTTCTGATAACCGTTTACTGATCCTTTTTGGAAACCAGCTTTATAGCAAACAAATACTTCCAGAGCACCTTGATAATTGGTTAAAACTCTTTGGCTTCCAATAGATGCATCATAAGCAGTGCCGAAGGTGAAGCCAGCTAGATTCAACTTAATAGTAGCAATAGCATCTTTTGATGTGCCATTTTTTTGAAGCCCTAGTCGGTGAAAAACACCTAGGGTCATACTGTATTCTTTTCGCTTGCCGGTGGTTCTTGTAGGCTCATTAAACATGAAAACGAAATCGTTTCCTACGATAGCATTTGTTATTTGGCCTTGAATGGTAGCATATCCAGAAGGGCGGATATAGAATCTTGAATCGCGATTAAATCGGTATTCAAAATCAGTGTGCAACCCAA
>JANRBI010000256.1 GCA_030727625.1 Salibacteraceae bacterium
ATAAAGGACTGCTGATTCCAAGAATGACGTTTGCGCAGCGCACCGCAATTTCTAGTCCCGCTGAAGGCTTGTTGGTTTACCAAAATTCAGGAACAACGGGTTTCTATTATTATGATGGAAGTAGCTGGCAATACTTCGGCAATGACCAAGATTGGACAGAAACACCTTCATATCTGTATACCGATGAAGGACTGAATGTGGGAATTGGAACAACCACACCCGATACAGATTTACATGTTTACAATGCAAGCAGCGTGGGTGTAAAAGTGCAAAGAGGATCTGCGTCTGGCACAGCTTCCATCGACTTTTATCGAAGCACTGGCACTGGAACACTTGATGCAAGCGTTGGGGTAAACAGCAACGAAGAATTAGTGATTGAAAATCACGAAGTGGACAAGGATATCATTTTCAATGTTAATGACGGAGGCGTTACAAAGCAGCTCATGTATTTTGACGCGAGCAATAATCGAATTGGGATAAACATCACTTCTGTGCCTCAAGATTTGATTCATGCCGATGGTGCCATTCGCGCCAATAGCGGTTTCAAAGCCAATGATGGAAGTTCTACTTCGGCTGGCTTTCGGTTTTATAATGACAACAACACTGGGATGAATTTGCTTGGTGCCGACAATCTGGGTTTTATCACAGGTGGCACAACGGCACTTCAAATTGATGCTTCGGGCAATACGCTGCCTGGCGCGGATAATACGTTTGCACTTGGTTCTGCTAGTCTAAGATTTACGGAAGTGTATGCCGTAAACGGAACCGTTCAAACTTCGGATAGCACCATGAAAACCAACATTTTTCCTTTGCAACATGGCTTGGAGCAAGTGCTGGATTTAAAGCCGGTAAGCTATGTGTGGAAGTCAAACAAGGAGCAAGCTAAAATTGGTTTTATCGCTCAAGAAGTAGAAGGAATTGTTCCGGAAGTAGTGACAAAATCTGAAGATGGAGTTTACGGCATGAACTATTCAGAATTGCTTCCGGTGCTAGTAAATGCCATTCAAGAATTGGAAGCTCGCGTTAAGGCTTTGGAAAAAGAAAACGCTGAATTATCTGCTAAAACAGCTCAACGTTAGTTGGTTTTAAACCTCGCTTTTTAGTGCAAAATGTTCCACTTGTGGCGCACTTTCAAAATATGGCCCAATCAGCGTTCGCCATTGCGTAAATTTTTCGCTTTCGCGAAAGGTTACAGTATGAGCTTCCAGCGTTTCCCACTCAATTAATACTTGGTATTTAGATTCATTTTCAATGCAATGCATCAGCTTCGCACTCTTGCATCCTTGCGAAGAAATCACCACTTGTTTTGCTTGCTCAAAGGCCGATTCGAATGCTGAATTCGAACCTGCTTTGATCGATAATGTTGCTATTTCGAGAATCATCTGCTTGCTATGTTATTCATAAAAAAAAGGTGGAATTTGAATGCGATCAAATTCCACCTTTCGAATATTTTATTTGTGTTAAATGGCTGCTGGTGCTGCTATTTTATCATTGCCCAATAAGTAAAGCATTTTTGCATGCTCAGCAATTGTAGCTCTAAAGCTTTTGATCTGATGATAAGGAATTCCGTATTCTTCGGCAGTTGCTTTTACAATCTTAGAAATGTCTTGATAGTGAATGTGGCAAATAGAAGGGAACAAGTGATGCTCTACTTGAAAATTCAAACCGCCCACATACCAAGACAAAATCTTGTTGTTTGGAGCAAAGTTGGTAGTAGTCATCATTTGGTGCACTGCCCAATTGTTGTCCATTTTTCCTGAAAGCGGTGCAGCGGGAAATGCGGTTTCGGGCATTACGTGAGCCGATTGAAAAATCACAGCCATTGCTAAACCAACCACATAATGCATTACCAAGAATCCAACTAGCACTTGCCAAAAAGGAACGGGTAAAACTGCCATCGGTAGCACCACGAATGTTCCAAAATAGATTACTTTCCAAAAGCTGATTTTTGCAAGAAGCGTGGTGAACTCTTTTCTCGAAGTCAATAATTTGATTTTGCGATAGTGAAACGCTTGCGTAAAATCAGTGTAAAGTACTTTCAACAAGATCATGAAACCATACAAAGGCCAAGCATAAATATGTTGGTACTTGTGTATTGGCTTTGCAGCTTGATGCGGTGAAAAACGCAAGAAACTTGGAGCGTCAATGTCTTCGTCAGCACCATCGATGTTGGTAAAACTGTGGTGAAGCACATTGTGTTGAAGCTTCCAAATGCTGCTATTAGCACCCAAAATATTCATCAAGTTTCCAAGAATTCGGTTGATGGTTTTGCTGGTAGAATAAGCTCCATGATTGGCATCGTGCATTACACTAAATCCAATGCCTGCCGCGCCTAAACCCATCAAGAGCCAAAGCCCTAAAAACGGAACCCAAGCACTAACTTGAGCGGTAAGCATGAGAACGAAAGGAGCTAGATACAACACAATAAGCGAGATGGTTTTAATTACCATGGCTGCATTGGCTGTGCGAGAAATGTTGTTGTCAGAAAAGTAATCGTTTACCCTTTTTCTAAGGGTTTTATAAAACTCGGCATTACTTTGACGATCAAAACGATAAGAAGTAAATTGCATAGAAAAATTAAAATTGTACCATTCCCACGATAGGGAGCCGCAAGATAAGCCTGAAAAATTTCACCTAAGGTTAAATCTTGCGAATTTTGATGAAA
>JANRBI010000257.1 GCA_030727625.1 Salibacteraceae bacterium
ATTCATTTGTGCTGTTTGCATTACCATGCTGATAGAATCTCTTCTGCCTAAAATTCTATTTAAACGGAGCAATCTTGCCGTTTCTTCAGATTTTTCAACCTTGTATGAAGAGTACATGTTTTCAGCATTGGCGTTCACCACTACATCTTCTTGTCCTGTAACCACTACCACAAACAAGTTTTGCTCATTGAGCATTACTCTATAAAAGCCTTGGTTTTCTGGAGTAAACTCAAACTCGTAATCTCCATTTTTATCAATTGTGATGGTATCCAAGTTATCTGCCGCTTTCACTTTTAGATATTGCAGGTAAAGCTGCTTATCAGCTCCATTTTCGATATTCCCTTTGATAGAAATCTCTTTCATCTTAGGCTTTTCCTTTCCTCCTGCCGCAGCAGTTACAGCTCCTTCTTCGGCAGAAGTATTTGAGCAAGAAATAGCCAATATTGTAAATAAGAATATGCCAAATATGTGTTTGTTAAATTTCATCTTAAGCGTTGTTTTCTAATGCTTTAATAATCATTTGATTTGTGATCTTAGGATCTGCCTTGCCTTTACTCAAGCGCATTACTTCCCCCATAAATAAGCCTAAAATTCCCTTTTTACCAGATCGATATTCTTCCACCTTATCCGGAAATTTGGCTACCGCTTGCTCAATCCATACTTCTAGCTCACTTACGTCTTCTACTTGCACTAAGTCGTGCTCAGCGGCCAAAGCTGCAGGAGCTTTATCAGGAGACGACAACATGAGTGGAAAAAGTTGCTGCGAAGCTAATGTTCGTCCCATTTTTCCTTCTTCTACCAAATTAGCTAGCTCCGCAATATGCGCAGGCTTCAAAGCAAACTTGGTGATATCAATTGCCAACTCATTTATGTGACCTTTCACTTCACCCATCATCCAATTAGCAGCACTTTTGGCGCTTTTGGCCGATTTTACTACTTCTTCAAAATAGAGAGCAAAGTCTTTATCATCGGTCAAAACATTGGCTTCGTATTCCGACAAACCAAAGTTTCCGGTATATTTTTCAAATAACTCAGAAGGCAATGGCGGAAGTTCAGCTTTTATCTTTTCGATATAGTCTTGAGTAATGGTAAGCGGTTGTAAGTCCGGCTCAGGAAAATAGCGATAATCATCTGCTTCTTCCTTGGTTCGCATTTCAGACGTTTCGCCTGTAGTTGCGTTAAAAGTCAGCGTTGCTTTTCTGATTTCGCCTCCGCTTTCAATAACATCAATGTGTCGCAAAAACTCAAATTCAATAGCGCGCTTCACATTTCTAATACTGTTCAGGTTTTTAATCTCAACACGAGTACCGAACACTTCAGCGCCCTTTTTTCTTATAGAAACGTTTGCATCACAACGCATGCTTCCTTCTTCCATGTTACCATCACAAATGTCAAGGTAGCGAACCAATTTTCGCACTTCGGTCAAATAAGCATAAGCCTCGTCTGCCGAACGCATGTCTGGCTCAGAAACAATTTCTAAAAGCGGCACACCAGCTCTGTTCAAGTCAATCATGGTATCAAAAGGAGAAATATCATGGATACTCTTACCCGAATCCTCTTCCATATGAATGCGCGTTAATCCAACTTTTTTATCGCCAAATTCCGCTGTTTTTATGGCAATAAATCCACCATTACAAATTGGCGTTGTGTCTTGTGTTATTTGGTATCCCTTTGGCAAATCGGCATAGAAATAGTTCTTTCTAGCAAACTCATTATGTTCTCTGATTTGAGCTTTACAAGCCAAGCCCAGTCGCACTGCATACTCAGCACTGCGCTCATTCAAAACGGGTAAAGTACCTGGATGGCCTAAACTTATTGCGGAAGTATTCGTGTTTGGCAAATTGCCATACTCGTTTCTATCCGATGAAAAAGCCTTTGATTTTGTAAGTAATTGAGCATGAACTTCGAGTCCAACAATCAATTCGTATTGATCTATAATTTCTTGTTTTACAGCCATAATGAATTAGCAAAGTTAACCTGCTAGTTGGTTTGTCTTAAGCCAGTTTGGTTAAGAAAAGTTTTAATACTGACGCCATTTTTGGTTCGGCAGCCCTTGCAGCCATTTGCACTTCTTCGTGGCTTACTTGCTCAACTACTCCTTCTACACCCAAATCGGTGATTACAGAAAGCGCAGCCACTTTCATCCCCAAGTGTATGGCGGCAATATTTTCAGGCACAGTGCTCATTCCCACAGCATCTGCACCGATTATTCTTATGTATTTATATTCTGCAGGAGTTTCAAAACACGGACCCGAAACACCCGCGTAAACACCTTCTTGAAGCGAAATTCCCAATTCGGCACCACAATCTTTTAGCAATGAGATGTAGCTTTTGGCATACGGTTGAGACATATCGGGAAATCTTGGCCCAAGCTCATTGAAGTTTTTACCCAAAAGAGGATTTGTTGGAAACAAATTGATATGATCGTTTATTATCATGATATCACCCACTTTAAAGCTTGGGTTCATTCCACCGCTGGCATTGCTCAAAAAGAGATTTTCTATACCCAGCTGCTTCATTACCCTTACGGGGAATACCACTTGATCCATACCATAGCCTTCATAATAATGAAAGCGCCCTTTCATGGCAATAATTTCAACTCCGTTGATAAATCCATGAATGAGTTTACCATCATGACCCTCAACCGTACTTTGAGGGAAATTTGGAATATCGGTGTAAGAAAGAGCTGACGGTTTTTGGATTTCATCTGCAAAACCGCCCAAACCTGTTCCTAAAATAATTCCCGCCAAGGGTTTATTAATAGGCAACTTAGACGCAATAAACTTTGCCGTTTCAGCTATTTGATTTAACATAATCAACAATTCTATTTTTGAAGGCCTGCTCAGAATCTCTTAGGAATTCAATGCTCAATGGAAGCACATAAACTGGCAAAGTCGCGAATTTCTCAAAATCCGCCAATACACGAAGCCTTTGGGCATCTTTTTCGGTGGTTAATACCAAGGTTTTTTCATCATTTTTCGCATTTACGAAACTGATTACAGATGAAAGCTCTTTTTCAGTGAAAGCATGATGGTCAGCAAACTCGAAATGCTTCAGCAAATTTGACATTGACTTTACAAACTCGACCACGCTTTTGGCACTCGCCAATCCTGTCAAAAGAACCACGTTCTTCCCAATTAAAAAGTCTAAAGGTTTCTTTTCAGAATCCTGAATATGAGCGATGTTCTTATACAGTTCAGTTGAAAAGAAAACAGACTTATTTGCTTTAGGGTTGATCAGCTTTTCGAATGTGTGCATTTGAGAAATACTAAGATTAGTTGGACATTTAGTCACCACGATTATATCAGCTCTTTTGGCACCAGAGCGCGCTTCACGTAAACGCCCCATTGGCAAAACAAAATCTTCAAAAAAGGGATTAGAAAACGTTGTCAGCATGATTTTCAACCCAGGATTAACGGCTCTATGCTGCATCACATCATCCAACAAAACCACCTGATGTTCCGGTAAATCAACCAGCAAGTTTTGCAATCCAATCTTCCTTGACTCACTAACAGCAACAGCTATATTCTTGAATTTTGAATGAATTTGCGCTGGTTCGTCTCCTATTGTTGAAGCGATATCTTTATCCGAAGCCAAAAGGTAGCCTTTTGTTTTTCGGCCATATCCGCGACTCAACACAACCGTTTTGTAGTCTGATCCTAACAATTCAGCTAAGTATTCGATCATGGGAGTTTTACCTGTTCCGCCAAGTCTCAAATTACCCACACCAATAGTCGCCTTCGAGTGATCGTAATGCTCGAAAATATTGGAATCGAAGCACCAATTACGAACGCGCATGATCAAAGAATAGAGCAATGAAAAAGGAAACAAAAGACACTTCACGTAGCAAATGTAAATGCAATTGCATCCCGCAAGTCACTTTACAGGGCTATTAATGCAGTATACTTACTAGGTTTGCGCTGCATCAGAAATTAATGCAAGAAACATAGCATGAAATTACACCAAATAATTGCCGTTTTAAATGAGTGGGCTCCACCAGAGCTGCAAGAGTCATATGACAATGCTAAGCTGATCACTGGCGACTCAAACTGGGAAATATCAAAAGCTATCGCCACGCTAGACTGCACCGAAGAGGTAGTGGATGAAGCAATCGAAAAAGGCTGCAACCTCATTATAGCGCATCATCCAATTGTGTTTTCAGGTTTAAAATCCCTTACCGGGAAGAGCTACATAGAGCGAACTATGATTAAGGCGATTAAATATGACATTGCCATTTTCGCAATGCACACCAACCTCGATCACGTTTCAACAGGTGTTAATTACAAATTCGGGCAGAAACTCGGTTTAGAAAATCTAAAAGTGCTTTCACCCAAAACAGGAATATTAAACAAACTATATACTTATGTTCCAATCGCTGAGGCGGAAAAAGTAAGAACCGCCCTTTTTGAGGCAGGCGCAGGAAACATTGGTAAATATGAAGAATGCTCCTTTAACGCAGAAGGAAATGGCACTTTCAAAGCCAAAGCAGACGCACAACCGTTTGTAGGCAAAATTGGAAAACGCCAAATAGAGTCCGAAATAAAACTTGAAGTTTTATTTGAATCTCATCTAAAAGGCAAAATATTAAACTCCCTAAACACTGCACATCCTTATGAAGAAGTTGCTTATGAGATTGTGAAGCTTGAAAATCAACATCAAGAAATTGGTAGCGGAATGATTGGTCAAATACCAACTTCCATGTCCGAAGATCAATTTCTAAAGCATGTAGCGAAAATGATGAAATGCAGCGTTATTCGCCACACCAAAAAACTGGGTAAAGAAATAAAAACCGCAGCTATTTGTGGAGGAGCAGGACAATTTTTGCTGCGAAGCGCTATTGCAGCAAAGGCAGATGTATTCATTACTGGTGATTTCAAATACCATGAATTCTTTGATGCTGAAAACAACATAATGATCATGGATATCGGACACTTTGAAAGTGAGCAATTTACAGCTGAATTGATCATTGAATATCTACAGGAAAAATTTCCTACATTTGCCGTCCTTTTATCGGGGGTAAAAACGAATCCGGTACACTATTTCATTTCATAAAAAGTATGGCTACAACAGCAAAGAAAAGTGGAGCAGAGGGCACAACAGTAGAACAGAAACTGAGAGCACTCTATAGACTGCAACTTATTGATTCAGCGATTGATAAAATCAGACAGATTAGAGGTGAATTGCCACTAGAGGTTGAAGATCTTCAAGATGAAATTGAAGGTTTAGAAACCAGAATGAACAATCTTCAAACTGAGCTTGAAAGCTTGGAGAGTAAAGTAAGTGAGCGTAAAAACGCCATTCTTGACTCTACAGAAATGATTAAAAAGTACCAAGAGCAACAGAAAAATGTTCGAAATAACCGTGAGTTTGATTCACTTTCTAAGGAAATTGAATACCAAACTTTGGAAATTCAACTTTCTGAAAAAAGAATGAAAGAATTTTCTGCTCAGGTAATTCAGAAAAAAGAGATAGTAACTGAGGTTGAAAATGTGTTCAATGAGCGCAAAAAAGACCTTGACCATAAGAAAAAAGAACTTGACGGTATTGTAAAAGAAACCGAGAAAGAAGAAAAAGCTTTAGCAGCAGCTTCTACAGAAGCAGCAGATAAAATTGAAGATCGTTTGTTGAATGCTTACAAGCGCATCAGAACAAGCGTGAAAAATGGCTTGGCTGTTGTTGCGGTTGAAAGAGGCTCTTCAGGAGGTTCTTTTATCAAGATTCCACCACAACGTCAATTAGATATCGCTGCACGTAAGAAGATCATTACAGATGAGCACAGCGGAAGAATTTTAGTTGACGAAGATCTTGCAGCTGAAGAAACGGAAAGCTTGAGAGAATTGACTCAAAAAGCGGTAATGGCTTAATAGATATTTCTGAGAATAGAAAGCCTCGATCATTTTAATGACCGAGGCTTTTTTTTGCTCAAAACTTTTAGTCAAGACATAAAAAAAAGCCCTAATGGAAATCCACTAGAGCTTTTCTATTTATTAGATCTTGAAGATTATCTCTTGCTAATATCTACATAATCACGAACTGTTTCACCAGTATACACTTGACGTGGACGACCGATTGGTTCGTTATTCGTTCTCATTTCCATCCATTGTGCAATCCAACCCGGTAGACGTCCCATTGCAAACATTACAGTAAACATATTTGTAGGAATACCCAATGCACGATAAATGATACCTGAATAGAAGTCAACGTTTGGATAAAGTTTCCTTTCTACAAAGTATGGATCATTCAATGCTGCTTCTTCAAGCTTCTTAGCAATCTCAAGTACTGGATCGTTAACGCCTAATTTTTCAAGAACGTTATCTGCCGCCTTCTTAATGATACGAGCTCTTGGATCAAAGTTTTTATACACTCTGTGACCGAAGCCCATCAAACGGAATGGATCATCTTTATCTTTTGCCTTCGCTAAGTACTTATCTACAGCGCCTGGACCACCATCAGCTTTAATAGCCTCAAGCATTTCAATTACTGCTTGGTTTGCACCACCGTGAAGTGGGCCCCAAAGAGCATTGATACCAGCTGAAACAGAAGAATACAAACTAGCGTGTGATGAACCAACGATTCTTACGGTAGATGTTGAACAATTTTGCTCATGCTCAGCATGCAAAATCAAAAGTTTGTCTAAAGCATCCGTTACAACAGGATCAATTTCATACTCTTCTGCTGGAGTAGAGAACATCATTCTCAAGAAATTGCTTGTATAATCAAGGTTGTTATTAGGATATACAGTTGGGTGACCAATTTCGTTTTTGAAAGACCATGCAGCCAACGTTGGCATTTTAGCCAATAATCGAATAATGCTTATTCTCACTTGATCAGCAGATCTGTTAGGATCTAACGACTCTGGATAAAACGCAGTTAAAGATGTTACTAGCGAAGACAATACTCCCATTGGGTGAGAATTGCTTGGAAAACCTTCTAGAATTCTCTTAAAATCCTCATGAATGAGTGTATGATAGGTGATTTCTGATTTCCAAGTGCTCAATTGTTCCGTTGTTGGCAGCGCACCGTAAATAATCAAATATGAAACTTCAAGAAACGTAGACTTTTCAGCCAACTGCTCGATAGGATATCCTCTGTATCGAAGTATACCTTCTTCACCGTCTAGAAATGTAATGGCACTAGTAGTCGATCCAGTGTTCTTAAAACCCGGGTCTATTGTTATCAAACCGGATGATGCTCTTAGATTAGAGATATCCAGGGCTTTTTCTTTTTCTGATCCTTCAACTACCGGGATCTTGTACACATTACCATCATAATGCAATTCGGCAAAATCTGACATGTTTCTTTTTTATTTACTGTTTTATTAGCTATATATCGAAGCCTTTTTTCGAAGGTTCACGAAAGTAATGTGAGAACTTGTTTTTCACAAGCTTTCACCGTTATACATATTTAAAATCTCGACCAATAAATTTGGCGGTACTACCAAGCTCTTCTTCTATTCTCAAAAGTCGATTATACTTAGCAATTCTATCGCTTCTTGAAGCTGACCCAGTTTTGATTTGACCTGTAGTTAATGCCACAGCCAAATCTGCAATGGTTGTATCTTCTGTTTCACCACTTCTATGGCTCATAACAGAAGTATAGCTGTGAAGTTTCGCCAATTCAACTGCATTTATTGTTTCAGTTAGCGTTCCTATTTGATTCACTTTAATCAAAATAGAATTGGCTACACCTTGATCAATTCCTTGCTGCAGACGTTCTGTGTTTGTCACAAATAAATCATCTCCAACCAGCTGAATTTTATCACCCACTCTATCGGTAAGCATTTTCCATCCATCCCAGTCATCTTCATCCATTCCATCCTCAATGGATAGGATTGGATACTTCTTTGTCCACTCTGCCCAATAATCAACCATTTCGGCCGGAGAAAGTTCTTTACCACTCGACTTTTTGAAAACGTATTTGCCTTTTTTCTTGTCAAAGTACTCACTGCTCGCAGCATCCATTGCGATATAAATATCTTCACCTGGACGATAACCTGCAGCCTCAATTGCTCTTAATACGTATTCAATTGCCTTTTCGTTACTTTCCAAATTTGGAGCAAAACCACCTTCATCACCTACATTGGTGGAATAGCCATCTTTTTTCAAAACACTCTTTAAATGATGAAACACTTCTGTTCCCATTCTCAGAGATTCTGAAAAGCGATCAGCACCAACAGGCATGATCATAAATTCTTGAAAATCTATTTTGTTGTCTGCATGAGCTCCCCCATTCAAAATATTCATCATAGGAATAGGTAGTGTACTTGCATTTACTCCACCGAGGTATCTATAAAGTGGCATTCCATGATCTTGAGCTGCAGCTTTCGCTATTGCTAGTGAAACTGCCAAAATAGAATTTGCACCAAGATTTGACTTGTTTGAACTGCCATCCATAGAAATCATGTGGGCATCGATGGCGGTCTGGCTCGATACAAATGCACCTTGAAGTTCTTTAGCAATAACATCGTTGATGTTGCTCACAGCCTTTAAAACGCCTTTACCCAGATATCTTGATGAATCACCGTCTCTTAACTCAACAGCTTCATGAATTCCGGTAGAAGCACCTGAAGGTACGGCTGCAGTGCCTATGATTCCTGAATCAAGAATCACGTCTACTTCTACTGTCGGATTACCTCGTGAATCAAGGATTTCACGCGCCATTATTTGTGATATAACTCCCATAATAAATGATTAAGCTGATTGAGTTTTATTCGAATTTATTAAATTGATGAAATCATCAAACAGATACCTACTATCATGAGGACCTGCAGAAGATTCAGGGTGATATTGAACCGAGAAAGACTTTCTGTTGTTCAATTTAATACCTGCTAAAGTATCATCATTCAGATGAATGTGTGTTACTGTAATATCATCTCTCGATTCAGCCTCAGCTCTATTCACAACAAAACCATGATTTTGAGAAGTAATCTCACATTTTCCTGTTGCCAAATTCTTTACAGGATGGTTTATACCTCTATGCCCATTGTGCATTTTGAAGGTAGAAAGTCCATTGGCTATTGCAAGCAATTGGTGCCCTAGGCAAATACCAAATGTTGGTATATCATGCTGCTGTAAGTCTTGAATCAATTTCACTGAATCTGGCATAGCCGAAGGATCGCCAGGTCCATTGCTCAACATTATTCCATTTGGCTTCCATTCTAATATTTCAGCTACTGAAACTTGCATTGGAAATACTTTCACTAAACAATCTCTCTCTGTTAGGCAGCTAACAATATTCTTTTTAACTCCAAAATCAATCAGAGCTACCCTATTCGAAGCATTAACATCGCCTTCTTCAAAAGCCGTTTTTGTACAAACTTTAGAACTCAATTCAAGTCCATCCATGCTCGGCACTTTAGAGAGCTGAGCCTTTAATGATTCCAAATCCAAATTCTCACTACTAATGATTGCGTTCATTGCTCCCTTGTCACGGATATGACGCGTTAATGCCCTTGTATCAACATCAGAAATACCTACTAAATCTTGACGCTCAAAATAACTTTGAATGGATTCGTTAGCTGCAGCTCTCGAAAAAATTTCGGAGAACTTCTTGCAAACAAGACCCGCGATCTTAATATCATCCGATTCAACTTCGGTAGGATGGATTCCATAGTTACCAATATGAGAGGGAGTCATTAGAAGGATTTGACCAAAATAACTAGGGTCTGTAAATATTTCTTGATAACCGGTCATACCAGTATTAAAAGCTATTTCGCCTGTTGTAGTACCAATTTTACCAGCAGCTTTTCCATAATAATAAGTACCATCCTCTAGTACTAGCACAGCCTGATTTCGTTCGTTATATTTCATAGTAGCAAAAACTATTAATTCCAAAGCATAAAAAAAGAGGACAAGTATAAACCCATCCTCTTAATATTTTCGTGTCGAATCACAGATTAGTTAGACTCTTCTTTCTTTTCGTCTGTTCCTGCATTATCATCAGTTGAAGTAATATCAGCATCAGCATCTTTCACCTCTTCTGCTTTTACAGACTTCACCTCTTTTTTATCAATTGGATCGCTAGATCCTCTTCTAGATCTTCTAGTTTTCTTGGAAGCCACGGCTTTTTTATCTGATGTATAAACATCATTAAAATCAACAAGCTCGATGATGCACATTTCAGCAGCATCACCTTGTCTGAAGCCAGTTTTGATAATTCTAGTGTAACCACCTGGACGATCAGCAACCTTTGGAGCTACTTCTCTAAACAATTCAGAAACTGCAAACTTGTTTTGAAGCTGGCTAAAAACCAATCTCCTCGAGTGTGTAGTATCTTCTTTTGACTTGGTGATGATTGGCTCAACATAACCTCTCAGGGCTTTAGCTTTTGCTACTGTTGTGCTAATTCTCTTGTGCTCGATTAATGACGCAGCCATATTAGCCATCATAGCTTTACGGTGCGAAGTAGTTCTACCGAGCGGATTTTTCTTAATTTGATGTTTCATTGCTTAAAAGTCAAGCGTTATCTTATTCCTTATCCAACATGTATTTTGCCACGTTCATGCCAAAATGCAAGCCTTTAATTTGTACTAGATCTTCCAATTCAGTAAGCGACTTTTTGCCAAAGTTTCTAAACTTGAGAAGATCATTTTTCTCATAAGTAACAAGCTCGCCCAGCGTCTCTACATCAGCAGCTTTCAAGCAATTTAATGCTCTCACTGAAAGATCCATATCAACAAGCTTTGTCTTCAATAACTGACGCATATGAAGCGTATTCTCATCCAACTCCTCTTCAGCCTTCTTCTCCACTTGGTCAAGCGTTATGCGCTCATCGCTGAACAGCATGAAGTGATGAATAAGAATTTTAGCCGCTTCTTTCAAAGCCTCTTTTGGATGTATTGATCCGTCAGTATCTATATCTAAAATTAGTTTTTCATAATCCGTTTTTTGCTCTACACGATAGTTCTCAATCGTATATCTCACATTCTTAATCGGAGTATAAATAGAATCTAAAGAGATGGTTCCTATAGGAGCATTTGCAACTCTATTTTCTTCGGAAGGAACATATCCTCTACCCTTTCCTATGGTTACTTCCATTTCGAGTGTTACCGACTCATCCATGTGACAAATAACATGATCAGGATTAAGAACTTGGAAAGAAGTGGTGAATTTACCTATGTCACCTGCAGTAAATGTGTTTTGACCACTTACCTTGATTCTTACTTTCTCAGTGTCTTCCTCTTTAATTTGTTGCTTAATACGTACTTCCTTAAGGTTTAACACCATCTCAGTAACATCTTCAATCACTCCTTTAATTGTGCTGAATTCGTGATCAACACCTTCAACTTTAATGGATGTGATGGCATATCCCTCTAAAGAAGAAAGCAGAATTCTTCTTAGGGCATTACCGATGGTAATACCATAACCTGGCTCCAAAGGACGGAATTCAAATTGACCTTTGAAATCATCCGCTTGGATCATTATTACTTTATCGGGACGCTGAAAATCAAGTATTGCCATAAGTAGACAGAATTGAGGTTTAATTATTTAGAGTACAATTCAACGATCAATTGCTCACGGATAGTTTCCGGAATTTGATCTCTTGTTGGATTGATTATGAATGTTCCTACAAGGCTAGATTTTTCAAATTCTAACCATGGATAACTCTTCGTGTTGCTTCCTGCTACCGAATTCAAAATTGCTTCAAGCGACTTTGACTTTTCTCTAACAGCAACTTTATCACCAGCTTTCAATTGATAAGATGGAATATTAACCACGTCTCCATTCACTGTAATGTGTCTGTGTCCTACAAATTGACGTGCCGCTCTTCTAGTAGGAGCTATACCCATTCTGTAAACGGTATTATCCAGTCTCGATTCGCAAAGCATCAAAAGGTTCTCACCTGTTGTACCTTTTCTTCTCGAAGCTTCTTCAAATAAATTAGAGAATTGACGCTCTAAAATACCGTAAGTATATTTTGCCTTTTGCTTTTCCTGAAGCTGGATTGCATATTCAGATTGCTTCATTCTACGCTTGTTTGGACCATGCATTCCTGGAGGATAATTCTTCCTTTCTAGTGCTTTGTCTGGTCCAAAGATTGGATCACGAAACTTTCTAGCAATTTTTGACCTAGGTCCTGTGTATCTTGCCATAACTTCTTGCTAATTATTAAACTCTTCTTCTTTTTGATGGTCTACATCCGTTGTGTGGCAAAGGAGTAACATCAACTATTTCAGTCACCTCGATACCTAAATTAGATATCGATCTTATAGCACTTTCACGTCCAGATCCAGGTCCTTTTACAAACACCTTTACTTTTCGTAGTCCCATTTCATGAGCTACTTTACCACAATCGCCCGCAGCCATTTGTGCAGCATATGGAGTGTTCTTTTTAGAACCTCTAAAGCCCATTTTACCGGCAGACGACCATGAAATAACATCACCATTAACATTAGTCAATGAAATTATGATATTATTGAACGATGCATTTATATGTGCCTCGCCAATTGCGTCTACTTTTACCTTCTTTTTCTTTGTCTGAGTCTTCGCCATAGAAAACGTATTCTAGGTTGTTATAGATTATTTAGTAGCCTTCTTCTTGTTAGCAACAGTCTTTCTCTTACCTTTTCTGGTACGGCTGTTATTCTTAGTTCTCTGTCCACGAAGTGGTAAGCCAGCTCTGTGACGAACCCCACGTTGACAGCCAATATCCATCAATCGCTTGATGTTCAATTGAACTTCAGATCTTAGAGCACCTTCTACTTTAAGGTTTTCATTGATGAATGTTCTAACAGCTGATAGTTCATCATCGTTCCATTCGTTCACTTTTTTGTTGTGATCGATTTCACTTGCTGTCAAAATTTCCTGAGCTCTTGAACGGCCTATACCATAGATGTAGGTTAGTCCGATAACTCCTCTTTTGTTTTTTGGTAGATCAATACCTGCTATACGAGCCATATCCTAATCGTTTAACCCTGTCTTTGTTTGTGTTTTGGATTCTTTTTGTTGATGACATACACTCGTCCTTTTCTTTTAACGATGATATCATCTTCAGATCTCTTCTTAACTGACGCTCTGATTTTCATGATCCTTAGATTATTTGTATCTGTAAGTAATTCTTCCTTTTGACAGATCATAAGGAGACATTTCTACCTTAACCTTATCACCTGGTAATATTTTTATGTAGTGCATTCTCATCTTGCCTGATATGTGCGCAGTAATTACGTGCCCATTCTCCAACTCGACTCTGAACATCGCATTCGATAATGCTTCTGTAATAGCTCCGTCTTGCTCTATTGAGGCTTGTTTCGCCATATTATCTATGCTCTTATTATCAATTTAATTCTATATAATCAAAAGATGATAGTATCTCCGCTTTCCCTTTTCGAACTACTATCGTATGTTCAAAATGAGCTGAAGGCTTTCTATCAGCTGTCAGAATTGTCCAACCATCTTTTAGCTGTACAATCTCTTTTTTACCCAGATTAATCATTGGCTCAATAGCAATAACTAATCCTTCTACCAATTTCGGCCCCCTCCCTTGTTTCCCAAAGTTTGGCACCTCAGGCGCCTCGTGTAGTTTCCTACCTAATCCATGACCCACTAGCTCTCTTACAACTCCATATCCTCTGCGTTCAGCTTCTTGCTGAACTGCAAAACCTATATCACCAACTCGATTACCAGCCACGGCCATCTCTACACCCAGTCGAAGGCACTCTTTAGTTGTATCAAGTAGTTGTTGTACTTCATCAGAAATAGCTCCTACAGGGAAAGTGTAAGCACTATCACCATAAAAACCATTTTTTAGAACACCGCAGTCTACCGATATTATATCCCCTTCTTTCAAAGGCTCATTTGTAGGTATTCCATGAACTACCGATTCATTGATCGATATACACAAACTATTTGGGAATCCGTTATAATTTAGAAACCCTGGTACACCTCCATTATCATTGATAAACTCGTAAGCAATCTTATCAAGATCTAGAGGTTTGGCCCCCGGCTTAATAGCACGTGATACCTCACCTAAAGTTTTTCCAACAAGTAAAGAACTCTCTCTTATTAATTCAATCTCCTCTAAAGTTTTCCCTCTCAACATAATACTTTGTTCAGCTTATCCAGCCATACCAAATGCTGACGAAGATCTTCCTTTTATTTTACCCGACTTCATTAGACCATCATAATGTCTCATGAGAAGGTGACTTTCAATTTGTTGAAGCGTATCTAAAATTACTCCCACCATGATCAATAAGGATGTACCACCAAAAAAGTAGGCAAAACCCGTTGATACACCTGCCATCATTGCGAAGGCTGGTAATATTGCAACTAGACCTAAAAATACCGATCCTGGAAGTGTTATTCGCGATAAAATATTATCTAGAAAATCTGCCGTTTTCTTTCCTGGTTTTATTCCAGGGATAAATCCACCATTTTTCTTTAAATCATCTGCCATTTGGTTAGGATTAACCGTAATAGCTGTGTAGAAGTAAGTGAAAGCAATAATTAATATAAAGAACACAAAATTATACCAGAATCCAGTAATATCAGCAAAAGCTGATGCAAAACCAGTAGCAGCATCGGAACTTGTGAAGCCTACCAATGTCATTGGTAAGAACATCAAAGCCTGTGCAAAGATAATAGGCATTACTCCAGCTGCATTAACTTTTAATGGAATGAATTGTCTCACACCACCGTATTGTTTATTTCCTACTACTTTCTTCGCAAAATTTACAGGTATTCTGCGAGTTCCCTGAACAAGTGCTACAGTGGCAATTGTTATTAACAATAAAAATACCATCTCTACTAGCAGCATTACTAAACCGCCTGCACCCATTCTGGCCGACCATTCAAATGCAAATGCACTAGGAAGCTGAGCTATGATTCCGATCATGATGATCATTGATATACCGTTACCGATTCCTTTATCGGTAATTTTCTCACCAATCCACATTACGAAAATAGTTCCAGTTACTAAAAGTAGCATAGCAGTCGCCATCCACAGGCTAGAATCAGAAACGATTGCCTCTGAAGGAACCTGGGAATACAGATAACTCGGTGCTTGAACTAACGTTATTGCAATTGTTAGAAATCTAGTGTACTGATTGATCCTTTTCCTACCACTTTCACCTTCGCGCTGCATTTTTTGAATTGCAGGAACTGCAATACCCAAAAGTTGCATCACGATTGAAGCTGAAATGTAAGGCATGATACCCAAAGCAAAGATTGAAGCTCGACTAAAAGCACCACCAGCAAAAATATTCAACAAAGCAGCAATACCTTGAGCATTGCCAGCTGATTGACCTAAGATACTAGGGTCTATTCCTGGCAAAACCACGAAAGAACCTAACCTATAAATCAAAAGGAACCCGAGCGTATTGAGAATTCTAACTCTCAAATCCTCAATTTTCCAGATATTCTGAATGGTGTCTAAAAATCTTTTCATTCTTATCCTATAACCTTGGTTGAACCACCTTTTGCTTCAATATTCTCTTTTGCAGTTTTTGAAAAAGCGTGTGCTTCAACAGTCAACTTACTAGATACTTCACCTCTACCTAAAATTTTGATCAAATCAGATTTACCAATAATTGACTTTTCTCTTAAGAAAGCTGGAGTGATTTCAGTTACCTTATTTTCTTCTGCCAAACGCTGTATCGTATCTAGGTTAACACCATGATATTCAACTCTATTTGGGTTTTTGAAACCAAATTTAGGAACACGTCTTTGAAGAGGCATTTGCCCACCTTCAAAACCGATTTTCTTTGAGTATCCGCTTCTTGACTTGGCTCCCTTGTGACCTCTTGATGCAGTGCCTCCACTACCAGAACCTTCACCTCTACCAAGTCTTTTATTCTTCGATTTAACCGAGCCTTTGGCTGGTTCTAAGTTGCTTAAATCCATAATTAGGAATTATTTTACTTCCTCAACTTTCAACAAATGGTTAACTTTTCTCACCATACCCATGATTTGAGGAGTAGCTTCCTTCTCAATTGTATGATTCATTTTCTTCAGACCCAATGCCTGCATCGTAGCTTTCTGATCAGCCGGACGCTTAATGATAGATCTTACTTGTGTTAGCTTTATTTTTGCCATGTCTTATTATCCGTTAAACACAGTATCTAATGAAACTCCTCTTTGACGTGCTATTGTTTGAGCATCTCTTAGTTGCACCAAGGCCTGCATAGTAGCTTTTACCACGTTGGCTGGATTCGATGATCCTTTAGACTTTGCCAATACATCCGTGATACCAACACTTTCCAAAACACTACGCATAGCACCACCTGCAATTACACCAGTACCATGCGAAGCTGGCTTGAGGAAAACCAAAGCACCACCAAAACGACCCTCTTGTTCGTGTGGAACAGTACCTCCCTTTAGAGGAACTTTGATGAGGTTTTTCTTCGCGTCATCGATAGCTTTTTCGATTGCCGCAGTAGCTTCTTTCGCTTTTCCAAGCCCTTGACCTACTACGCCATTTTCGTTACCAACAACAACTACAGCTGAAAAGCCAAATGCTCTACCACCTTTAGTTACTTTGGTCACACGCCTAACTTCAACTAGACGGTCTTTAAGCTCAATCTCGCTTGACTTTACTCTTTTAATATTATCGCTTGCCATTTCTAGTTTTATTAGAATTTAAGACCATTTTCTCTTGCAGCATCAGCTAATGCCTTCACTCTGCCATGGTATTGGTAACCATTTCTATCAAAAACAACACTCTCAACACCAGCAGCAATTGCAGCAAGTGCGATTTTCTTTCCTACATAAGACGCTTGATCTACCTTAGGAATACCATGTGCTTCAGTTTCCTTAAGTGAACTTGCAGAGGCCAAAGTCTTACCAGTTGAATCATCAATTAATTGAGCATAAATCTCTTTATTGCTTCTAAAAACTGATAGTCTAGGAACTGATGTAGTTCCTTTAATTGTCTTACGAATACGTCTTTTAATACGAATTCTCTTTTCAGATTTGCTAAGTGCCATCTTCTAATTATTTTTTAGAGGCTGATTTACCAGCTTTTCTTCTAATTTGTTCTCCTACGAAACGAATCCCTTTTCCTTTATAAGGCTCAGGCTTTCTCAATGATCTCAATTTAGCGGCAACTTGACCGATTAATTGCTTGTCATGTGATTCGAAAGTTACGATAGGATTTTTACCTCTTTCTTGCTCAGCTGTAACAGAAACCTCAACTGGAATTTCAAAAACCACGTTGTGAGAATATCCCAGAGACAACTCAAGGCTACGACCTACTACTGCAGCACGATAACCCACACCAACTAGCTCTTGTCTTGTTTTGAAACCTTCAGAAACACCAATGATCATGTTGTTTACTAATGAACGCATTAGTCCGTGCTTCGCTCTGTGATCTTTATGATCTGATTCTCGATCAAAAGAAATTACATTTCCATCGATCGACATTGTTACACAAGTATCAATTTCTTGAGTAAGTTGACCTTTAGCACCCTTAACGTGAACCGTAGTTCCATCAAGCTTTACTTCAACCCCTGAAGGTATAGTTATGATTGCTTTACCAATTCTTGACATACTCTCAATCTATTAATACACGTAACACAATACTTCACCGCCAACATTTTGCTGACGTGCTTCCTTATCAGTCATTACACCAGACGATGTAGATAAGATCGCAATTCCAAGACCGTTCAATACACGAGGAATACTATCTGACCCTCTGTATTTACGAAGCCCTGGCTTACTTATTCTTTTAAGGTCTTTAATCGCTGAAGACTTAGTCACACTATCGTACTTCAATGCGATTTTAATGTTCCCTTGCGGGCCATTCTCGTCCTCAAACTTGTAGTTGAGAATATATCCTTTTTCGAAAAGGATTTTTGTGATTTCCTTCTTCAAGTTTGAAGCTGGAATATCCACTACCCTGTGATTCGCTCTTATAGCGTTTCGCAATCTTGTAAGGTAGTCTGCAATAGGATCAGTAACTGCCATAATTTCTTTTAAATTTCTGTTTTACCAGCTAGCTTTTGATACTCCAGGAATCAACCCTTTGTTCGCCATTTCTCTAAACAAAACTCTAGAGATACCAAACTGACGCATATAACCTCTTGGTCTGCCAGTAAGCTTACATCTATTGTGAAGTCTAACTTTTGAAGAGTTCTTGGGAAGTTTTTGCAGTTCATCCCATCGACCTTCTGCTTTTAATTGGGCACGTTTATCGGCATATCGCGCAACTAGCTTTTCACGCTTACGTTCCCTAGCCTTCATTGATTCCTTAGCCATATCTTATTTCTTAAACGGAAAACCGAATGCTTTTAATAATTCAAATGCTTCTTCATCTGTGTCTGCAGAAGTAACGAACGTAATGTCCATACCTTGTATTCTGCTCACCTTGTCGATGTCTATTTCAGGGAAAATGATTTGTTCTTTAATCCCTAGGTTATAATTACCTCTCTTGTCGAATCCTTTTGGATTGATACCTCTAAAATCCCTCGTTCTTGGAAGTGCAACAGCCACTAAACGATCAAGAAATTCATACATGATATCACCTCTCAAGGTTACTTTAGCTCCAATAGGCATTCCTTTTCTTAACTTGAAATTAGAAACGTCTTTCTTGGCTATAGTAGCAATCGGTTTTTGACCTGTAATCATCGCAAGCTCTTGCAAAGAGTTTTCGATGATCTTCTTATCAGCAGTAGCATCACCCAAACCTTGGCTTATCACAATTTTCTTCAATCGTGGAACCTGCATCACTGAAGTGTACTGGAATTTTTCCTTTAAAGCTGGAACGATTTCTTCCGAATACTGATTCTTAAATCTTGGTGAATAGCTCATTTGATAACCTCCCCTGATCTTTTTGATATTCTAACTTTTTTACCAGCCTCATCAACCTTGCGGCCAATTTTAGTTGCTTTTCCATCCTTAGGATCTGCGTGCAAAAGGTTCGAAATATGTATAGTTCCTTCCTTCTTTACGATACCACCATCAGGATTACTAGCACTTGGCTTAGCGTGTACAGAGATGATATTCAAACCTTCTACTGTAGCTCTTAATGTATCGCGGTTAATATCAAGTATTCTACCTGATTTCCCTTTTTCATTACCGGAAATCACGACTACCTGATCACCTTTTTTTATGTGCAATTTTTTTTGCATATCTAATCTCATTTAAAGCACCTCTGGGGCCAATGAAACAATCTTCATAAACTGCTTCTCACGAAGCTCACGAGCTACAGGACCGAATATACGGGTTCCTCTCATCTCGCCATTATTGTTAAGTAGCACTACAGCATTTTCATCGAAACGGATGTACGAACCATCATTTCTTCTTACTTCTTTTTTTGTACGCACTACTACTGCGCGGCTTACTTGGCCTTTTTTTACGTTACCAGAAGGCATTGCTGACTTAACGGAAACTACTACAGTATCACCGATACTTGCATAGCGTCTTTTAGTTCCTCCTAGTACACGGATACATAGAACTTCTTTAGCTCCACTGTTGTCCGCCACCTTCATTCGTGATTCTTGCTGTAACATCTTAAAATATTATTTAGCTTTTTCAACGATTTCAACCAATCGCCAGCATTTACGCTTACTCATTGGACGGGTTTCCATTATTTTAACAGTATCGCCAATTCCACACTCATTCTTTTCATCATGAGCTACAAACTTTTTAGATACGTTAACGAACTTCCCATACATTGGGTGCTTCATTTTACGAGACACTGTAACAGTAATAGATTTCTCCATCTTATCACTTGTAACAACGCCTACACGCTCTTTTCTTAGATTTCTTTCTGACATGATCTTTATAGTTGAGCTTCCTTAGACCTTTTGGTTAATTCTGTCATGAGTCTTGCTACCACCTTCTTCTTATCTCTAAGAATTATTGGATTCTCCAGAGGAGAAATAGCATGCTGCATTCTAAGACTCGCAACTGAGGCCTTAACCTCAGCCAACTGATCTGCTACTTCTTCAGTTGTCATTTCACGAATTACTGACGGCTTCATGATATTCTATTTATTCTGTATAATCTCTTCTGGTAACAAACTTGGTAATTAGTGGCAATTTCTGAGCGGCTAATCTCAACGCCTCCTTACCCACTTCTAGAGAAACGCCTTCAATTTCAAAAAGCATTCTTCCTGGTTCAATTTTAGAGGCCCAATGATCTAGGGCTCCTTTACCTTTACCCATACGAACTTCCGCAGGCTTCTTGGTAATCGGTGTATCTGGGAAGATTCTTATCCATACCTGACCTTCACGCTTCATATGGCGTGTTACTGCTATACGAGCAGCTTCAATCTGGCGAGAGGTTAATCTACCTGTTTCTATTGATTTAATACCGAATGTTCCGAAGGCTAATTGATTACCTCGACCAGCATTGCCTTTAATACGGCCCTTTTGCTGTTTACGATATTTGGTTTTTCTTGGTGATAACATCGTCTATACTCTTTTAGGCATTTGATTTTCTTCTTCCGCTACCGCTACCGCCTCCGCTTCTTGCAGGCGCTCCAGAAGGTTTTCCTTTGTTAGGTGTACCCGAACCAACAGTAGTAGTTAAATCTCTTCTACCGTAAACTTCACCTTTACAAATCCACACTTTTATACCAATTCTACCATAGGTAGTGTGTGCCTCTGCCAAAGCGTAATCGATATCAGCACGGAAAGTATGTAATGGCACACGTCCGTCTTTATATTGTTCAGTTCTTGCCATTTCAGCGCCATTCAAACGACCACTGATCATAACTTTAATACCTTCTGCACCCATTCTCATGGTTGAAGCGATAGCCATTTTTGTGGCTCTCCTGAAAGAGATTCTACCCTCGATTTGACGAGCGATTGAATCAGCTACCAATTTGGCATCTAATTCTGGTCTTTTAATCTCGTAAATATTGATTTGAACTTCTTTCTTAGTCAGCTTCTTCAGCTCTTCTTTAAGCTTATCAACTTCCTGACCTCCTTTACCGATAATGATACCTGGACGCGCTGTGTTGATAGTAACAGTTACAAGCTTTAATGTGCGCTCAATAACCACGTGTGACACACTAGCATTTTTCAATCTAGCATATACATACTCACGGATTTTGAAGTCTTCAACAAGTTTCTCTTCGAAATGCTTGCCACCGTACCACTGTGAGTCCCATCCTCGGATAAAGCCAAGTCTGTTGCCTATTGGATTAGTTTTCTGTCCCATTAAGCTTTTGTTTCAGTTGATTCAACATTATTTTCAGAAATACGAGACTTAATTTCAGTGTTAACTGTATCTAAAGTCAATGATATGTGATTAGAACGCTTTCTAACTCGGTACGCTCTACCCTGTGGTGCAGGCTGAATTCTTTTCATCATTCTACCACCATCAACACTTACCTCTTTAATAATTAAATTAGCTTCTTCCCACTTCTCACCAGATTTCTGTTCGAAGTTCGAAATTGCAGAGCGAAGTAATTTTTCCAAATCACGAGCTGCATGCTTCTTTGTAAATTGGAGAACAGCTGAAGCTTTCGCAACGTCCATACCTCTCACTAAATCAGCAACTAATCTCATTTTTCTTGGCGATGAAGGGCAATTATTCAAACTCGCTATAAATTGAGTTTTACGTGCCTCTTTTCTCGCAACAGCCATATTTTTCTTTCGACTACCCATGACTTATCAAATTACCTTTTGCCTTTTTTATTGCCACCGTGTCCGCGGAAGTTTCTAGTTGGTGCAAATTCTCCTAATTTGTGTCCAACCATATTCTCCGTTACGTATACAGGGATGAATTTATTTCCGTTGTGCACAGCGATTGTTAACCCCACAAAGTCAGGAGAAATCATAGATGCTCTGCTCCAAGTCTTGATTACGCTCTTTTTAGCTGACGCTTGAGTATCTTCTACACGCTTCGCTAGCTTGTAGTGGATAAACGGTGGCTTTTTAAGTGATCTACTCATGCCTTAATTATTTCTTTCTTTTCTCAACGATAAACTTGCTAGATGGCTTCTTCTTACCGCGGGTTTTGTAGCCTTTAGCTGGAAGTCCTTTTCTTGATCTTGGGTGTCCACCTGATGAACGACCCTCACCACCACCCATTGGGTGATCTACTGGGTTCATGGCAACAGCTCTTGTTCTTGGTCTACGACCTAACCATCTACTGCGTCCTGCTTTACCACTTCTTTCGAGTGAGTGATCAGAGTTTGATACAGTACCTACCGTTGCAACACATGTAAGCAGTACCATTCTTACTTCACCACTAGGAAGCTTCACTACACCATACTTACCTTCTTTTGCTGCAAGCTGCGCATAAGTACCTGCACTACGAGCCATCTTTCCTCCTTGACGTGGATTTAACTCGATATTGTGTATAATGGTGCCTAAGGGCATATCTTTTAAGAAAAGTGCATTGCCAATCTCTGGAGCAGCGCCTTCCCCGTTCGATATTTTTTGACCAACAGTAATACCATTTGGTGCTATTATATATCTCTTCTCACCGTCAGCATATTCAACTAAGGCGATACGCGCATTTCTGTTTGGATCATACTCCACAGTTTTAACTTCGGCATCAATACCGAACTTATCTCTCTTGAAGTCGATGATTCTATATCTTCTTTTATGACCACCGCCTCTGTAGCGCACGGTCATCTTACCAGTATTGTTTCTACCACCAGATTTCTTAATCGGTGCAAGCAGCGATTTTTCAGGTTTATCTGTAGTGATATTATCAAAAGAGCTAATTACTTTACCTCTTTGTCCTGGTGTATTTGGTTTTAACTTTCTAACAGCCATTACTCAATACTTAAATGTTAGCGTAGAAATCAATTACATCACCATCAGCAACAGTAATCATCGCCTTTTTAAAGTGATTTTTTCTTCCGTCAAGTATACCAGTCTTAGTATACCTTGTTTTGCTTTTACCAGAATAAATCATGGTATTAACGGAGGTAACTGTAACATTATACTGACTTTCAACGGCCTTGCGGATCTCTACTTTATTCGCTTTTCGACCAACGATGAAACCATACTGGTTGCGCTTTTCGCTCAACGCAGACATTTTTTCGGTGATAAGTGGCTTTACTAAAACGCTCATCTCTTATTTCTTTAAAATGTCATTAATCTTATCCAATGAACCTTCGCAAAGAAGAATAACATTAGCATTCATGATATCATAAGTGTTTAAGCCTTCTGCACAAACAACTTTTGACTTTGGGTGATTGCGAGCACTCAGAACAACATTGCTCTGGTTGTCCGCTGTCACTAACAAAGTTTTCTTACCCTCAAGTTCTAGTGATTTCATAATCTCTACGTAACCTTTGGTTTTTGGGGCATCAAAAGAGAAATCTTCTAACACACGCACATCCATTGAGTGAGCCTTAGCTGACAGAGCAGATCTTCTCGCTAACTTGCTAACCTTCTTGTTAAGCTTGAAACCATAGTCTCTTGGTTCAGGACCAAAAGCCCTACCACCGCCAACAAAAACTGGAGACTTGATAGAACCAGCACGAGCGGTACCAGTACCTTTTTGCTTCTTAATTTTTCTAGTAGAGTAAGCAACTTCAGCTCTTTGCTTTGACTTGTGTGTACCTTGACGTTGATTAGCCAAGAATAATTTCACATCGAGATAGATCGTATGATTATTTGGTTCTACACCAAATACATCTTTATCAAGGCTTACCTTTTTACCCGTCTCTTTTCCTTGAATGTTATATACTGCGAATTCCATTATTTCTCGATTATAACATATGAACCTTTAGTACCAGGAACCGCACCCTTAATCAAGATAACATTCTTGTCAGCAAGTACTTTTACGATCTGAAGGTTGATCATTTTAACTCTTTTACCACCCATTCTGCCAGCCATACGTGTTCCTTTGAATACACGTGATGGCGTAGAACATGCTCCGATAGAACCAGGAGCTCTTAATCTATTATGTTGACCATGTGTTGCATCACCAACTCCTGCAAATCCGTGGCGTTTTACAACACCTTGGAAACCTTTTCCTTTTGAAGTACCGGCAACGTCTACGAATTCGCCTTCTTCAAAAATATCAGCAAGAATTACGTCACCTAATTTATGATCGCCATCCCACTCACGGAATTCAACAACTTTACGTTTTGCATTCGTATTAGCTTTCCCAAAGTGACCCAACTGAGCCTTATTTGAGTGCTTCTCGCTTACATCATCGAAAGATACCTGCACAGCAGTATATCCATCTACCTCCTCTGTGCGCAACTGAGTTACCACGCAAGGTCCAGCTTCGATTACAGTACAAGGAATATTCTTTCCTTCCTCTGTATACACGCTGGTCATTCCAACTTTTTTACCAATGATCCCTAACATCTCTTAAGCTTTAGAGGATTACACTTTAATTTCAACATCAACACCACTTGGAAGCTCTAGGCCCATAAGTGCATCGATTGTTTTAGATGAACTACTATAGATATCCATCAATCTTTTGTAGCTTGATAGTTGGAACTGCTCACGAGCTTTCTTATTTACGTGTGGTGATCTCAACACAGTATAAATCTGCTTTTGTGTGGGCAGAGGAATCGGTCCGCTGACAACAGCTCCTGTTGTCTTTACCGTCTTCACGATCTTCTCGGCCGACTTGTCTACCAAGTTATGATCGTAAGACTTAAGTTTAATTCTGATTCGTTGCGCCATTTTATTTATATGAATATGCGATATATAAAATTATCCTTTACGTCCTTTAACCTCTGACACAACAGCCTCAGCGATATTTCTAGGACACTCATCATAGTGTGAAAATTCCATTGAAGAAGTTGCACGACCTGAAGACATGGTTCTAAGTTGAGTTACATAACCGAACATTTCTGATAACGGAACTTTACCCTTAATAACCTTAGCACCCGCTCTATCATCCATTCCTTCTACAACGCCTCTTCTTCTGTTCAAATCTCCAACAACATCTCCCATGTTTTGCTCCGGAGTTACTACCTCAAGCTTCATGATTGGTTCAAGTAATATTGGTTGACATTTAGGAAGAGCCTCTCTAAAAGCTAACTTAGCACACAGTTCAAATGAAAGTGCATCCGAGTCAACCGCGTGGAATGAACCATCCAATAAGGTTACTTTCAAATTATCTACATTGTAACCTGCAAGAACACCATTCTTCATCGCTTCTTTAAAGCCTTTCTCAATCGAAGGAACAAATTCACGAGGAACGTTACCACCCTTTACAGCATTCTCGAAGATCAAACCTGGTTTTTCTGCGTCTCCCGGACCAATATTCACAACTATGTCTGCGAACTTACCACGACCACCCGATTGTTTCTTAAACACTTCTCTGTGCTGGGTAGAACCTTTGATAGATTCTTTGTAATTTACTTGAGGAGCTCCTTGGTTTACTTCTACCTTGAACTCTCTTCTCATACGATCAATAATGATGTCCAAGTGAAGTTCACCCATACCACTCAACACAGTCTGACCAGTATCCTCGTCAGTGTAGATCGTTAAAGTTGGATCTTCTTCCGAAAGCTTACTTAGAGCCATACCCATTTTATCAACGTCAGCTTGAGTTTTAGGCTCAATTGCTATACCGATAACTGGATCTGGAAAATCCATAGATTCTAATACGATAGGTGCATTCTCTGCGCACAAAGTGTCACCTGTCTTGATATCCTTAAAACCAACTAGCGCTGCAATATCACCACAGTGTAACTCTGGGATTTGGTTTTGCTTATTGGCGTGCATTTGAAAAATTCTAGAAATACGCTCCTTGTTACCCGTTCTTGTATTCAAAACATAAGAACCTGCCTGAAGCATACCTGAATATGATCTTGTAAAACACAAACGACCAACAAACGGATCAGTTGCAATTTTGAATGCTAGAGCAGCAAAAGGTTCATCAACACTTGGCTTTCTTCTTTCTTCAGCATCAGTCTTCGGGTTAATCCCAACAATTGCCTCTGTATCCATTGGAGATGGAAGAATCTCCATAACCATATCAAGCATCGCCTGTACCCCTTTATTCTTGAAGGCTGATCCGCACATCATCGGAACAACTTTTCCAGCAATCGTGGCTTCACGCAATGCATTTAAAATTTCTCTCTCTGTTAAAGACTCCGAATCCTCAAAATACTTTTCCATTAAAGTTTCGTCAAATTCAGCAACAGCTTCAAGAAGCTCTTCTCTTAGTTGACGTGCTTCATCAACAATATCATCCGGAATTGCAATCTCTTGGAAAGTCATTCCTTGATCTTCTTCGTTCCAAGTAATTCCTCGGAAGTTGATCAAATCAACCACGCCTAGGAATTTTTCTTCCGACCCAATATTAAGTTGCAACGGCAGAGCATGACTACCTAACATCTCTTTTACTTGTTTGCAAACACTTAAAAAGTCTGCACCCTGACGGTCCATTTTATTAACGAAACCAATTCTTGGAACGTTATAATTGTTTGCCAGTCTCCAGTTAGTTTCAGATTGAGGCTCTACACCATCAACCGCACTGAACAAGAAAACCAAGCCGTCAAGGACTCTCAAAGATCTATTTACCTCCACAGTAAAATCTACGTGACCCGGAGTGTCGATAATATTTACGTGGTACAGTTGATCACGGTAGTTCCAATTAAGAGTAGTAGCTGCAGAGGTGATAGTAATACCACGTTCTTGCTCCTGCTCCATCCAGTCCATAGTGGCAGCACCATCATGAACTTCACCAATCTTGTGGCTTACACCACCATAATAAAGAATACGCTCAGTCGTAGTGGTTTTACCCGCATCAATGTGCGCAGCAATACCAATATTTCTCGTGTATTTTAGATCTCTCTTTGCCATTTTTATTGGGTGGAATATTAGAATCTGAAGTGAGCGAAAGCCTTATTAGCTTCAGCCATTCTGTGCGTATCTTCTTTCTTTTTGTAAGCAGCACCCTCTTCTTTCGAAGCAGCTACGATTTCATCAGCAAGCTTAATCGCCATGCTCTTTCCGTTTCTTTTCTTTGAGTATGAGATTAACCACTTCATACCCATCGATAACTTTCGGCTCGCTCTAATCTCTTGCGGAATTTGGAAAGTGGCGCCACCAACTCTGCGGCTCTTAACCTCAACTTGAGGGGTTACGTTCTCCAAAGCTTTTTTCCAAGTATCTAGAGAGCCTTCTTCAACTTTCGACTCAACGATATCCATCGCATCATAGAATATTTTGTAGGCCACACTTTTCTTACCGTCTAACATCAAGTTATTTACAAATTGGGTAACCATCTCACTCTTGAATCGTGGATCTGGCATCAATCTTCTAACTTTCGCTCTTCCTTTTCTCATATCAGCGAATTATTTCTTTTTCTTAATTGGAGCTGCAACCGCACCTTTCTTAGGACGCTTAGCACCATATTTAGAACGTCTTTGCTTTCTACCTTCAACTCCTGCAGTATCAAGCGCCCCACGTACAATGTGATATCGAACTCCAGGAAGATCTTTCACTCTTCCACCTCTTACTAGAACAATTGAGTGTTCTTGAAGATTGTGTCCTTCACCAGGGATGTAGGCGTTGACTTCGTTTTTGTTTGTCAACCTTACCCTTGCTACTTTACGCATAGCTGAGTTTGGTTTCTTAGGTGTAGTGGTGTACACACGTACACATACCCCGCGCCTTTGAGGACATGATGTTAACGCAGCAGATTTGCTCGTCTTCACCTTGCTCTGGCGACCATTTTTTACAAGTTGTGATATAGTTGGCATTCGTCTATTTTACCTTTAAGTTCTTAACTTCAAGACAATCTTTTCCCCACTAAAAAGGGGGCGCAAAGGTACGAGATTAAATTTTATACACAATAAGAGGGTGATTAATTTTTTTAATATTCATGATTTATTTTTTGAATTGAGGATCATTGGTTGAGTACAATCCGCTTAAACATTGGCCTTGAAGGTCGGTTGTTAATAAAAACAGATTTTAAAAAAACATGAAAAAAATTCTCAGAAAGGTACTTTTGACCTCTTTAATAACATTCAAATGTCATATTTAGACGAACTAAACGATGTGCAACGAAAAGCTGCCACGCATATTAATGGACCAATAATGGTGTTAGCGGGTGCTGGATCTGGCAAAACCAGAGTACTTACTTTTCGCATTGCTCATCTTATCGAAAAAGGAGTAGACCCATTCCATATTCTCTCTCTTACCTTCACAAATAAGGCTTCCAGAGAAATGAAAACACGAATAAGCCGCATTGTAGGAGACGGAATGTCAAAATCAATTTGGATGGGAACATTTCATAGCGTGTTTTCTAAAATATTAAGGTTTGAAGCAGACCGAATTGGATACCCATCAAACTTTACTATTTATGACAGCGATGATTCTAAGAGTCTTTTGAAGACTATTATTAAGGAATTGAACCTTGACGATAAGGTCTACAAACCATCACTTATTCAAAGAAGAATTTCTTCCGCAAAAAACGGATTGATCAATGCTACTGAATATCAAAAAGACACGATCATTTATAATGAAGACGTTCAAGCTAAGAAACCAATGCTCGGCAAAATCTATGGGATTTATGAAAATAGATGTTTTAAAGCTGGAGCAATGGATTTTGATGATTTACTCTTCAAAACGAATATCTTGCTCAAAACCAATGCAGATATTCTTTTTAAGTATCAAGAAAAATTCAAGTTCATCATGGTTGATGAGTTTCAAGATACAAATTTCGCGCAAAGCAATATTTTAAAAATGCTTGCTGCACGTCATGAAAACATCTGCGTAGTAGGTGACGATGCGCAAAGTATTTACGCTTTTAGAGGAGCAAATATTCAAAACATACTTCAATTCAAAAGTCTTTATCCGGATGTTACTACTTATAAACTCGAACAAAACTATCGTTCAACCAAAACCATTGTAGAAGCAGCGAATCATGTAATTTCAAATAATAAAGAACAGTTACAAAAAGATGTTTGGACTCATAATGATCAAGGCGAACAAATTAAATTGATAAAATGCTTGAGTGAAACAGAAGAAGGTTCATTTATAGCCAATGAAATTCTAGAGCTAAAAACAAGAGATAGTTGTAACGAAGATTCCTTCGCGATTCTATATAGAACAAATGCTCAATCAAGGGCACTTGAAGAAGCTTTGAGAAAACGAAACATCCATTACCGCATTTATGGTGGTGTGAGCTTTTATCAGCGCAAAGAAGTCAAAGATATTTTAGGCTATTTTAAAATGTGCATTAACCCAAATGATGAAGAAGCATTCAAACGTATTTTAAATTATCCAGCGCGTGGTATTGGAAAAACAACGCAAGACAAAATCATTGTTGCTGCCTCTGAAGAAGGAAAAAGCCCTTGGGAAATTGTCCTGAATTTAGATCAAGCACACCTTCCGCTCACTGCTGCTGTCAAAACAAAAATCAATGAATTTGTTTACCTAATCAGAAGCTTTCAAGTAATGGCAGCTGAAAAAGACGCCTATGAAGTTGGTAGTCATATTGCTTCAGCTACGGGAATCCTTAGGGAGTTTTATGCAGATAAAACACCTGAAGGAGTTAGCCGTTATGAAAATATCCAAGAACTTCTTTCTGGGATGAAAGAGTTTTCTGAAATCGCTCTTGAAGAAGACGAAGAAGATGCTAAGAATCCGAGAGCACTGGGCGTTTTTATGGAAGATGTCGCATTATTGACAGATGTTGACAATAAAGATGCAAAAGATGACGACCAACCAAAAGTGTCGATGATGACTATTCATAGCGCCAAAGGACTAGAGTATCCTTACGTTTTTATTGCTGGAATGGAGGAAAACTTGTTCCCATCTCAATTGAGTGTGAATTCAAGATCAGAATTAGAAGAAGAGCGGAGATTGTTTTATGTGGCACTTACAAGAGCTGAGAAAAAGGCATTTATAAGCTTCGCTTCTACCCGATTCAAATATGGTAGTATGAATTATTGTGAGCCAAGCCGATTTATTGGGGAAATTGATCCTTCACTGATTGAATCACCCGCCATTCAAAAAACATTAAAGCGAGAATTGACAAAGCCTGCCGGATTCAAATTAGCAGACCATATCGCACCCCGAAAATTGGTCAAGCCAATAGGTTCTAGTGGCAGTGCTTTAGGTGCCGCAGATATGGCAAAACTGGAAATTGGAACTAAAGTGAAACATGAGCGTTTTGGAAATGGAGAAATCGTAGGTTTGGAGGGTGAAATTCCAGACCGGAAAGCCACAGTAGAATTTAGAGGTGTTGGTAAGAAGCAACTTTTACTCAAATTTGCCAAACTTCAAATCTTGGAATCTTAATCAAATAGCTTAGCAAAAGCTTAAAACAATGGAATACCATACTCAAAAAGAACCACTTATTTTGGCCGAATATGGCCGTCACGTGCAAGACATGGTTAATCACACGCTTTCGATCGCAGACCGTGATGAGAGAACAAAAGCCGCGAATGCAGTGGTTCAAATAATGACTCAACTTAATCCTTCCTACAGAGATAACGAAGAATTGATTCATAAGCTTTGGGACGACTTACACCAAATGGCAAGCTACAAACTGGATATTGATGCTCCGTACCCCATTCCAGAAAGAAAAGAAATGGTTGTTGCCGAAAGAATTCAGTATCCAGATCAAAAATTTTCATACAAGCATTACGGTAAGATTATCGAAGGATTGATTGAAGCTGCACGAAAAATGGAAGATTTGGAGGAGCGTAAGGCGTTGACCGAAATGATTGCCAACCTCATGAAAAAGAGCTACCTCACCTACAATAGAGATTCTGTAAATGATGAGATGCTTGCTGACCAATTGAAAAAAATGAGTGATGGTGAATTAAGTCTAGAAGATAACTTCAGGTTTCATCACACCAACGACATACTCAGCAAAAACAGAAAAAACACACCAACTAACGCACGCTCAAGCATTAATAACAAGGCGAAAAGCAAACGTAAATGGCAAAAAAAATAATACTTATCCATGGGTTCATTTCATATTGAAGGTGGTCGCCAATTAAAAGGCGAGCTTACGCCACAAGGAGCGAAAAATGAAGTTTTACAAATTTTGTGCGCCACGCTTCTCACTGCTGAAAAAGTAGAAATTGAGAATATTCCAGACATTAGAGATGTAAATAAGCTCATTGATTTACTTAGCTCACTTGGTGTCAAAATACAGAAAAAAGGCATCGGACATTATATTTTTCAAGCCGATGAGATTGATTTAGACTACCTCACTTCAGAAGAGTTTGCCACTAAAGGCTCAGGCCTAAGAGGCTCCATTATGATTGTGGGACCGCTTTTAGCTCGCTTTGGAAAAGGATATATTCCAAAACCAGGTGGAGATAAAATTGGTCGTAGAAGACTTGATACACATTTTATAGGTTTCCAAAAACTTGGTGCAACTTTCGATTTTGATTCGAAAGAGCACTTTTATAAGGCCACTGCTAAAAAGCTGAAAGGAACTAAAATGCTTCTTGACGAAGCATCAGTAACTGGAACAGCCAACATATTAATGGCCGCTGTAATGGCTGAAGGTGAAACCGAAATCTACAACGCTGCATGCGAGCCATACCTGCAACAACTCTGCAGAATGCTCAACTCCATGGGTGCTAAAATAACCGGAGTAGGATCAAACCTTTTAAAAATAGAAGGTGTTGAAGTACTTAATGGCTGCAGCCATCGTATTCTTCCCGATATGATTGAGATTGGTAGTTTCATTGGTTTAGCGGCCATGACTCAATCCGAAATTACCATCAAAAATGTTGGATACGAGCACCTTGGAATTATTCCAGATGTGTTTAGCCGACTAGGTATCAAGATGGAGCTTAAGGGAGACGACATATATATCCCAAGTCAAGAAATTTATGAGGTTGACACTTTCATTGATGGTTCTATATTAACCATTGCTGATGCCCCTTGGCCAGGATTTACTCCTGATTTATTGAGTATTGTTTTGGTGGTTGCTACACAAGCAAAAGGAAGTGTTCTGATCCATCAAAAGATGTTTGAAAGCCGTTTGTTTTTCGTGGACAAGCTAATCGATATGGGCGCTCAAATCATTTTATGTGATCCACACAGAGCTACAGTAATAGGAATGGGAAGAAAAGCTTCTCTCAGAGGCATTCAAATGACATCACCTGATATTAGAGCTGGTGTTTCTCTGCTCATAGCTGCAATGTCTGCTCAAGGCACAAGCATTATCAGAAACATAGAACAAATAGATCGTGGCTATCAGCACATTGATCAGCGACTGAATGCCATTGGCGCGAATATTGTCAGAAGCGACTCCTAATTTTAGACTATGAAATTATTTAGCATAATAGCACTTACTTCCTTATTAAGCGTAGCCTCACTTCAACTGAATTCAAGTTCAGATTTTCAAACTGCGGGCGTAAAAATTGGAGACAAAGCTCCAGAGATAGCTCAAGAAAATCCTGATGGAAAAATCATGAAGCTATCTGACCTTAAAGGGAAAATGGTTTTGATCGACTTCTGGGCTTCTTGGTGTGGACCATGCCGAAGAGAAAACCCAAACGTGGTGCGTGCATACAATAAATACAACAAAGCAAAATTCAAAGACGCGAAAGGCTTTGATATTTTCAGCGTATCTCTTGATGGTAATAAAGAAGCTTGGCAGTCTGCCATAGAAGCTGATGGTTTGATTTGGAAAAACCACGTAAGCGACTTAAAAAAATGGAGAAGTGAAGCTGCCGCACTTTATGGTGTTGGTTCAATCCCATCTAGCTTTTTAATAGACGCAAACGGGATTGTAATTGCCAAAAATCTTCGAGGCAATCAAATCGACTTAGAATTAGATAAGCATATCAAAAGCTTATAATACCTCATAAATATTCGCTGACAAAATGTCTCTAAACTAGGGACTGGCAATACTTTTGCCTATTGGGAAGCATTCTAAAAAAGTATTCAGAGATGAGTGAAAAGGAAAAAGACGCTTCCGAACTAAAGGAAGAACAATTAAACAACCATATAGATTCTGCAGAAGAGGCAACAACTAACACCGAAGAGTCAGCCGAAAACGTTGCTGATAACAAAGAGTTTGGTGAAGCTGAAGCAGAAGATCCGATCGAGGTTTTGCAGAAGCAAGTGACCGAAGAAAAGAACAAATACCTGAGACTTTACGCTGAATTTGAAAACTTCAGAAAGCGTTCTGCAAAAGAAAGAATCGATTTAATTGGTACTGCAAGCGCAGATGTTTTGAAAGAAATGCTGCCAATTTTGGACGATTTTGAGCGTGCAATAGACTCAAACAAAACCGCAAGTGACATTGAGTCAGTTAAAGAAGGTTTTGAATTGCTGCACAGCAAATTTGGTCGTTTGATGAAATCTAAAGGCATTGAATCTATAGATCCAAAAGACGAAATGTTTGACGGTGAATTGCACGAAGCAATCGCGCAAATGCCAGCACAAAGCGAAGATCAAAAAGGAAAAATCTTTGATGTAGTTGAGAAAGGCTACAAACTAAACGATAAAATTATTCGCCATCCTAAAGTGGTGGTTGCAAGCTAATTCTAACGAAGAACATGGCTAAAAGAGATTATTACGAAGTACTTGGAGTTTCAAAAAGTGCAGCTGCAGATGAAATTAAAAAAGCATACCGCAAGCTTGCCATCAAGTACCATCCTGATAAAAATCCTGACGATAAAGAAGCGGAAGATAAATTCAAAGAAGCTGCCGAGGCTTATGAAGTATTAAGCAACGCTGACAAAAAAGCGAAATACGATCGCTTCGGACATGCTGGCATGGGTGGCCAAGGAGGATTTGGAGGCCAAGGAGGCATGAACATGGATGATATTTTCGATCATTTCGGAGATATTTTCGGTGGTGGTTTTGGAGGATTTGGCGGTGGCCAACGCGGTGGTGGCGGTGGAAGACCTGCCATGCGCAAAGGCTCAAACCTAAGAGTGAGAGTAAAACTCACGCTCGAAGAAATTGCCAATGGCGTTGAAAAGAAAATAAAGGTTCAGAAACTGGTTCAAGCCGAAGGTGTAGAATTTGGCACTTGCTCAACATGTGCTGGAACAGGTCGCGTAACTCGCGTGACCCAGACTTTTCTAGGACAAATGCAAACGGCAAGCCCTTGTCCTACCTGCTCAGGAACTGGAAAAACTGTAACCAAATCTAAGCCCGGTGTTATGCCAGATGGTTTAGAAAGAAAAGAAACAATTATTCCTATCGAAATTCCCGCTGGAGTTGAAGAAGGAATGCAACTAAGTGTTAGAGGCAAAGGAAACGAAGGCCCAATGGGTGGTCCAGCAGGCGATTTGTTAGTACTTATTGAAGAACAAGAGCACGAACATTTTGTGAGAGATGGCGGAAATCTTCACCACGATTTGCATGTAAGTTTTGTAGATGCAACGCTTGGTGAGTCGTTTGAAGTTCCAACATTAGGTGGTAAAGCCAAAATTAAAGTTGCTCCAGGCACTCAATCAGGCAAAACCCTTCGCCTTAAAGGCAAAGGACTTCCATCTGTAAACTCATACGGCACTGGCGATTTGCTCGTTCACGTTCATGTTTGGACTCCACAAAACCTGAGTTCAGAAGAAAAAGAGACATTGGAAAAGTTGAAAATATCAGATAATTTCAGGCCTAATCCAGCCGCTGGCGACAAATCTTTCTTTTCGAAAATGAAAGAGTTCTTCTCTTAAATTAGCAGCTTATACAACAAATTATATGAGCAACATTATTGAGGTAAAGGAAGTCAGCAAATGGTTTGGTGATTTCCATGCCTTAAATAATGTGAGCATCGAAGTGCCAGAAGGTAGCATATTTGGGCTACTTGGCCCAAATGGAGCTGGCAAAACCACGCTTATCAGGATGATTACCCAAATCACAAGTCCTGACAGTGGAGCTATTGTTTTCAATGGAACTTCTCTGCAATCGTTCAACATTAAGGATATAGGCTATTTGCCTGAAGAGCGCGGGTTGTATCGTAAAATGAAGGTTGGTGAACAAGCTCTATATCTAACTCAACTCAAAGGAATTTCGAAAAAAGAAGCCCATCAAAGTCTAGACATTTGGTTTGAAAAACTGAATATGCAAGACTGGTGGAATAAGAAAATAATCTCTCTTTCGAAGGGAATGCAGCAAAAATTGCAGTTCGTAATTAGCGTTGCACACAATCCTAAGCTATTAATACTGGACGAACCCTTTAGTGGATTTGATCCTATTCACACAGAAGAGATTAAGCAGCAAATCTTAGCTTTAAAAGAAGCAGGAACCAGCATTATTTTCAGCACGCACAACATGTCAAGCGTTGAAGAATTGTGCGAAAACATTTGCCTGATCAATAAAGGAGAAACCTTACTTAAAGGCAACATCAACGACATAAAAGGTAGCTTTAGTAAGTGCTTATTTAAAGTTGATTTCAAAGGCAGCCAAGTTGCGTTTGCAAACGCATTAGGTTATCAGTTTGAAATAGCTGAAATAAAGACCAAGGGAGAAACTAGTTCAGCTTTAATCAAAGGTTTTGACAAAATAACACCAAACATGCTTTTGAGGTCATTGGTCAATTTTGTTGAAGTGGTATCTTTTAATGAAGTGCTACCATCAATGCACGACATTTTTGTAGACCAAGTCACCGCTAAAAACACTCCTGTAGATGTCTAAAACTTGGCTAATTATAAAGCGCGAATACCTTACCCGAGTGCGCAAAAAGAGTTTCATTATAATGAGCCTTTTGGGACCTCTGCTATTAGCTGGTGTGGTTATCTTTTCTTTTTGGTTGAACATTGAAGAATCTGACAACCAAAAAATTATTGTGGTTGATGACAATTATCCAATGTTTCAAGGAATTGACGATACTAAGTATATTGATTTCGAAGTACAAAACATTAGCCTAGACAAAGCGCTTGCTCTGTTAGATGTTTCTGATTACACGGGCGTACTGTACATCCCAAGCAATATTCTTAATGGACATATCGCACAGCTTCATTTCAAAAAAACACTATCCGTCAATATTCAACGGGCAATAGAGCAGAAATGCCAGCAGATCATTGAAATGGAAAAACTTGAAGACTTTAATATCCGCGAGTCAGATTATAAAAGAGTGAAATCTCCTTTTTACATTCAAACATTAAAATTTGATGGTGTAAATTCTACTGAATCAGATGTGTTACCAGCTATGGTTGGTTGGGTTTTCGGCATTATTATTTTCATGGCTGTATACTTATATAGTGTACAAGTGATGCGCGGTGTGATAGAAGAAAAAACAAACCGAATTGTTGAAGTGATCATCTCCACGGTAAAACCAACTCAGCTTTTAATGGGCAAAATCATTGGTGTTGGAGCCGTTGGATTGACTCAATTTGTGATTTGGGCTTTTCTTTCAGCAACAGGAATTACAATTGGACAGTCGGTGATTATGTCTCAAGTTTACACCACAGAAAATGTGCTAAGCGCGGAGAACATGACACCAGCTGTGCAGCAACAAATGCTAGAAGAAAACAAACTGAATTTTTCAGAATTCAGCAAAGACGACAATATCTTTAATAGCATTTCTCGAATCAACTTTCCGTTAATGCTTGGCTTGTTCATCTTTTACTTTATTGGTGGTTATTTACTTTATGCCTCTATGATGGCAGCCGTGGGCTCTGGAGCCGATAACGACACCGACACGCAACAATTCATCTTGCCCATTACTTTCCCACTGATGCTTGCTTATATTGTCTCCATCAGCATGTTTAACAATCCTGAAAGCGACATCATTGTCTGGATGTCAATCATACCTTTTACGTCACCTATCATTATGATAATGCGCGTTGCATTTGGTATTGAATCTGGTGATTTGTGGCAGGTTTATTTATCGATGGCACTGCTTGTTGCAACCATTGCTTTAATGGTTTGGGCTTCGAGCAAAATCTACCGCATTGGAATACTTATGTATGGCAAAAAATTGAATTATCGAGATCTCATTAAATGGATCAAACTCTAAATAAAACTATATGGCTTCTATTTTAATAATCGATGATGAACGTCCTATCAGATCAACTTTGAAGGACATTTTAGAATATGAAAAGATTAAAATTTCAGAAGCCGAAGATGGTCCCAAAGGCATAGAGTTATTCAAAAAAAATGAATTTGATGCAGTGCTCTGCGATATCAAAATGCCGGGAATGGATGGTCTTGAAGTGCTAGAACAGTTACAAGCCATTAATCCAGATGTACCTGTTATCATGATTTCAGGACATGGCACTATAGATACTGCTGTGGAATCATTAAAAAAAGGTGCGTACGATTACATTTCAAAGCCGCCAGATTTAAATCGACTATTGGTAAGTGTTCGCAATGCACTCGATCGGAAAGATTTAGTAAAAGAAACAAAGAAGCTTAAGAAAAAAGCTGGAGAGAAATCGAACTCTCCTATAATTGGAACCTCTGAAGGCATTATGGAAGTGAAAGCCATGATTGAAAAGGTGGCTCCAACCGAAGCACGCGTTTTTATTACTGGACCAAATGGCGTAGGAAAAGAATTAGTAGCACAACAAATTCATGAAAAAAGCGGAAGATCAAAAGCTCCTTTCGTAGAAGTAAACTGTGCCGCTATTCCTTCTGAGTTGATCGAAAGCGAACTTTTCGGCCACGAGAAAGGCGCGTTTACAAGTGCTATAAAGCAGCGCATTGGCAAATTTGAACAAGCATCTGGAGGCACACTATTTCTTGACGAAATTGGAGATATGAGCTTGAGTGCGCAAGCCAAAGTATTGAGAGCACTTCAAGAAAACAAGATTACCCGTGTTGGTGGTGAAAAAGAGATTAGTGTTTCGCCAAGAGTGATAGCCGCTACTAATAAGAACCTAGTTGAAGAAATTGAAAACGGAAACTTTCGAGAAGATTTATACCATCGTTTGTCTGTTATTGTGATTAAGGTTCCTTCATTGAATGATCGCAGAGATGACATTCCATTATTGATTCAACATTTTATTGGTGGAATTTCTGCCGAAACAGGAATGCCAAGCAAGGATTTTGACAATAATGCACTGTCCTATTTAAGTCAATTAAATTGGACAGGAAATATCCGTCAGTTGAGAAATACGATTGAAAGGCTGCTTATCATGGGAGAAAATGTCATTGATAAAGCTACAGCAGAAAAATATGCCTAGCCACTGACGTTCTAAAAGCCGCCAAAACGCTCATTTTTTCGACCAATTACTATTTTTTTTCGATGAATTATGATTTCTATCGATATATTCCTACTTTAGTGGAAACGATAGAGACATGGAAAAGATATATGAATTATTCCCAGCACTCAGCTATTTTGGAGCTGGCGTACTAGTACCGATCTTCTGCTTCGTAGGAGTTGGAATATTAGCTCAATGGTCGCTTTATGATAAATGTGGCCTCAAAGGAATCGACTGCTTAATCCCAGTAAAAAATGTAGTCACATTCCTTAAAATCATGGGTAGACCAGCATCACACAGCATCTTTGTTATGCTTCCACCACCGCTAATTATTGCAAGTCTCATCTTCTTTCAAAATGATCTTTTGCAATTCGGATTAGCTGCAGCAATAGCAGTTCCTTGGATTGTATTTATGACCAAAGTATACATTGAGCTTTGCCAAAGCTTTGGTCACTACAGAACATTTGACTACATATTATGTGTGGTATTCAATGGTTTTTATGTGTTGCATTTAGGCCTTTCATTTTCTGAAAAATATAAAGGCCCTGCATACATCAAAAGCAATGAAAAGAAAGCTCACTCTTCAATGAAGAGTCAACTTGCCTGAATCCGGATGATTTCATCTGCGTTAACAAGGGCTTCTCGGAGCCCTTGTTTCATTTTACCCCCAGCCATTGCCAAGAACTTTTGACCACCACCCCCACCATCAATGTGCTTAGCCAATTCTCTAACAATAGCACCAGCATCTAATTTCTTAGTTTCTGCAAGTTCCTTACTTATTGCAACCACTATGTAGGGTTTATCTTCAGCGTGACCTATTGCGATAACCAGTAAATCTTCGCGCTCTGTTGTAGCTGAATAAGCAGCATCTTTAACGAGCTTTCCTTCCACCTCGTCAAACTGCTTAACTACGTAACTAAAGCTTTTTTCAACTTTGGCTGACTCAACTATCTGCTGTTTGATTTGAGCTTGCTGGAGTACTTTAAAACCTTCAATTTCTTTTGAAAGAGACTTATTATCTGAAATAAGCTTTTCTACTGCTTTCACCAAGTCTCTAGGATTAGCTAGAAGTTCCTCAAGTTCAGAAACCATAGTTAATCTAGAAGAAATGTACTGCTGATATGCAATCCCGGTAAGTGCCTCTACCCTTCTAATTCCGCTTGCAACCGAGCCTTCGCTCACTATTTTGAAACCGCCAACTTCTGCAGTGTTTTTAACATGCGTACCTCCACACAATTCAATGGAATCACCAAACTTCACAACACGCACTTTATCGCCATATTTCTCGCCAAAAAGAGCCATTGCGCCCATTTCTTTAGCTTCGGCAATCGGCATTTTCTTCCAGTCTTCTAATGGCATTTGTTGAGCGATTAGCTGACGCACTTCCCACTCAATTTTTTCAAGTTGCTCTTCTGTAATTTTCTCGAAATGAGAAAAGTCGAAGCGGAGTTTATCAGCCGCTACCATTGATCCTTTTTGCTCAACGTGTGTACCCAAAACATCGCGTAAAGCATAATGAAGTAAGTGCGTTGCTGAGTGATTTTTCATGATCTCTTGACGCAATGCTCCATCAACATCAGCTCTCACATCACCAGTCATATTTGCAGGAAAAGACGAAACGAAATGAATAAATTCATTGTTTTCTTTTCTTGTATCTAGTACTTCTATTGTTTCAGAATCAAACTCTAGCGTTCCTTTATCACCCACTTGACCTCCACTTTCAGCGTAAAACGGAGTTCTTTCTAAAATGATTTGAAAAGTATCTTTCCCTTTTACTTTAGCCTTTCGGTATTTCATCACGCGCGAAATCACCCAAAGTTTATCGTAACCGACAAATTCAGAGTTTGATGTATCATGAAGAATAGTCCAATCACCAAACTCAGCTTTAGAGGCTTTCCTTGATCGGTCTTTTTGTTTGGTAAGTTCAGTTTCAAAACCGACCAAATCAACTGAAAGATTGTGTTCTTCAGCAATTAGTTTAGTAAGATCTATGGGAAAACCGAATGTATCGAACAACTCAAAAGCGAACTCACCATCTATTATTTTGACATCACCTTTCAGGTAATTTGAGATACGATCTAAACCCTTATCAAGCGTTTGAAGAAAAGACTTCTCTTCTTCTTGAATCACTTTTGAAACCAATGTTTTATTACGAACTAATTCAGGATAAGCCTCGCCCATTGTTTCAATAAGCTTTTCTGCAACCTTATATATGAAAGGCTCCTTCAGCTCTAATTGACTAAAACCATAACGAATCGCTCTTCGAAGCACTCTTCTGATTACGTAACCAGCGCCAGTATTAGATGGTAGCTGGCCATCAGCTATGCAAAAACTTACAGCACGAACATGATCAGCTATTACTCTAAATGAAATATCAACAAGACTATCGGTGCCGTGGTATTCCTTTCTAGATAATTTTTCAATTTCATGAATGAGAGATTGAAAAGAATCAACCTTATAATTTGAATCTACATTTTGAAGGGCGCGAGCCAGACGCTCAAGCCCCATACCTGTATCAACATGTTTTGCTTTCAAAAGTGAAAGGGTGCCGTCCTCTGAGCTATTGAACTGAATAAAAACCAAGTTCCAAATCTCAATTACCTCGGGATGGTCTTGATTGACAAGAGACACACCATCAATATTCTTGCGATCGGCTTCACTTCTTAAATCGTAGTGAATTTCTGAACAAGGGCCACATGGTCCAGTGTCTCCCATCTCCCAGAAGTTTTCTTTTCTACCAAAAGGTAAAATCCGTTCTGCACTTACATGCTTTGACCATAAAAGTTTGGCTTCTTCATCAATAGGCAAGTTCAATTTTTCATCACCAGCAAAAACAGAAACATAGATTCTGTCCTTGTCAAGACCATAAACCTCGGTTAATAATTCCCACGCCCAATTAATGGCATCAACCTTAAAATAGTCGCCAAAACTCCAATTACCAAGCATTTCGAACATGGTATGGTGATAATGATCGCGACCAACTTCTTCTAAATCGTTATGTTTTCCTGAAACACGTAAACATTTTTGGCTATCCGCAGCTCTATTTATGGCTCGAGTTTCATTTCCAAGGAACACTCCTTTGAACTGATTCATACCCGCGTTTGTGAACATCAACGTAGGGTCGTCCTTGATAACAATGGGGGCAGAAGCAACTATTTCATGCTGTTTTTGCTCAAAAAACTCTAAAAAAGTTTTACGTATCTGATTGGTTGTCCAGTTCATAGTGTGTTAAATTCACCTAATTGAATTTTCAATAAAGGTTGCAAAAGTAGAGGTTGTCCTATTTTCGCAACTTATTATTTTCGAAGAATGGCAAAAGTCAGGTATCAATACAACGAAAGCACCCTTAGTTATGAGAAGGTAAAAATCTCAAAAGGCAAGCGAGCGCTTCAAATATTGGGTACTCTGGTGGCCTGGTTGTCGGGTGGTGGTGTGTTCTATTTATTATTCACAACATTCTATGATTCTCCAAAAGAATCTCAACTAAAGAATAAAAATGACGAAATCTTACTCCAGTATGAGATTCTAGACAAGCGTCTCGATCAGATGAGCGCGGTACTTGCCGACCTAGAAAACAGAGATGATAATATCTACAGAACCATTTTTGAAGCAGAACCTATCCCCGATAATATCAGAAAAGCAGGAATTGGTGGCGTAAATCGCTACAAAAATCTTGAAAAATTTAAAGGTGAGGCAGATCAAGTAATAGAAACATCAAAGAAGCTTGATCAACTATCAAAACAACTTTACATACAATCTAAATCGTTTGATGAAGTAATTGAATTGGCAAAGCAAAAGGAAGACATGTTAGCAAGCATACCCGCTGTGCAACCGGTGTCTAATGCTGATCTGAAAAGAATGTCTTCAGGTTTTGGGAGACGAGTTCATCCCATTTACAAAACGGTACGTTTCCATTGGGGAAATGATTTTACTGCTCCAACCGGAACTGAAATTTATTCAACAGGCAAAGGCAAAGTAGTACTAGTAGAGCATTCAGGAAGCGGATATGGGAATCATGTGATTGTTGATCATGGCTATGGATACCAAACTTTGTACGCTCACATGAGCGAAACTAAAGTGAGACAAGGCCAAGAAGTAAAACGTGGTGAAATTCTTGGTTTGGTTGGTTCAACTGGGCTTTCGAGTGCGCCACATCTTCATTACGAAGTGCTTAAAAATGGGGCGAAATTAGATCCTGTTAATTTTTATTTCAACGATCTCTCTCCTTCAGAATACGCACTGATGATCCAGCTATCTCAGCAAGAAAATCAATCGTTTGACTAATGTTTAATTCCTTTTACCATTATGCCTTATAAAGAAAAAGAAACCGTAAAGCTTTATTACTCCATTGGTGAAGTAGCCGAAATGCTTGACGTAAACGCATCATTATTGCGCTTTTGGGAAAAGGAATTTGATGTAATCAAACCTCAAAAAAACAACAAGGGAAACAGAGTTTATACTCAGAAAGACCTCAAAAACCTTAGGCTTATTCACTACTTGGTAAAAGAGCGTGGATTTACGCTTGATGGTGCAAAAAAGAAAATAAAGGAAGAGCATAAGCAATTACATGATCGAACAGAAATGATCGATACATTGAAAGATGTGAAAGCAATGCTTCTAGAGTTAAAAGAATCTCTTTAATAGTATTTATTCTGGCTCAAGTAATTATTCACGTAGTCTTCGATTCCAGTTTCTAACGTGTAAAACTGTTTTGAGTAGCCAGCATTTCGCAGCTTGCGCATGTTTGCTTCCGTAAAATACTGATACTTATCTCTAATATCAGTTGGTGTATCAATAAATTCAATTTCTTCTTTTTTAGCTAAAGCCGAAAAAGTACTTTTTGCTAAATCGAGAAACGCACGAGCTGTGCCCGTACCAAGATTATACAAGCCGCTCTCAGGCTTAGATTCCATTAAAAATTGAATCACCGAAATCAAATCTTTTACGTAAACAAAATCGCGAAGCTGTCCACCATCGGCATAATCTGGATTGTGTGATCTGAATAACTTCATGCTGCCTTTAGATTCTATTTGATAATACGCATGCATGATTACCGAAGCCATTCTGCCTTTATGATACTCGTTAGGTCCGTAAACATTGAAAAACTTTAGCCCGTACCAATTTGGAGGTTGCTCTTCTTGTTTAAATGCCCATTTATCAAATTCATTTTTAGAAACTCCATAAGGGTTTAACGGAACCAATTTTTCAATGATTTCGCTATTATCATCGTAGCCAAATTCACCGTTTCCGTATGTGGCAGCAGACGAAGCATAAATCATCGGAATCTCTTTCTCCACACAAGCACTCCAAACACTTTTGGTGTATTCAAGATTCAGTTCTTCTAAAATGGAGTAATCAAACTCAGTAGTATCGGTGCGTGCTCCAATGTGAATAACCGCATCCACATTTTCAGCTACTTCGAGCCAATCTATGAAATCGTCTCGCTCAATTTTATCTAAATGTGCAATTGCATCAAGGTTTTTGTATTTGCTTTGATTTGAAAAATCATCCACAATGAGCACTTTATGTGTGCCCTTTCTGTCTAATTCCGCTGCCAAGCAACTACCAATAAAACCAGCTGCACCTGTAACTACAATCATTTTTCACTGAATTTGGCCGCAAAGGTATCCAATGAAGTAAGGCTTCTATCTTTGCCGTCAATTTTTTAAAAGATGTCTAAACTAGTTTACATCACGCGTAGAGAAAGATTTTCTGCCGCCCACAAGCTTTCGGTAGACGAATGGAGCGAAGAAAAAAACTACGAGGTGTTTGGTAAATGTGCCAACCCGATGTGGCACGGTCACAATTACAATCTTTTTGTTACTGTGAAAGGTGAACCAAATCCGAAAACAGGATTTGTTGTTGACCTTAGCGATTTGAGCATTTTGATCAAAGACAAAGTGATTCAGCATGTAGACCACAAAAACTTGAATCTCCAAACTCCTTTCTTGAAAGGTATCATGGCATCTACGGAAAACATTGCCATCGGCATTTGGGAACAAATAGCCGATGATATCAAAACCATGGGCGGTGAATTGCATTGCGTGCGAGTAGAAGAGACCGAAAACAATTACGCAGAATACTATGGATAACTCTATCAACGCCTCGAAAAAAGGGTATGAAAAAGTGGAGACATACAACGATGCCGACATCGAGCAAATGGCCCATTCTTACCAAAACATCATCGAGCGCCTTGGAGAAGATCCTACAAGAGAAGGACTTTTAAAAACACCTGAACGCGCTGCCAAAGCCATGCAATTTTTAACGCAAGGCTATGAGCAAGATGGTGCTGAAATATTAAGAAGTGCGCTTTTTACCGAAGAGCATCAACAAATGGTTTTGGTAAAAGACATTGAAGTTTACTCGCTTTGCGAACACCATATTCTTCCCTTTTTTGGAAAAGCGCATATTGCTTATATCCCTAATGGGAAAATTGTTGGTTTGAGCAAAATACCGCGTGTGGTTGATGTTTTCGCTAGAAGATTACAGGTACAAGAGCGACTGACATTTCAGATCAGAGATTGTATTCAAGACACCTTAAAACCACTTGGTGTAGCGGTAGTAATTGAAGCGCAACACATGTGCATGCAAATGCGCGGTGTGCAAAAACAAAACTCTGTAACTACCACATCTGCCTTTACTGGCGAATTTTTGAAAGACGCGACCCGAAAAGAATTTATCAGTTTAATCTCTGCTAAACTTAGCTAACTATGAAAACAGCCTACGTATTTCCCGGCCAAGGAGCGCAATTCTCAGGAATGGGAAAAGAGCTTTACGAATCGAACCCAAACGCTAAAATGCTTTTTGAAAAAGCCAATGAAATTCTTGGTTTTGACATTGCAAAAATCATGTTTGAAGGTTCTGACGAAGAATTGAAACAAACCAAAGTAACGCAGCCTGCTGTGTTTTTACATTCAACAATACTAGCTTCAACCATCGAAAACTTTCAACCAGACATGGTTGCAGGTCATAGTCTAGGCGAGCTATCAGCACTTGTAGCTAACAAAACATTGAGTTTTGAAGACGGCTTGAGATTGGTTTATAAGAGAGCTTTAGCAATGCAACAAGCATGCGAAGTAGAACCATCAACCATGGCAGCAATTCTAGGATTGGATGACAACATTGTAGAAGAAGTTTGCGCAAGCATTGACGAAGTGGTGGTTGCTGCTAATTACAACTGCCCGGGTCAATTGGTGATAAGCGGAAGTATTGAAGGTGTGAACAAAGCATGCGAAGCTTTGAAAGAAAAAGGAGCGAAACGCGCTTTAGTATTGCCAGTTGGCGGTGCTTTTCACTCACCATTAATGGAGCCAGCACGCAAAGAATTGCAAGATGCCATTGAAGCAACTGAATTCAAATCACCTATTTGCCCTGTATACCAAAATGTTACTGCCAATGCGGTAAGCAGTTCTGATGAAATAAAGGCCAATTTGATCAAACAACTCACTGCTCCTGTAAGATGGACACAAAGTGTAGAACAAATGGTAGCCGATGGCGGAACACATTTCGTAGAAGTTGGTCCAGGAAAAGTTTTAAGTGGATTGGTGAAGAAAATTCACCGCGAAGCTGAAGTATCGCAAGCTTAAAGCAGCGACTGATTCATTAATTTATTGTCTTTTAAAATTTGATGCACCACTTCTTGACGAGAAGCTTGGTGCATTAAATTTATATGACCAGCATGATGGCAATCAGATCCGAAAAAGCTGATCATATTATTTGCTATAAGTTTCTGTGCAATTTTCTTTACCTGTGGCGAATAATGACCTGTTAGCGAATTGATATTTAATTGCATCAAAACGCTTTTATCAACCATGGTTTGATACTTTTCAAAATCCATATGCCAAAACGCATAACGCTCGGGATGTGCTAGAACAGGCTTATAGCCTGCTAGCTGCATTTCGAAAATAGCTTCACTCAAGTTTGGCGGCTCACTGATAAATGGCAATTCGAATAGCACATAATTATCTCCAAACGTGAGCAGGTCTTTCGCCTTTATTTTTGGTTGAAACTCAGAGTCAAGGTTGTACTCTGCCGCGCAATCAATTTCTAGCTTGATTCCAGCTTTTGCAATTGCTTCGCGCACATCATCACGGCCTTTTTTAATAGTATCTGAGCTATTTCGATAGTAATCGCTCATAACATGCGGAGTCGTAATCACCTTTTTATAACCCATGGATTCTATGCCTCGCAGTAATTCGAGCGTGGTTTCCATATCGGGCGAACCATCATCTATACCAGGAATAAAATGCGAGTGAATATCCACTTTAAGGTATTCGCCAAGAGCCAATGGCTCCAATAACTTCTCTTTTACACCAAATATCTTAGCTAACTTTCCGAACATTGCATGCAAAGTTATTCTCTTAATAGACGGAAAACTTGAATAAAATGAGATTTAAACTTATTTACAATATTCTCTTACTTAGCTTGATTTCGTGCAACTCTAAAAGCGATCGACTTACGACCGATGGAAAGGAACTAAACCTTAAAACCTTAGAGAAAACAACAGAAAGCGAACTAAAAACAGAAGAACTGAATTGGCCTTCTGCCGAAAAAGCGATGTCATTTTTAAAAGAATATGGCAATGAAAACTCAGAAAACAAGGTGGTTTTAAAAACTAGACTAGGAAACATTACCATTCAGTTATACGATGACACACCGCTGCACCGAGCCAATTTTATCTTCAACACTAAAAGAAAGCTTTATGAAAAAACAATTTTCTACCGAGTGGTTCCTGATTTTATGATTCAGGGTGGAAATTCGGACTATGATAAAACACTAGAAATGCGCGCATCAAATTCTGCTTATTACGTAACAAACGAAGTGCAAGCAAATCACATTCACAAAAAAGGTGCTGTGGCTATGGCCATGACTTATATTGACAATCCAGAAATGAAATCGGCCCAATACAGCTACTACATTGTTATTGGGAAAATATTTGACGCAGCCGTGCTTGAAGCCACCGAAAAAGAGTACAAGATTAAAATCCCTGAAGAGAATAAGTTGATTTACAAATCGCTAGGCGGAACTCCGCATCTAGATGGCGTGCATACTGTGTTTGGTGAAGTGATAGAAGGAATAGACGTGGTAGAAGCGATTTCAAAAGAAAAAACAGATAGCGGAGATTGGCCCATCAATGACGTAATCATCGACTGCGAGGTTTTGAAAGACTAATTTACTTGCACTTGAACTTGCCGCTCACTGGTTTTTTATGATAACCACCTGAAGACGCGCAAGATGAAATAGATGCGGCTAAAAATAGGACTAGCGCCACTGCGCTCAATCGGAATAATATTTTCTTGATTTTTATCACGCTTCAAAAGTATCCATTTTGTTCTTTTCTACGTAATAGAAGGTCATATTCAAAATCGAAAGGTAAAAATGCTCCATTCTTTAGAAAAAATTCCCATCGGTAGACTAGCCACTTCACGATTTGAAGACCAAGTGGAAACCATGGCTAAAATAGGATCGTGGACCATTGATTTTGACAAAAAAGAGTCGCATTGGTCATTGAATTCACTCAATCTACACGGACTAGATTCAAAAAAAGTGTGGTCATGGGGCACGGTATTTAATAGTTATGAAGAATCAACCAAATCAAAGTTCAATGATTTGGTAAACCAAATGATGCTTGATCATCACCCCATTTCTATCGATCTGAAAATTAACCAATCCGAAAAAAGTCTTTCGAGATTAGTATTAAGGGTTCAAGCTCAACCCATGATAAATGCGAAAAATCAATGCATAGGAATTGTTGGCGTTTTTCAAGACATTAAAGATTTAATATCCGACAAATCCTTACTAGTAGATAGCGAAAGAAGATTCAAAGCCATATTCAATCAAAGCTTTCAGTTTGTTGGTTTACTAGATCCTCAAGGCAGCTTAATTGAAGCTAATGAGACTGCATTAGACTTTGGAGGTATGACTCTTGAAAGTATTAAAGGATTAAAATTTTGGGATACGCCTTGGTTTCAATATAAAGAAGATGTGCGACTGCAACTTAAGAATGCCATTCAAGCAGCAAGAAAAGGAAGGCTAATAAGATACGAGACAGAAATCATCGGCATTGGAGGAAGCACATTAACAATAGATCTTTCTATCCGACCAATTCTTGATGAAAACGGAGAGGTAATGTATCTGATTCCCGAAGGCAGAGATATTTCTGATAAGCGCGAAGTACACCAGCAACTTATTGAACTAAACAAGGAGCTTGAGCTAAAAGTAGAAAACAGAACACGAGAACTTCAACAAACCAATGAAGATTTAGAATCATTTGCCTACAGTATCTCGCACGATTTGCGAGCACCCCTCAGGGCTATTAGTGGGTTTAGTCAGATAATATTAGAGGAATACGAGCAGGTGCTCAATGAAGAAGGACATCGATTGTTGAATGTCATCATTGGGAATAGTCAAAAAATGTCTGCGCTCATTGATGATTTACTTTTATTCTCGAGAACATCAAGAAAAGAAGTTCTGAAAACTGAAGTTAACACATCTAGAACTTTCGAAGCTGTGGCGACTGAAATCAAACTTGGAAATAAATATGTATTTCCAGAAATCAAGTATGACAATCTCCCCATTGTTTTTGCCGATTCTGGAATGTTCAGGCAAGTGATCATGAACCTGCTTGAAAATGCCGTTAAATATTCATCAAAGGTGAATCAACCCCTAATTAAGGTAAGGTGCCTAAGTTTAGAAACTGAATATGAATTTTGCATCTCTGATAACGGAATCGGATTTGACAACAACAACGCTAAAGGGCTATTTCAAGTTTTTCAGAGATTACATTCATCTAAAACTTTTGAAGGAACCGGTGTGGGGTTGAGTATTGTGAAAAAAATCATAGACAAACATGGAGGTAGAGTTTGGGCCAAGGGAGTTCCAAACCAAGGTGCAAGCTTTTATTTTACACTGCCAAAGTATGATGAATAAACACATTTTACTGATTGATGACAGCACAGAAGACGCTGAACTGGCCTTAAGAGCAATTAGGAAGTTTGATGATTCGATCAAAGTAACATGGGCTCAGGTAAGCAAAGAAGTGCTGAATACCATTTCGAATTATAATGACTCATTGCTTGACTCAGATCATATTGATTTGGTGCTTTTAGACATTAAAATGTTTGAGCTTAGTGGATTTGAAGTATTGGATAAAATTAGGTCTGGAATACGCTCCAAACAAACTCCAATCGTGATGTTGTCTTCTTCAAAAATTGAAACGGATATTACAAAGGCCTATAAAATGGGTGCAAACGGATACATTCAAAAGCCCTGTGATTTCAAAGAATATAATGCGGTCATGTCAACCCTTTGCCACTATTGGCTCATAATTAACAAAGCCTGATTTTATAAATGTTTCCCAAGCGAATACTACTAATTGAAGACACACCAACTGACGCTGAATTAATAAGTCGACAGTTGCGAAAAGGCGGCTGTGAGTTTGTCGAAATTGCCGAAGATCGAGAAGAAGTAGTTGCTCAATTACATAAAGATTGGGACTTGATAGTTTCTGATTACAATTTGCCAGGTTTCAAAGGAATAGAAGTACTAAACTGGGCTCGCGAAAAAAGACCACATATTGCCTTTATTGTATGTAGTGGCGTAGTTGGTGACGAAAAAGCGGCTGAAGTGATAAAAACGGGAGCTGACGACTTTATATCTAAAGACAACCTAAAGGACCGACTAATCATAAGTGTAGAACGCGCTTTTAGGGCAAGCAAGCTTAGAATGGACGAAAGTGAAGCAAGAACTGCACTTCATTTAACTACAGAAAGACTTGCAACAATCGTCAACAACATTCAAGAATCTACCTTACTTATTACCCGAAATAAGAGTCAAGCATATCGCTTAGAACAAGTAAACCCTCAATTTATAGCACTAATAAGTCAGATTAACCCAAACGCTGAAAGACTGGACCTAAAGCTAGATGTTTCACTATTTAGTTTTTTAAAACTAGCTCTTAATCCTTCTGAGCAATTTCTGAACAAGATTTCCTACGGTCTTGACAAAACCTTTAATCATAATAAAAACTCAAGTTTTCAGGAGAGTCTCATATTAAAAAACGGCAATCGAATTATTCTAGCATTTTCGGGCGTTCCGCTTAAAGACGAAAGTGACACCATACACCAATCTTTGATTTTGATAAAAGATATTACAAGTCAAATTGAAACAGAAGAATACATTTTAACTTCAACTTTGGAAGCGCAAGAAAAAGAAAGGAAACGACTTTCTTATGAACTGCATGATAGTATAGGGCAGAGTTTGAGTGCTGCAGTATTAAGTATGAATAAAGTATTGATGGATGAAACCGAAATGTGCGAGGAAAGCAAGGAAAAACTAAAGCAAGCTATTTACTACACAAATACAGGAATACAAGAAGCACGGGCCATCGCACATAACTTACTTCCAAAATCTGTCGAAGATGCTGGCCTAGAAGATGCAATAGATAATATGCTGAACTCTGTTACCTCGGTGAGCAATATTAACTTCAGTTTCAATAGCAATCTGCATGGTACCAGAATTGCAAAAGACAGAGAAATAAACATTTTCAGGATTTGCCAAGAGGCAGTAAATAATATAATCCGTCATAGCAGAGCTAGCGAAGGCTCAATTCAAATAATGTCCTACGATGAAGTTCTAATTCTCACCATAGATGATAACGGAACTGGATTTGATACAAAATCTAAGAAACTAAAAAACGGAATTGGCGTAGGAGGAATGATGAGTCGAACAAAAGCTATGGGAGGAGATTTTGAAATAAGCAGCAAGCCAGATAAAGGCACACACATATTAATTGAGATTCCCGTTCAAGCAAACAATTAAAATATGGAACCACAAAATATACTATTAGTTGACGATCATAAAATCATCAGAGAAGGCATCAAGCACTATTTAGAAGGACTTGACAATGTTACCGTAATAGGTGAGGCTCAAAATGGTCAACAAGCATTAGAATGGCTGAAATCTAACAGCAAACAAGTCACTATTGCACTGCTTGATATTGGTATGGATGGCATGAATGGTATCCAGCTTTGCGAACAAATACTACAGCTCTATCCAGAAATCAAGTGCATTGCTCTTTCAATGTTTAGCGAACCACATCATATTAAGCAAATGATGCAAGCAGGAGCAAAAGGATACATGCTCAAAAACTCAACCCAAGAAGAGCTAAAAGAGGCTTTAGAAAATGTAGCTTCTGGTCGAAACTTCTTTACTTCTGAGGTAACTAACATTATTATGTCTAGCATGGCAGGCACAAACAAAAAGAGTTATTCAAAAGTTTCATTGGAAATGCCTTTAACGGAACGCGAATTAGAAGTACTGGAATTAGTGATGAAAGAATTCACGAATAATGAAATAGCAGACGAGCTATTCATATCACCAAGAACCGTTGATGCGCACAAACGAAATTTGTTAGAAAAAACAGGTTCAAAAAACCTAGCTGGGTTGGTGATGTATGCTGTACATCATAGCCTTTTTGACGATTTGTATTAGGCTTTATTTCAATAACTAAGAGATTTGCCTAATCTATACTTTTAGTTATCACCCCGAGGATATTCATATCCTTTGACGATAGTTTCGCTTACATGAAAAATTCAACAATCATGGAAAGCAAAAAAGTGGAGAGAATCATGAAAGAATCAGGATGGCTTTATTTAAGCGTTGTGGTTATTGATTTGATCATTCTGGCAATTCTAATTACCAATTTATAGAAGTCAAGATTACTTTCTGAAAGTCGTGAGTAGTAGTGTTTCTGCTTCTGGTCATTTGTTGTTACAAATGAGTATTAAAAGTGGTGAGTTGCCAAATAGGTTGAATATTGATGTGTTCTATTTGCATACCAACGAGCATAAAATATCAACTTCAAATAACAATACTATCCTATTCAATCTTGCTTTTATAGGCGATGCATTGATAAAAATAGAACATCCTGAAATTGCTTCAAGGCATCTATACATTTCCAGATTACACAGTTCACCGTTTCCAAAAAAAGGAGGTTTTTGTCTTAGCATTGAACTACAGCCAAAATTGTGTGAAAACACGAAGAATAGTGACGAACTGATTAAGATTTATTCTGAAGATTACATGGAGTATTACTTTTTTGATTCAAAATATCAAAAGCAGCGTAGGAGTATTCACAACCTATCTAAGCCGCCAGCTCTTGGCGCTAAAACTCTTTAGCAATTACAACCACTTGACTTTTTCAAGTTAACTTCAGACCCGAGCCAAGTCTTTAATTCCTTTTTAGAAATCAATTTAAGTTGGTTTCCACGAACATCCAATAAGTTCAGCTTTTTCATCTCAGCCAATCTTGGAGACAAGTCTTCAAGGCTATTTGCATACAACACCAAAGCCTCAATATTCAATAGACTATAGATTGAGCTTGGCAATTGTTTGATTTCATTAGAAGACAAATCCAAAAACTTCAAGTTAACCAAGACGCCAATGCCAGATGGTATTTCAGTAATCTGATTCGCAGAAAGATCAAGGTATTCCAACTCACTCAAAAAACTCAAGTCACTTGGCAATGACTTTATCTCGCATTGCTTTAGCGTCAATGATTTCAAATTGACCATTCGCTCCAATTGATCGCTAGGAAAAGCATCTAAACGTTCTTTTTTCAGCTTCAATTCTTTCACAGCAACAGGGTTTTCTAATGCACTTTTCAAATCGAAAAACACACTGTCTTGAGCGATTAATCGAACAGAAATAAAGAGAAAAGATAAAAGCAACAAACGCATCATTCTAAAATGGATAATGCTTTTACTTTATCCAAAATTAGCTGAGCTATGAGAGATTCGGGCCCATCAAAACGCTGTTCAGATCTTATGCGATCCATAAAATAAACTCGAATATTCTTGTGGTAGATGTCTTGATCAAAATCGAAGATATTGACTTCCATGGTGCGGTTTTTAGAAGCTTCAAACGTTGGGTTAAACCCAATATTCAACATTCCTTTATAGAAAACGTCATCTATCAGCACCTTAACAGCGTACACTCCTTCTTTTGGAATCAACTTAGTATCAGAATGCACTTTAATATTGGCCGTTGGGAAACCAAGTCCTTTGCCGCGATGCCTGCCTTGCACCACACTACCCGTTACAAAATAGTGATAGCTCAAATAATTGGCAGCCAAAAGTACCTCACCACTGAGCAATGAATTTCTAATTTTAGTAGAACTAACCGCAACATCATCAATATCCTGAGCAGGAATCTCGCTCACGTCAAAACCATAAAGTGGCGCATATTCTCGCAACTGATCTATGCTTCCTTCTCTATTTCTACCAAACTGATGATCGTACCCAATCACCAACTTTTTCATGCTCAATTTTTGAACTAGAAGGTCGCGCACATAATAAAGTGCCGTTGTTCTTGAAAAATCGAGTGTAAATGGATGCACAATCACATCGTCAATACCTGTGCTTTCAAGCAATTCGAGCTTTTCGTCAAGCGTATTGAGCAATTGCAAACCATGATCATCCGGAAAAAGGACTTTTCTAGGATGAGGATTAAAGGTGAGCAAAACCGACCTTAACGATTGCTGTTGACACATTTCAGAAAGTTGGGTCAATATTTTTCTGTGACCTATATGTATTCCATCAAAAGTGCCCGTAGTAACGGCTGTTTGTTTTTCAACTAAATAAGAATGAATGTCGTGGAAAACTCTCACGTTATTTTTTTAACAGTTTCTTGTTATAATTAATTGATTTACAATGCTTTAAATTGTAAATAAGTAAAAACCAAAAGTATACATTTAAAAATATGAACAACGAGTAAATAATAAGAATAGAAAAACATAGCTTTGCAGCCGTTTTAGGACGAATCAATATTTACGTAACTATCTAAAATTCAGCATAAATGGCTGGTCTAACAGGAAAAATTACACAGGTTATCGGGCCTGTAATCGATGTGCGTTTCAGCACAGGAAGCGTGCTTCCAAACATTCTCGATGGACTTGAAGTAACAAAAACAACCGGTGAAAGAGTGGTTTTAGAGTGCCAACAGCACATCGGTGAAGACACTGTACGTACCATTGCGATGGACTCAAGTGAAGGTTTAACCCGTGGTATGGTGGTAACACCCCTAGGATCTCCGATCACAATGCCAGTTGGTGACCAAATTAAAGGTAGAACCTTTAATGTAATTGGTGAAGACATTGACGGTATTGGAGGTATTGATCAAACGGGCGGTCGTGGTATTCACCAACAGGCTCCAAGATTTGAAGATCTTTCTACTGCAACAGAAGTACTTTTCACTGGTATTAAAGTAATTGACCTTATCGAGCCTTATGCTAAAGGTGGTAAAATTGGTCTTTTCGGTGGTGCAGGTGTTGGTAAAACAGTATTGATCCAAGAGTTGATCAACAATATTGCAAAAGGATACGATGGTTATTCTGTATTTGCCGGTGTAGGTGAGCGTACTCGTGAAGGAAATGACTTATTGAGAGAAATGCTTGAATCAGGTATCGTTAAGTACGGTGACGCATTCATGCACTCAATGGAAGAAGGTGGATGGGATCTTTCTAAAGTAGATAAAGACGCACTTAAAGAATCAAAAGCAACATTCGTATTCGGTCAAATGAATGAGCCTCCAGGAGCACGTGCTCGTGTAGCGTTAACTGGTCTTACTGCTGCTGAATATTTCCGTGATGGTGGTGGAGACAGCCCTGAAGCTGGTGGTCGCGATATTCTTTTCTTCGTTGACAATATCTTCCGCTTTACACAAGCTGGTTCTGAAGTATCTGCGCTTTTAGGTCGTATGCCTTCTGCGGTAGGTTACCAACCAACATTAGCATCTGAAATGGGTGCGATGCAAGAGCGAATTACTTCTACTAAAAACGGATCTATTACTTCTGTGCAAGCGGTATACGTTCCTGCAGATGACTTGACTGACCCTGCTCCTGCAACTACGTTTGCTCACTTGGATGCAACAACAGTATTGTCACGTAAGATTGCTGAGCTTGGTATTTACCCAGCGGTTGATCCATTGGATTCTACTTCAAGAATTCTTAACGTAGATACAGTAGGTGCTGAGCACTACGAAACAGCTCAAAAAGTAAAAGAGATTTTACAACGCTATAAAGAACTTCAAGACATCATCGCCATTCTTGGTATGGATGAATTGAGTGAAGAAGATAAATTGGTTGTGCACCGTGCAAGACGTGTTCAACGTTTCTTATCTCAACCATTCCACGTAGCTGAGCAGTTTACAGGTCTTAAAGGAGTATTCGTTCCAATCGAAGAAACAATCAAAGGCTTCAACATGATTATTGACGGAGAAATGGATAAGTATCCAGAAGCAG
>JANRBI010000258.1:0-4427 GCA_030727625.1 Salibacteraceae bacterium
AAAGTTGGCCGCAAAGAGGCTAAGATTTCGCAAAGTGCGCAGAGTTTTATAAGCTAAGTTGCGTTTGGAGACTGAGTGCTTTTTTACCACAGAGAAAAGGAAATATACAAAGAGAAAACACAGGCGTTTACCGCAAAGACGCGAAGATTTCGCAAAGCGCGCGAAGGTATGTCTAAACCAAATTTCATCTGGAGACTGAGCGGTGCCGAAGTTGCAAGCAGAAGAATTTTTCACCCCGAATTACACCACTGATTGCTGATATCTGAAAACGAAGAAAAATCGAAGCAATTCAAAAACTATTGTTTAAGCTTATGTGGTTGAATAAACTTACAGCCCTCGAATAGCTAATTGTAAAGGAAGGAGTTCGATTTATCCATTATTTGATTGAGGTTTTATGGCAGTTTTAAGTCTAAAACCTGTTCACTATTAAAGTCAAACTGTGAAAAGTGTTTTACTCTCAATTTCAATTCATTTAGCAACCATATTATCTTTTGCTAATGTTGATAGCATTTTCAATAAAACATGGCAATTTGAAGATGGATTGGGAAATATCTATAATTTATACTATGAAGCAGAAAGTGGAATATTGAAAGCCATAAAGCAGATAAATGGATCAGGAATTTGCGAGGTTAAATCTGAAATTTATGACTTAGAAATAATAGACGATTTATTAATTCTTAAAAATGGGATTGATCTAAAAACGGGAGAAAAAACCAACAATGAAAATTTCGCAATCAGAAATGAAAAGATTGAAAATAAGGACGGCAACATGCAAATGACCCTTTTTTCAAATGATGTCTTCATTTATAATTGGGCAACCGATGAGGTTTGCGATCTGATTGAATTTAATGAACTTTTAAAAACCATCAAATCAATAAAATGAAAACGTCCATCTTGATATCAATGATTCTTATAGTACTTGGCGGATGCAGAAGGAGCACAGAAGTAATGGAGTATTCAAATTTGAGAATTGAAGGAAAGAACAGAAATGATTTGATTGTAGGCCGAATTCCCGAATACGGTTTAAGTCAAAATGAAGGATGTATAGTTCATCCTCAAATTTCGATGGATATTGAGGTTCTTAATGAACAACTCCTAAGAGGTATAATCACAGACGCTAAAACCAAAGAACCTCTCCAATTTGCATCATTTGTCTTGTTCTTTGGAGACAAATCCCCAAGGGCTGAGATGCGTACCGATTCCTTTGGCTAATTCGAATATGAATTAAAAATCCCCATTTCAACCATTAAAGTGGACTACGGAATATATCGAACATTAAGGCTTTATATATAAGAAACAAGCACCTCGCTTATGATGCTCAGTGCTTGCTCTTTTTTCGTTTTCAAGCTGAATTTATTCTTTGAGATTGAATTTGATCCTTGAGATTGAACTTTCCCCTCCTATCTCCACCCTTCGATACGAAGAGTCGTATCCGCTCAGGGTTCGGTTTCGGGTAAAACGAAAAAGGCTAGTTAGCTTACCTTGAAACTCGCTCCTTGCCCCTCGCACCTAACCAAGCATCGATCCTAAGATGTCGTTAAAATTGGTTTTGCCGTGAAAGCTCTTTTTGCTGATCAGCGAATATTCTGAAAGGCTGTGCAGCACAAACTCGGCCATCAACACTTTTTCGGCTTTGGTTTCGGCATCGCTGCAATCTTTCACCATGTCCATCAGTGGTTTTATTTGCGAAAGTTCCACTTCATATTCTTCGTTCAGCGCATCGTTGTCCAAATCAAGTTGGTTGGCTGCAAACCAATCTATGATGTCTTGGTAAGGCGATTTTGCCTCTTTTCGCGACAAGCGCTCAGGATTAGGAAAGGTTTTGATAAACTCTTTTCTGATGGCTTGGCGCACAAGGTTGTGTGCCACTTGTATAGCGCCTTCTTGCTCGCCTTCATACACCAACTCTACTTTACCTGTAATAGCAGGAACCACGCCCATCAAGTCAGCAATACGAGCAGATGTTTTGGTTTCGTTGTTCAAAATGGCTCTGCGCTCTGCCGAAGCCACCAAGCACTCGTAAGCAGAAATAGACAGACGTGCACTCACACCACTTTTTTGGTCAATAAACTCGCTGTCACGCGCTACAAAAGCAATTTCTTCTAACAAGTTTTGAATCAAAGGCAATACTTCAATTTGCTCTTTTTGGCTGGTAGTTAATGCCGCTTCTTGCAAGGTGATCGATTTTGCAATCTCTAAACTTTCAGGATAATGCGTGATGATTTGCGATTGTATTCTGTCTTTTAGCGGAGTAATGATAGAACCACGGTTGGTGTAATCTTCAGGATTTGCGGTAAACACAAATTGCACATCAAGCGGCAAGCGCATTTTAAATCCGCGAATTTGAATATCGCCTTCTTGCAAAATATTAAACAATGCTACTTGAATACGCGGTTGCAAATCAGGCAATTCGTTGATTACAAAAATACCTCGGTTTGCTCGTGGAATCAAGCCAAAATGAATCACACGTTCGTCATTATAGCTCAATTTCATATTGGCAGCCTTAATCGGATCTAAATCGCCAATAAGGTCAGCAACACTTACATCTGGTGTGGCCAATTTTTCGGTGTAGCGCTCGCTGCGGTGAATCCAAATAAGAGGCGTTTTGTCGCCCATTTCAGCCACCATTTGTCTTCCTTGAAAGGAAATAGGCGCCATTGGGTCATCATTCAATTCTGTGCCTTCTATGGCCGGAATGTATTCGTCCAGCAAATTGACCATCATACGGGCAATACTGGTTTTGGCTTGACCGCGCAGGCCAAGCAAGTTGATGTTGTGCTTTGCCAAAATAGCACGCTGCAATTCAGGAATCACGGTGTCGTCATAGCCTAGCACACCTGCAAATTTGTTTTCTCCAGCTTTTAGCGCATCAATCAAGTTGCTTCTCAATTCTTCTTTGATTGATTTTGGAGTATATCCGAGCTTTTTTAGCTCACCTAATGTTTTTACCAAATCCATTTATTGTAGTTATTCAATGTTGTGTTAAATGTTTGCTGAATGCAAGGCCTTTCTCAGCGCGTTCTCTTTCTTCTGTTGCTCTCGTAATCTTCAAATATGTAATCTCCCAAACCTTTCAAGCTGGTGTAAAATGCCTTGCCTTGGTTTGCTTCGGTAAAGTCTTCGACAAACTCTTGTAAGTAAGGGTCTCGCGCGATCATAAACGTGGTGATAGGAATACGAGCTTTACGCGCTGCCGAAGCCAAATTGAGCGTTTTGCTCACAATTCTTGGGTCAAGCCCGAAACTGTTTTTATAATAGCTTCCATCTCGCTCTCGAAGGCATGACGGTTTACCATCGGTGATCATAAATATCTGCTTATTTGGATTTTTCTTCCTGCGAAGCAAATCCATTGCTAATTCTAATCCGGCAACCGTATTGGTATGAAACGGACCAACCTGCAGATAGGGCAAGTCTTTGATGTTTACTTGCCATGCATCGTTTCCAAAAACAATAATATCAAGCGTGTCTTTTGGGTAGCGCGTGCTGATTAATTCAGCCAAAGCCATCGCCACTTTTTTAGCGGGTGTAATTCGATCTTCACCATACAAAATCATGGAGTGACTAATGTCGATCATAAGCACAGTGCTGGTTTGCGCTTTGTGCTCTGTCTCCATTATTTCTAGGTCATCTTCCGTTAAGAAAAACTCTCCTATTCCATGGTTTTTCTGTGCATTTCTGATGCTTTCAGTAAAAGCAATTTGATCGCTTCGATCACCAAATTCATATTTTCTACGTTCAGGCGTGGCTTCATCTCCTCGGCCCAATTTGTTGGTTTTGTGCGAGCCGGCTTTGGTCTTTTTCAATTGACCAAAAATTTGCTCCAAACTGCGCTGACGAATCACCTGCTCGGTTTTCGAGGTCATTGCCATTCCGCCAGGGCCATCGGTTTTACCGCGCAAGTAGCCTTTCTTTTTTAGGTCTTCTATAAAATCGTCAATGCTATAATTCTCATCTGTGAGCTTGTATTCTTGGTCCAGCTCTTTCAGCCAATCAACGGCTTCGTCTACTTCACCACTGGTGTGTGTAAGTAGTTCAAGAAATATATCGAAGAGTTTGTCAAACGGTGTTTTCTTTTCGTCTTCGCTAAACTCTTTAAAGGTAAATCCGCTCATAGGGTAGTAAAACTAATGATGAAGCTAAATGTTGGCAGCAATGTTTAACAAACAGTAAAAAACTTGTTTCAAAATGTCAAATCGAGTGCGGCTGAAAGACGTGCATCGAGATAAGCATCGCACTGCGAAAAGCACTCTCGTTAGTAATGTTGTTCGCCAGAAACTTCACAAAATCGCTATTGTGATACTCAAAAAAATGGCTTTACCCATTTCTATAAAAACCAAAAAAAAACCTGCCATCAAAACTGTGATGGCAGGTTTTTTTTTAAAGTTTGTGTTATGAGAAAGGTTATGCTCTTGGTTTGGCTTCGTTCA
>JANRBI010000258.1:4527-14047 GCA_030727625.1 Salibacteraceae bacterium
TTTTTTTAAAGTTTGTGTTATGAGAAAGGTTATGCTCTTGGTTTGGCTTCGTTCACCACCAAATTTCTTCCCATTAGTTCTGTTTCGTGCAGTGCGTCAATAGCAGCCTGTGCTTCGTCAGCATTCGGCATTTCAACAAAACCAAAACCTTTGGCTCTTCCTGTTTCACGATCAGTAATAAGTTTACATGAAGAAACTTCACCGTATTCGGCAAATTTTTCTTCGATAGATTCAGCCGAAACTCTGTAGTTAAGGTTGCCAACAAAAATGTTCACGAGATAAAAATTAAAAAGTTAAAAAAGGACCGCAGTCTATAATTAAAACAAATCTAAGTCAATATTTCTGTTATGTAATGGGATTTGCATTATTCCTAATGAAATTAAGCCTCTGACTATCAGGATAAATACAACGGGCCTGACAAAATCTTTCTACTAATAACCCAAAAGTCCTAATACTTGGCTACTTCGCTGCTCTTCGGCAAACACAGTGTAATCAAGCGCTCCATCATCTTTTCTTTCGATAATGATGTGCTTTGGACAAGGAATTAAACAGTGCTGCAATCCGCCAAAACCACCTACTGTTTCTTGGTAAGCTCCTGTATGGAAAAAACCAATGTATAGACTGTCTTGTTTGCTGTATTTTGGTAAATAAATAGCGTTTATATGCTGTTCGCTGTTGTAGTAATCATCACTATCACAAGTTATTCCGCCTAAAAATACGCGCTCGTATTGATGATCCCATCTATTGAGTGGAAACATAACGAAACGTCTATTAATGGCCCAAGCATCTGGCAATGTAGTCATGAAAGAACTATCAATCATATTCCACTTTTCTTTTTCATTTTGCTGCTTTTGGCCCAAAATCTTGTAGATAGCACCACCGCTTTCACCAACGGTGTAGCTACCAAATTCGGTGTAAATATCTGGCACAGGCACACCAGCTTCATCGCAAGTTTGTTTTACTTGAAAGATGATTTCATCTGCCAAATACTGGTAGTCAAACTCAAAAGCCAAACTAGTTTTTATTGGAAAACCGCCACCAATATTCAGCGATTTTAAATCGGGACACACTTTTTTCAGTTGTGTGTAAACACGTAAACATTTATGCAATTCGTTCCAATAATAAGCTGTGTCACGAATACCTGTGTTCACAAAAAAGTGAAGCATATCAAGCTTAACGTCTTTCAATGCTTTAATCTGCTCTAAATAAAGTGGAACAATGTCTTTGTATCGAATGCCCAAGCGGCTCGTATAAAATTCGAATTTTGGTTCTTCCTCGGTCGCAATTCTAATTCCGATTTTTATCGGCTTATTAACTCGCGATACTATATTCTCGATTTCGTCAAAGTTGTCTACAATTGGCACAACACCAGTGTAGCCATCATTTACCAACGCAGCAAGGCGGTCTAAATAACCTTCTGGTTTAAAACCGTTGCAACTGATGTGATGATGTTTTTCAATTTGTCCTTTGTCTACCAAATGCTTAAAAATGTCAAGATCATACATTGAACTCGCTTCAAGGTTGATGTCGTTTTTTAAAGCTTCGGTGATTACATGATTAAAATGACTGCTCTTGGTGCAATAGCAATACACGTATTTTCCTTGGTAGTCTACCTTTTCCATGGCCGACTTAAACCAACCCTTGCATCGTTGTATGTTTTGTGAAATTTTAGGTAAGTAAGTGAATTTGAGTGGTGTTCCAAATTTCTCTACCAAATCCATCACTCTTATGTCATGGAAAAAAAGCTCATTGTTTTCGGATCTGAATTCTTCATCAGGAAACTCAAACGTTTGATGTACAAGGTCTGCGTATTGGTTTTTCATTTCATGAGTGACGACAGTTCAAGCAAACCTACTCTATCGGTTTGCCAAATGGCTGTGTCGTTTGTGATTTTTGTGTGATTAAATAGAAACGTAAAAAAGTAAATTAGGCCTTATGGGCCAAAAGTTGTGTTTTGAAAACACGTTCATAAAGCACGAATAAAACTCCAGCGTAGAACAAGTCTCCTGCTATAGTGTTCGTAAAAAATGGAATTGCTGCAGCATAACAAGTTACTAAGCCAGCCGCATTCATAGGATAGATAGTTCCAGAAACCCACACGCCAAAATTTGAAATTGCAAAAAAGATGATAGATGCGAGCAAACTTCCACTCAGCATTCTTACCAAAGTAGTTTTCTTCATTATTTGTGTTCCCATCAAATAGATGAGTACTATACTACCATAAATAAATGGGGCGCCTTGTGTAAAGATGACAACATCACTAGAAAAAGAATAGACAAAATTGTTCAAGATAAAATCGCTCAGCAACCAAGCAACCATGGTAATTAGTAACCCTAATCCCTTTTTGCCGAAATAGGCTGATCCAAAAAGTGCCATTGCACCAAGCGGAGCAAAATTCATTGGATGAGGTAAAAGTCTAGTAATGGCGGCCACTGCAACTATCGCGGCTACTACAAGTATGTTTTTATTATTCATTTGCATGCTGCGAAAATAATGGATTGCATCAGAGTTAATCAAATGAAAGATGCACTAATCCAAAATCTAACCGTTCTATATTGCCACTTATGAATTATGCTAGCAAACTAATTGAACATTTGAGCAAATACGCCAATCCAAGTCAAGCGCCTGGTATGGAAGCTTATATGAAGCATCATTTTGTTTTTTTCGGTATCAAATCTGAAGTTCGAAAAAATGCTTTAAAATCATTCATTGCTGACCATGGTTTACCAACAGATGCGGATTTTGAATCAACTATGATTGAGCTGTGGCAAGCCGATCAACGTGAGGTGCATTATTGTGCTCAAGAATTGTTTTTTCGTAAAAAATGGTATAGCCAAGAACAGAGTTTTCAATTAATTGAAACGATGATTACGACCAACAGTTGGTGGGACACGGTTGACTTTATTGCTGCAAATATCTGTGGAGCCTATTTTAAGGCATTTCCTGAAAAAATTAGTACCATCATGCCCATTTGGAATCTCAATGAAAATAGGTGGTTGATTCGTTCTTCTTTTCTTTTTCAATTGAAATACAAAACAAACACTGACCTATTTCTGCTTGAAAAGCTTTTTGAACCGCATCTAAAATCTAAAGAATTCTTCATTCAAAAAGCAATCGGATGGATGCTTCGTGACATTTCTAAGCACAACCCGAGTTACGTAGCACGTTTTGTCAACAACCATGAATTAATGCCCGTAAGCTTGCGTGAAGCCATGAAATACATCTAAATTGGAATGTTTTATAACTGTAGCCTTTGCTATTGTTGCGACTTGACTATTTTTGGCGATGCCCCCAAATAAAGAACAGGAAATAGATGAGTGAGAAATTATTGAAAGCATTGATGGAGCTATTCGCCATCATTGCTGAAGTAGACACAGAAAGCGAAGACAACAAAAGCCGCATTGTTGTTGAGCAATTCTTGAAGCAACGATTGTCAAAAGATCAAGTGGTAGAATACTTGAAAATCTATGACGACTATCTTGAAACTCACCATAAAGTTTCGCAGAAAAAAGAGGGCAAGCGTAAAAAAACTGCAGTAAACTCGGTTAAGGTTCTAAAAATCTGTACTCAAATCAATGGCGAACTCGAGCAAAAACAAAAGGTTTTCGTTTTGCTTCGACTTGTAGAATACATCAACATCGATAACTTTCCGAGCGAGCAAGAACTTGAGTTTGTTGATACTGTTTCAGAAGTTTTCAATATTCCAAACCAAGAACTAAAAGACATAAAAGACTTTGTTACTTGTAACGAGTCAAATTTGATGGATAGCGAACGCGTTTTGATTATCAATCAATTCGCCAACTTGGCAGATCGCAATCATAACAAACATATTTTTCATGATACCCTTACGGGGAATTTGGCCGTGCTTTCTGTAGAAAGCGTTAACATGTACGCGCTGAAGTTTTTCGGTAACCAAGAATTGCTGCTCAACGGACAAATCATTGCACCTGAAAAAACATATATTCTAACCCAAGGTTCTTCCATCAGAAGCACTAAGGTTACCCCAATTTACTACAGCGATATCATCAGCACCTTCTTGAGCGACAAAAGCGAAAGCAAGATTGTGTTTGCGGTGGACAATATTACTTATCGCTTCAAAGGCGGAAAGATTGGATTACACCCACTTAACTTTTCTGAAGAATCGGGCAAACTTATCGGAATAATGGGCGCAAGTGGCAGTGGTAAGTCTACCTTGCTCAATATATTAAATGGCAACTACACCCCGTTTTCAGGTGCAGTTAAAATAAATGGTTACGATATTCATCATGATCGTGACAATGCAAGCGGAATGATCGGCTACATTTCGCAAGACGACTTGTTGATCGAAGAACTTACGGTTTACCAAAATTTGTTTTTGAATGCAAAGCTTTGTTTTGATGGCCTAACAGATGATCAAATTAAAGAGCGTGCAGATGATACATTAAAAGCATTAGGCTTATTCGAGATAAAAGATATTCAGGTAGGTAATCCAATGAATAAGAAAATTTCGGGTGGCCAGCGGAAGCGTTTGAACTGTGCCTTGGAATTGATCAGAGAACCGTCTGTTCTGTTTGTAGATGAACCAACATCTGGGTTGTCTTCGCGCGATTCTGAGAACATAATGGACCTTTTGAAAGAATTGGCACTTAAAGGTAAATTGATTTTTGTGGTAATTCACCAGCCTTCGTCAGAGATTTTCAAAATGTTTGACAAACTTCTAATCCTTGATACAGGCGGTTTCCCAATTTATTTAGGCAATCCATTAGACGCAATTGTTTATTTTAAAACAGAAGTAAACGCGTTGAATCCGAAAGAAAGCGAATGCGTGCGATGCGGTAATGTAAACCCCGAACAGATCTTCAATATTATTGAAGCTAAGGTGGTGGACGAATACGGCAACCTGACTGATAAGCGCAAGACCTCTCCTTCTGAATGGAACAAAGTATATTTAGAAAGACAAGATCAAAGGGTAAGTGCAGAAGAACCTGAATTGCCAGAAGTTGAGTTTAAAACGCCTAATGTTTTTAACCAGCTAAAAGTGTTTGTTACACGTGATGTTTTATCAAAAATCACTAACAAACAATACTTGGCTATAAACCTCCTTGAAGCACCGCTTCTTGGTTTTATCCTGAGTTATTTCTTGCGTTATATTCTTGTTGACGATGGCGCGAAAGCCAATGAATATGTGTTTTACAGTAACGATAATATGATCGTGTACATGTTCATGGCAGTAATTGTAGCTCTTTTTTTAGGGTTAACAGTAAGTGCTGAAGAAATCTTTAAGGATCAAAAAATTAGAAAAAGAGAATCATTCCTGCACCTTAGCAACGGCAGTTACTTGATGTCTAAAATTGGAATCATGTTCTTGATTTCAGCTATTCAAATGTTCTTATTTATTTTGGTTGGAAACTACATCTTAGGTATACAAGGAATGCTTTGGGATTACTGGTTAATCCTATTCTCGCTATCCTGCTTCGCCAATATGCTTGGGTTGAATATCTCAGCCAGCTTCAATAGCGCAGTTACTATTTACATCTTAATTCCATTCTTAATCATTCCTCAAATCTTGTTTAGTGGCGTTTTGGTGAAGTTCGAAAAACTGAATCCTACCATCACTTCTCAACGCATTGTTCCGATTATTGGTGAGGTAATGGCATCGAGATGGGCGTTTGAAGCACTTGCAGTAAATCAGTTTAAAAACAATGAATACGAAAAGCTTTTCTTTGATTTTGATCAGCAGATGAGTGAAGCCAACTTTAAGAAAAACTTCTGGATTCCTGCAATTAAAGCTAAAATTGGAAAATTCATTGAGTTTAACAAAGACAATGAAAGCTACACGCGCGAGGAAATTGAGCGCGATTTAACTACAGTTCGTCAAGAATTAGCAAAGCAAAACTTAGAAGGTTTACCTATAGAGTTTGATAATCCTGAGCGATTCACAATTGATAATCTCAACCAAGATTTAACAGATGAATTGTCAACCTACCTTGCTACCATAAACAAGCTTTACATTAGGCAATACAATGCTAACAGTGATGCAAAGGATCAAATGATACGGGATTTGCAAAGCGATGAAAAATCGAAAGAAGCCTTTAACACTTTGCGCAATGATTATGAAAACGAAAGTCTCTCTGATTTGGTAACCAATAAAAACGAGTTTAATCAAGTAACAGAGTATGACGGGAAATTGATTCAACGAGCAGATCCTGTTTTCAACATTCCAGATGGTTTTAGATCTCATTTTTATGCTCCAAGCAAACAAGTATTTGGTAAGTCTGTAAGCACTAAAAATGTGAACGTAATGGTACTTTGGTTGATGTGTATAATGCTAGCAATCACATTGTATTTTGATGGTTTCAAAAAGCTTTTAGATCTATTCTCCAATATCCAAATTGGGAAAAATTAAAAATAAATTCACAAGTTCTTTTAAACTGTTGGTTTTAGTTGAATACATCTCTATATTCATTGAAACAAAAACTTTTTAGATATGAAATGGGATATTCAAACAGTAGGATTTAATGCAAAAAATGAATTGTTAGAATCCACAAAAGAGAGCGTGATGAAATTGGAGAAATATTTTACGCCCATTATCGGAGCCGAAGTTTACTTAAGATTGGAATATGACAATCAAAACGAGAATAAGAAGGTTGAAGTAAAGTTGAACATACCCGGTGAAGATGTTTACGCAGAGCATAAGTCAGAAAGCTTTGAACACTCACTGCACGAGAGCATTGACAAAGTGAAAAAGCAACTTTTAAAGAAAAAAGATTTGGAGAGAGCACATCGCTAAACTCTGATGTTACTTAAAAGGGAAAGCCCGAATTCAAAATTTTGAATTCGGGCTTTTTTGTTTTAAAACCAATCCTGTGACTTACAATCTAAAAAAGATTGCGGCATCAATGCACATGGAAATTTGGTTATAATTGTAAACTGCAAATCCGCTCATAAAATTAAACCCAAAATGATCTAAAGGTTCGAAGTTTAATCCAAGGCCTGCAGAATGAGCAAAGCTGTAATTCTCGCGTTTCACCGTGTATGTCTCTCCGGTGTTATAATCATAGTCAGAGTATTTATATCTATCGTAAACGAGTCTGTTATTCTGAAACAAGAACAAATCGAAATAGCGGTAGTTTTCGACATCATAATGAAAATTTAGTCCAGCATGTAGATATGCATCATCAGGGCGCATATTTGGAAAAGCCACCGCTTGGAAAGTAAACCTATTTGGATTAAAGGCATACATTACACCAAGACCTCCAGATGTTCCTGCTGCAAGGCCAATCATGTGCTTTGAGTCAATTTTTAGTTTGGCATCTGGGGCAATCTCTTGTGCATTGGCAGAAAACACAACGGTAAGTAATGCCACACCTAATAAAATCAATTTAGTATTCATGCTATAAAAGTTTGTTGGTTGATTAGGTTTCAAAACAATCCCATCAGATCATTTTCAGTTCAATGGCAATTTAGGCTTTTTATCAGGACAATAGAATGGATTTTTTTCTATCCAATAAGAGGTTTTTGGGCCAATTTTAATAGATTTTACAACTTTTCGAAACTTCAACTTGCAGCTAAAACTCTTTTATATAAATTCACATCACCTTGAATTAAAATCCAAGATAATCTTGGTGGCCATGCCGAGTAGCCGAACTATTTTAGGCCAAATGCATGTGTTGTTTTTTAACTAATAAGAAAGGAGGCGATATGACATCTACCCAGAAAAATCTACTAGGCAACCCAATGTTTAACGTAATCCGCTCTTTTGGCGGATGGTAACAATGCTTATCAGGTAAGCATTTTGCGGTTGCCTGTATAATAATTGGGTTAAACCCCTGATGAATCAAGGTTCATCAGGGGTTTCTTTTTGTCCTTATTACGGTAAATGTTAGCTTAAAAAAAGCAACTTGATTCTTCCAAAGCTTTTAAGCCTTTCTTACAAACTCAGACTTCAAACCCATTGAGCCAAAGCCGTCAATTTTACAATCTATGTTGTGGTCGCCTTCGGTAAGTCTGATATTCTTCACCTTAGTTCCCGCTTTTACATCTTGTGGCATGCCTTTTACCGGAAGGTTTTTTAATACAATAACACTGTCACCATCTTGCAAAATGTTTCCATTTGCATCTTTTACAACAAGCCCTGCAGGTTCTTCAACTACTTCTGCTGGATTCCACTCATGACCACACTCTGGACACATTAACATTTCGTTTCCTGTAGAATAAGCATATTCTGATTGGCAGCTTGGGCATGGAGGCGTTTGCGACATAGATTTTTCTTTTTTTGAGTACTTGCGCCAAATGTAACCTGATTTGCAAACGGGATGGATTTGGAAATTTGATTTTGCAGGTATTATGACGAATATCAGTAAATCATTTGGGGCTAGGCTCAAAATCGAAGCTTGTCACTCGAACGGCAACTCTGTTATTTCTCAATACAGCTTTTTGTATTTCAGCTTTCGATAAATTTTCAATGCTCATCATTTCATCTTTTGAAATAATTGGTTTTTTAGATCAATTCGAAGCAAGTACTAAGCGTTTTGGACTTATTCCTTTTTCAACTAAAAATTCTTTAACAGCTCTTGCCCTTTCAAAACCACAACGATTATTTTTCCGCTCCCTTATATATAAATCGCAATTTCCTGTGAGCTCCACAACTAATGTCGGGTTCTCAATAACAATCTGCGCTAAATAGCTTAAAGAATCGGAGACATTAATAGAATCATTTCGATCAGAGTAGTACAATCCATAAATGGAAACCTCGGCATTAATCCAACACAACTAGAACATACAAGCGCAAAGTCCTTAATAAAAACGGTCGACTCCGCTATCCCTATCGTTGTTTCCTGACCTTTTGACTCAAAGTACTTATTTCCGTCACTAGCAGGTTCATCTATTGCCGAAACCACAACCGTATAGGAGCAATTTGCATTGATCAACCTTGCTCCTGCGCTGTCCATTTCAAACTCATAATAACCAGTAGGATCGGTGATCGTTTCTATAGCAGAGCCATCAGTACCAAGCACTCTAACCTTCACGTTTCCCAGCGGATGAGCATTTTCGCTTTCTTCAAAAGAACTATAAACATGACCTTCAAGCATGAAAATCAAATCTTGGCCTTTTACCAAAAAGGAAGTGAAAAGTAGGTAAAGTAAAATTACAATCTGTTGAACCTTCATTTTGACTGAGGTATAAAAAGGAGTTGTGCGCTTATGAAAAATAAACATTTTGAATAAATTCATACATTCTTGTCAGGATCAAAAAACGGAAGAATGGTTCTTAAAGATGCAATCAAGATTCATATGCTACTTCACATACTTCTTCAGCGCATCAACAATGTCTCGTGCAGTTACTAAGCCTGACTTTCGCCAAACAGGCTTACCATTTTGATAAAGGATTAGGGTAGGAATACTTCGAACATTTTGAGCGCTTGCCATCGCTTTATTCTTGTCCACATTAATCTTGACAATTTGAATCTGGCTTCCCATTTTCTGACGAACCTTTTCTAAAACGGGCGCCATGGTTTGACATGGACCGCACCAATCGGCAT
>JANRBI010000259.1:0-10975 GCA_030727625.1 Salibacteraceae bacterium
TTAATCACCACAAATTTTTCTTTCCAGATTTTGCCACTTTCCAAATCTTCTACTGAAAAAATATAAGCGCCTCGGGCTATGATTTGTGCGTTGTCGCTGAGTAAATCCCAGCTATGTTCGCCTCCACTAAAAACGGTGTTGTCAGGGTTAGAATAGGTGTTGTACCATCTTAATTCTGAACCGTTATAGCTTTGGTCGTGGTTGATTACTTTAACCAAATCGCCTGATACGGTGAAAATTCTGATCACGCAACTTTCGGGAAGATTAGCAAAGGTGATTTTCTTGTCTTCTTGAAAAGTAGAAGCGCCTTCCCAAGCTGCTCCGCCATAATATGGGTTTGGATAAGCGTAAGGTTTGTAAAGATCTAAGCTGTCGCTCAATTCTTTGTTCAAAAGTGCTTTCGCACCATTCAAACCACCAGCATATTGGTCATATTTTTCATTGATTTCCGTTCCCGGAAAAACACGATAGGTGTTGCTCAGTTTCGAACTTTCTAGCGACCCTAAATTGTTTTCTTCATCGCCTTGGTCAAATGAAGTGAGCGCTACTGCATACTGCCAGCCATTTACCAAACCATTGATGGAATATTTGTAGCGATAAATATTCGTATCCCCTTCAAATTGAATTGGACTTTCGAGCGCCACAGCTCCTAATCCAGTTTCGTAAAATATGCCGTCACCTTCTACATCATACGATGCGGCTAGTTTTAAATCATTGGTCAAATCTTGACTCTTCACCACATCATACCCAAGCTTGGTGAGGTAAACGTTGTAACCTTCAAAATCAATTTCTTGTGAAATAGGATCAACCGTTGTTTCGGCATTGTTTGCCCAATAGATATCCATTCCTTTTTCTCGAGCAACCACTTTGGTTTTTGGAATATCTGGTGGAGTTGGTAATATGTAACGAGTGATTACCCCATTTCCATCTCTGTCTTCACCAGCATCTAGCACTCCATTGAAGTTTGCGTCTTCACCATTGTAGGCGGTTTGAGCCCACTGTGCATTTTTAATGAATTGTGATTGCTGAACAGGATTATTATCGGTGTTTGGTTTTCCGTCTTCCACTTTTTTGCCAAGAACCCAAGCCCAAGCGAATGAAATGCTTTCTCCAGGAGCTAGCGAAGCAAATGGACCCACCGACATTAAATCACTGCGGTTACCTGGTTGCTCCAATACTTCTTGAATGGTTTCCGCTTGAAATTGAGCACACCTTGGATCTTGCGAACCTGTTTCGTCCCAGCATGGCCATTGGTTAAATCCATCGGTCATTTTTGCATAGCGATCAATCTCAGAACTAGGGAAGTAGAAGGTAGGTTGTGTGGTAGTATTGAACTGCCAAGCTTGGTAGTTGGTTTTGAAATTTGGATCAACATTGGGATGATGAAAGCCATCCTTGTCTTCAGCACCTAAAAATTTATGTCCGATGTAGCTGTCAGTAAAACCTACATCACCTGTTCCGTCAAAGCAATAGGCTAAAGAAAGTGTATCGATAAATCCGTTTCCGCCATCATCAAAAAAGTCGCCACCGCCAGAACCAGCAGGAGTGATGTTTGTATTTCTGATCACTTCGTTAGACCACATTCCTACATACACATCGTTAATGGTGTTATTCCCATTATTGGTGACGGTGTAGTTGCAAATAACCATGAAGTCGCTGAATGCGTAATTCCAGTTGTATGTTTCTAAATGAACATCCAAATTCATTGGAGTGTGATTTCCTGCGCCAATTTGGATTTGGGTACCAGGAACTAGCACATTCTTATCTGAAAAATCAGCTACAAAATCTTGATGCGAAACTGCATCAACACTAAAGTTTGGATTGTCGATTAGTGAAGATCGCTCCGTAAATCCTGCTCCAATTTCAGCAGTCATCTCGTAACCTGCTCTGCCAGGGCTATAACCTGCGCTTTGATCATAGGCGGCCGTACTTACCGCAACTAATGAGCCGTCCATTAATCCGCCTATCCAAATTCCGGCTTCAAATAGGTGCTCGATACCTGAACCTGCTGGAAACTCACATGATGGATAGTCTAATAAATCATAGCTACCTCTAAATGCGTTACCAAAAGTGCCCACATTGTTTACGGTGAGCCTAATATTGGATGCCGTGGTTAGGTCTTCATCAAATGAGCTTTGAGCAAATGACGAAGAAGCAATACCTATGATAAGGAGTGAAATAAGGCCTGTTTTCATTTAGGCTGCTAAGGTAGAATGATCAAATTCTACCCACATTAACTGTAGGTTAATTCGCTGCTTTTGCAGTTGTTAATTAGTAGAACAGCGCTCTATTATCTTCAATATCTGCAGCAGTCTTTAACGCTTCGTATGCCGATTGATTAACTCTGCCAGAAAGTGTATTGGACATTTGTCTTTTTTCCGATACCAGATCAGCTTCACCAGCTGCAGGAGTTTTCCCCATCAAGTTAATCACAAATACACCTCTGTTACCTTCAATTACGCCAGAAACCTCATTTTCAGACATTGCAGCTGCAGCGCCTAAAACTTTCAATTCGCGGCCTAAACCGTCAGGCAAAACGTTTGCGTCAAAGTTTACATTGTTGATAGACTTAACTGGAGCTCCAAGTTTGCCTGCTGCTTCATCAAGACTTGTAAATTGACCAAGATCGCTTTTTATCATTGCCGTTTTCTTTTCATTGATAACAGCAGGTCTGATGATTTCTTTCACAGCTTCGAAAGGTAAAATACCTTTTGCTTTAATCAGGTCTACCATGGCAACAACAATGCTATTCTCTGTTTCTTTTGGCTCTGAAATGTCACCAGCTTCAGCACTAAATGCCCAACGAACAATCTCTTCAGCATCAGTAACCCTACCTAGCATTTTAGCGCCTGGAATCACATTTTGAGCCACTTGAATCATGTTGTCTTCATTAGCTGCATCAAAAGATGCGCGTGTTTTGTGCTCAAGTGCAAATTTGCTTGCGCTGTTGTAAACTTCGTTTGCAGTAGCTTTTGAAGGCTCAATTCTGTTATCAATAGTTGCTAATAGATAGCGATTAACAGCGGTTGTCTGATTAGTAATTTCAACCAAATGCACACCTGCTTGGCTAGTTACAATTGTTAAGTCGCCTTTTTTGCCATCTAATACATTTGTAACAACAGCTTGAGGAATGTCTTGTCTGCTTGAAGTCAACCAATCGCCAAAGTCTCCACCATTAGCAGCAGTTCCTAGGTCATCAGAAAATTCTTCAGCCAGAGCAGCGAAGTTTTTCTTCTTTTCAATTACTGATTTTAATGAGTCTAACAATGCATTTGCATCAGCCATTGATGCAGTGTCCTGAGGATTTGCTTGAATAAAGATATGACGTGCTTGAGCACTGTCAGGACTTGCCTTAGTTCCAGTTAGCTTAGAAATAAGTAAGTAATCGCCTTGTTGATAAGGCCCGAAAACTTGACCAACTTCAGATGCTAAAACAGCATCCTTGATTTGCGGATTGATTTCATCTGCTGTTTTGTAAGCCAAATACTCATTCAATCTTTGGTCAGTGTTTTCTAGTACAAATGCAGTATCGTTTGAGTCAGCAGCAAAAGCAGGCATCATTTCAGACATCTCTACTCTTAATGTTTGGATATCCTCAGGAGAAGCGTTCATTTCGAAAACCACAAACTTGATGTCTCTTTGCTCTGTGGTTTGTTTAAAGCGCTTTTCAGTTTTGTGTTCGTTATAGTAGGCTTTCAAATCTGCATCGGTTACTGCAACGCTTTCATCAGGAATGCTCGCAAATTCTTTCACCGTGTAGTTGAAAGAGAAAGTGCTGTTCTTTTCGTTGAAAGCAGTTTGAGCTTCAGTAGAGGTAGCAGTAAGACCGCTTCTCAAGAGCGTCATATATTTCTGCATTTTGGTATCTTCTTTTATAGCAGCTTCGATAGGATACCATTGTGCTGCATTTTCGCTAGCCAAAATGTTGCCAACTGTTTGAATTACTTTATTTCCGTCAAGTAATCCGGTATTAGGATCTCTGAATTGATCCATTACTTGACCTGTTTGTTGGTCAGAAAAATATTGGTAGATCAAAGAACCTGGCTGAGCATTAGTGATTTGATCGTAAAGCTCTTCTGGAGTTACATTAATTCCTAGTTTGCTGTACTCTGTTTCAAGAATTCTTTCTCTTAAGATTTGTTCCCAAACACGGCTTCTAACTTGAGTTCGCTGAGCCTCTGTGATTGCTTGTCCTTGGCTTTGAGCCTGAAGAGCGGTTTCAACTCTAGTCGCAAAATCTTGCTGTGAAATAGGCTCTCCTTTTATGGAACCAACGTTCGTTTCACCGGTAGGTCCGCCAAAGTTGGCTTTACCTAAAAAGTCGGTTAAAAGGAATAATACGAGTGCAACACCTATAATGATGATAAGTAAGCCTGATCTTTTTCTAATAGAACCAATTGCTGCCATGTAATTCTAGCTTTTTAAAAATGGGTCGCGAAAATACATTTTGCTTTGGAATATTAACTTCTAATTTCCACTTTCAGAGGGACGTACAATAACTTCCTCAATTTTGTTTTCGCTAACCTTGATTATTTCAATGGAATAATTGCCTACTTCCAGCGTCTCGCCTTCGTTTGGTAGGTCTTCGTTTTCATGAATAATTAACCCAGCAAGTGTTTCGTAATCCTCGCTGTCGGGTAGTTTTAGATCATATTCTTCGTTGATGTAATCGATTTCGAAACGAGCCGAGAAGCGATAAGCGCCATTTTCTAGTCGTTCTTCGATCAATTCTTCTTGATCGTGTTCGTCTTCTATTTCACCAAAAATTTCTTCAACAATATCTTCTAAGGTCAACATTCCAGATGTTCCACCATATTCATCCACTACCAAAGCCACGTTCTTTTTCTGCGTGATTAGGATTTTTAAAACCTTATCGGCTGTTGTTGTTTCAGGAACAATAGCCAATGGGCGCAAAATGTTTTTAATGGCTTCTGGTCGTTTGAAAAGCTCAAACGAATGAACGTAGCCGATTACATTGTCAATGTTTTCCTTATAAACTAAGATTTTTGAAAAACCTGTATTGATGAAAGTATCTCTCAATTCTTCAATACTATCATCAAACTCAAGTGCTTCTATTTCATTTCTCGGAATCATACACTCGCGAGCTTTAATACTCGAAAAGTCAAGTGCATTTTGAAAAATCTGGAGCTCGTTGTCAATTTCAGATTCACTATGTGGTGAAGAAGTTACCTCACGTACGTAATGGTCTAAGTCAACACGGCCGAAGGCATATTCACTTTCCTCGAAAGAGACATCGAATATTTTCAGGATATAGCCAATGATCACAAAAACCAACCAAACCAAAATAAATAGAGGGAAGCATAGAAAAACCACTGGAAGTGTAAATAGCTCCAACTTTCGATTCGGGTTTATTCTGAAAATTATTTTAGGTAAAAACTCAGCAAAAATGAGAATGATCAGAGTGGAAATTATAGTTTGAATGATGAGTACAACCGCGTTTATTGCTCCTGGGCTTGGGATAAAAGAAAATGTATTTGCAATAGGTGACTCTAATACTTGAGCCATGAAAATACCATATACAACCAAAGCTACATTGTTGCCTAAAAGCAATGCGCTGATGAATTTACTCTGATGTTTTAAGAAAAAGGAATAAATGCGAGCTGGAAGAATACCCAGCTTTTTGTCTAGCTCTATTTTAAGCTTGTTAGAAGAAACAAAGGCGATTTCCATTCCACTGTAAAACGCTGACAAAAGCAGTGTAAGTAGAATGGAACTGATAATGAGCAGAAAGGAAGCTTCGTTCATTGGTGATTAAGGCGCAAAAGTAAGATTACTCTTGGTCTTGGTTGAACTTCTTCTCTAATCTTTTACGCGTGAAGTAGCGTAGTGCAAATAAAATCAAGGCGATTACCGGTAAAACAAGCATGATGCCCGTTCTTTCAATACCAAATTTCCCCCACGAGTAAAAGGCGTACAGCGCACTTGCAAGTGCTACTATAAGCCAAAATTTCTCCATCAGTTTATGATAATTATTCATCTAATTTGAGTTTGTGCTGTCAGCTCTGTTTTCTTTCACTTTTATTCGGCCAGTAATATTTCTGATTTCATAGCTCGAAAAATCATCTTTTGCATCTAATCCTTCACCAAAAAGAATCTCTGTAGCGGTGGTGATTTTTACGTGTTTATCCGTGTGAATTCTATTCTCTTTTTGGTTCCAAATCAACAATTCAGTTTCTAATTTCTTGCCTTCATTATTTTCCAGTGTAACACTATCCATCGCTTCCATGCGCGATTCTTCAGGATAGTTCACGGCTCTTAAAGCTAAAATAGTTGATTCTACTTTACCTTCTTTATCATAAGAAAGTACTTCCACACCATCGTTAAATTCATCATGCGGTGCTTCTTTGTCGGAGTAGCGATCAATTTTACCGGCAGTAACTTTAAACGTTACAATTGCAGAATCAGTAAATTGAATGCTGCTATTAAAAATGGTTTGTGTGGGAAGCTGAGTGAAGTTTGTTACACGCTCTACTTGCTCAATGTTAGTAGTGCATGAGAAAACAATAATCCCGACTAGAGCACTAGCCGGGATTATAAATGATTTGTATGTTCTAAGCGTTTTCAAGGATTAATCTCTGAACCTTAACGTTACCGTTTCGCCAATCCAGCAATCCAAAGTGTAGCTATCACCTTCTTTCATACCATGAAAAAAGCAGTCTTCTTTTTTAGGAAACTGGCCGCTGTATGCATTTATTTTTTTCTGAGCTGCCTCTGCATAACTTGGGTCTACTGCTTTAGCGCGAGCATACTTGTCAACCGCAGCCATGTATGGAGCACGGTTAGTACATTCATTCCCTTTGCATTCATTTTTACCAGCAATGTATGCGTCACCAATGATCATGTATGCTTCTCCGCTGCCACTATTTATTGAAAGCATTTTGAGGGCTAAAGACTTTGCTTTAGAATATTGACCTTGTGCTAAAGCTACTTGGGCTCCTTTTTCAAACGCCTTCAATTTAAGATCATTATCGTCTGAAGTCTCGTAAGTCTTAGCGTAGAATTCAGCAGCAGTGCCATAGTTTTTCTTTTTTGCATATCCATTTGCAATGGCGTAAGCAGCTTCTGCACTTGGCTCTTTGTCATAAAGTTGTGCTGCCACACTCAAATAAAGATCTTCTTCTGTGCAGTCACGCTTTTCAAAAATCTTGATAATTCGCTTCAGTAAATTAATATCGTCTTTGCCTGCTTCGAATTGCGCAGTATAAATTTCAACTAAGTCTGGACATTCAGCTACCGTACCAAACATTTTGTCAACGTTAGCTTGAACAGATTCCCATGCCTTCAAAACATTCGCATTGGTTTCATTCTTCATGTTATAATCGATAACATCAGCACTTTTTGAATACCAATCAAACATGGCGCTTTTTTCAACCTGCTTCTTGCGATATTGATCATAAACACTCTTATACAAGTACAATATTGCTCCCGCACCGCTGCTGTTTCCTTCTAGTTCATATGCTTTAGAAAGAATATCAAAAGCGCCTTTTGGATCATCGCTTTTATACTTCATCCAATCAGCACCTTTCAATCCAAGAACGTAACCCTCTTTTCCAAAATGCACAATACGCTGATCGTATGCCCAAAATATGGTGTCAATTAAGCTTGCTTTTTTAGCTTCATCCGCTTCTGCTTTGGCAAGTTCTTCGTACATGATCACACCATTTTGCCAAAGAGATTCAGTGAATTTTGGACATACTATAGCGGCCTCTCTCCAACCAATTCTAGCATCAGAATAGTTTTTTTGCTTAAAAAATTCAGAGTAAAGAGAAACATTCGTCACACAGGCCATGCTATCCTCATCATTAGAAGTATAAGTCCTAATTCCTTGCGCATTGCCGCACTCTAACCCGAGTATTGCTATCGCTATTACCATCACCAATCGTTTCATTGTCATAAAGTTTAGTTATCAGTCGTATTTCCTTTTCAAAAACCAAAAGTCGTAAGACATATTTGGTGTAAATGTGAAGCCTACATGAAGATTCACGTAATTTTCTGTTAGTCCAACGGTCGCATTTCCACGGTTTGCAAATTCAAGGCCTAGGTTAAACATGGAAGTTGATCTTGTAGCTACCAGTGGTACTCCAATGCCAAAATTGATGCCATACTGCATTGGCTGGATATTATTAACATTCAATCTGGTTTGTTGCATCGATAAACCGCCACGGTAACGTATTGTTTTTAAGAGGCTTCCTTTTCCAGATTCGTCATATGCAGGTATGAATTCTGTTCCAAAAGAAATGCGGGTTGCGTCCTTTAAACCTTGGTTCAATCCATTAATAGTGAGTTTTGACCATTCTGTTCGGGTTGCGTCAATAGCCAGAGTCCATTTGTTGTTTAAGCTAAGCGATGTACCGATTCCATAACTTGACACCGCCTGTGTAGTAGTGTTTACTTGGTTAAAAGTTAACGTATCAATGATGCCTGGATTTGTGTAGGCACCAGCAAAGCTGTAATCAAGATCTGTTTGAAAGGTGTTCAAACCTACCGATGGATTATAAAATGCGCCAAGGCTGAAATAGCCTATTATTTTCTTTCCTATTCTAGGTTCTTTGCTAAATCGATCGATGGTAGTGTCACTTTTTGTAAGTGCGTGAGAATACATTAAACCTGTTCGCATCGAAATATCACTGATTTCCAGTGTCCTGCCTCTGTAAAGGTTACTTGCGCTTGCACCGAGATTTAACTCTGTAATTCTACTTCGGTCTAATGTTCCGAAAAGATAAGACCCTGTTACACCAAGACTCAAAACATCGGCACGATCAATTTTGTAAGTTTTGTCCTTATTTTCTCTAGTGAATGAAAGTAGATCGTAACTAAAGCTCGCAAATGCATCTGAAACGCCACCATTACCGATGAATCGGTAGGTAACATCACTTAAATCGGGCACTGTTTGAGTGATTTCTATATCATAACCTTGACCTGTGAGCGGCTTCAAACCAAAAGCTATTGCAGATCTTCTTTTTTTCGTTAGATCATTGATCAGTGGAAAGCCGAAAGAAATGTTGTTAATCGTGAAAATGGAATTTGATTGAGATGCAGTGGTCGTGTTAAGCGTTAAGAATTCGTTGCGCACATCCATATTGAAGGTAACGCGACCAAGCTGTGAAAGCGCTGCTGGGTTGGTTGCATTAATGTTCAGTGGATTACGAACTGCAATGCCTGTATGTGCCATGCTCGCTTGGGCAGTTAAGCTGCTACTAATGTCTTCACCTAGTCCATAAATTGAATAGGGAGATAGGGTGCTAATTTGACCATAGCACAAAGTGCTGAAAGCCGCGATAATGGTTGTTACTAATAGTTTATTCATTCAGTTGCTTGTTATAAAGCAAAACCTGATTCAATCCATCGAGGATTAAATTCGGGGCTGCAAAAATGGCATTTTCAATGTGTTGCTCAAACAAGGAAGTGTCTCCACCTGTTAAAATTACCTTAAGACGAGCACTTTTGTGTTTGAACAAACGGATGAAACCATTGATTTCGTGTGCCATTCCGTTAAATGCGCCCATGTTTAAGGATTCGGTTGTAGATTGCCCAAATTCGTCAATAAATGATGGTTTTTCGATAAGTGGAAGCTTGTCAGTATACTTATTCATGGCGTGAAAACGCATTTTTAGTCCAGGAGATATTGCTCCACCACGATAAATATTCTGTTTTGAAACAAAGTCATAAGTGATGCAAGTTCCTAAATCCACAATAAGGCAATCATCATTGGGGAAATAATATTTTGCGGCTACAGCGCCAGCAATTCTATCTCGGCCCAGCGTTTCCGGTGTTTTGTAATCTAACACAATGGGTAAGGGAGTATCATGACTCAAGATAGTAACACCTTTTTTGTTTAGAAATCCTGCGCTTTCATCATCCAAGATTTTAGTGCTCGACACGATTGCTAGTTCAAATTCATGTTCAGAAAGAATTTTTTCAAACCAATTTTTATCAATTTTTTCTAAAAATCTATCATTTGTAATAATTTGATTTTCAGAAAATAAGGCAATTTTAGTTGCGGTATTTCCAATATCAATAATTAGATTCATCTTCTTTTATTTGAATTTTTGTTTGCCGTTTCGAGTTTTTTTTACTTTTGCCGCCCGAATGTTTCAAACAAGAGTTTGCAACATTAAGAATAAAAAGGTGTGGTAGCTCAGTCGGTAGAGCAGAGGACTGAAAATCCTCGTGTCGGGGGTTCGATTCCCTCCCGCACCACCTTTTAAAGCTCTGGACAATTTGTTCAGAGCTTTTTTTATTTCCGCCCTTTTTTGATTCGTCCAGCATACTTTTGTTTGGTGCGAAAATCTCCCAAAACAATTCTACTCCTTTATGTCTTGCTTGGCTATGTGGTACTGCAATTCATGTGGTGGGCTTATCTTATTTACGACCTAAATGTTGAGCTCATAGATTTAAAACGTCAGCTCGTTCAATCTGAAATAGACAGTACAAGAAGTGATGCCGTAGGTCGTCAACTCACCATGATTTTGGGTGAAGGAACCGTGTTTTTATCGCTGCTGCTGGTTGGAGCGTTTTACATTAGAAAGTTTATTCTGCGCGAACAAAAGCTTGCTAAGCAAGAACGTAATTTCCTTCTCGCAACTACCCATGAGTTTAATTCGCCCATAGCTGCCATTAGGTTGAATCTGCAAACTATAGCCAAACGCAATTTAAATGATGAACAAAAAGCGCAAATCGTTTCTGGCGCTATTGGAGCCACGCATAGGCTTGAATCATTAGTTTCTAATCTATTGATTGCTTCAAGGATTGATGCCGGCAAGTTTGATGTTCATAACGAGGAGTTTGAGTTGGTTGAATTGATCCATAATGTCATCGGTCGACTAGAATCGTTGCACATAAGCTCTGGTGGGACAATTGTATTTGAACCTGAAGGACTTTATAATGTGAGCGCAGACAAAAGAGCCATGGAGCTTGTTTTTGAAAATCTACTGAGCAACGCCATTAAATACGC
>JANRBI010000259.1:11075-12305 GCA_030727625.1 Salibacteraceae bacterium
TATTTGAAATTCGTTTCGAAACAAAATTGTGATGATGAAAAAAAAAGCAGCATTAATTATTCTTGATGGTTGGGGAATTGGTGATGGAACCAAGTCTGACGCTATTAAGAATGCAAACACGCCATATTTTGACCAGTTAATGGCAGATCAACCACATGCTACTTTGAAGACTTTCGGAGAAAACGTGGGTTTGCCAGAAGGACAAATGGGCAACAGTGAAGTAGGGCACTTAAATATTGGTGCGGGCAGAATCGTCTATCAAGATTTTGCGAAAATCAATAAGATGATTGCTGATGATGAGCTGAAGAACAATGCTGTTTTGACGGAAGCAATTTCATATGCAGAGCAAAATAATCAGCCATTTCATTTAATGGGTTTAGTAAGTGATGGCGGAGTTCATTCTCACGAAAAGCATTTGATTGCTTTGGTTGACATTTTAGAGGCTACAGCCATCAAAGAGATTTATATCCACGCTTTTACTGACGGACGTGATACTGACCCAAGAAGCGGGGCGAATTCCATCAAGCAATTAGAGCAACATCTGAATGGAAAGCGCACCAAATTGGTGTCGATGATAGGGCGTTATTATGCCATGGATCGCGATCATAGATGGGAGAGAATCGAGCTCGCTTATAATTTGCTTGTAAAAGGTGAAGGTGCTAAAACTGCTGATTTTGCAGCTCAAGCTGAAAAGTTCTATGCCCAAGATTTGACAGATGAATTTTTTACTGCTGCGATAATTGATGGCGGTGAAGGAAGAATAGAGACTGGGAATGCTGTTTTGTGTTTCAATTTTAGAACAGACCGTTGCAGACAAATTACTACCGCGCTTACTCAAGAAGATTTTCCAGAGTTTGGGATGAAAATCTTGGACTTGTTTTATGCAACCATGACCAAGTATGACGAAAAGTTCAAAAACGTACATGTATTGTATGAAAAAGACAATCTTGTTAATACATTGGGTGAAGTAGTTTCTAGTGCTGGTTTGACTCAATTGCGCATTGCTGAAACTGAAAAATATCCTCACGTGACTTTTTTCTTTTCAGGTGGAAGAGAAAAGCAATTTGAAGGCGAAGAGAGAATTGTGGTTCCGTCACCCAAAGTAGCTACTTATGATTTGCAGCCTGAAATGAGTGCAAACACTGTTGCTGATAAAGTGATTGCATCCATCAATACAAGTGCACCAAATTTTATCTGTTTAAATTTTGCGAACCCAGATATGGTTGGCCA
>JANRBI010000259.1:12405-14022 GCA_030727625.1 Salibacteraceae bacterium
TCAATTCAATTATTGAATGATGATTCTTTCAGTTACTGTGTTAGCAGAACCTGATACTTTCATGATGTAAACACCATTTGAAAGTGAAGTAAGGTCAAGGCTAGTCATAGTACCATTACTAATGTTGATTGCATTGTTGTAAACAACATCACCTTTGATTGATTGAATTTGAACATTAACTCTTTCAGATGCAAGTGCTTCGAAAGCAAGGTTGAAAATACCGTTGCTTGGGTTTGGTTGCACTGTGAAGTTAAATGTTTCGCCAGCCAATTCGTTTACTGAAAGGTTACAGTTGAAGCTAGCATTTGTAATTTCAAATGTAGCAGTACCAACACAGAAGTTTTCGTCAGTCGCTGTAGCAACATAAGTACCTTCATCAGAAACTGTAATATCTTCAGTAGAAGCTCCTGAGCTCCAACCCCATGTGTAAGCTCCTTGTCCACCAACTGCGAATGCGTCAATTGTAGCTGTGTAGTTAGTAAGATCACAATCTACACCTGCATCAACAACTACTGTTGTATTTTGACAAACTGTAGACGAATATGTAACCATGTTAATTACAGGAACCATATCAACCCAGCCGTCAATTTGACCATCGCTATCAGTATCAACATAAGCGTTTAGTGGAGAGAAAGGAACATCGCTGTTTGCAGTTCTGATAGCACCAGATTGGTAAGTGTAACCAGCAACTACTTCAGTAACACCAGCTGGGAAACCAGCAGGAGCATCAAAGTTTACTTTTTTCACAACGTTAAAATCATCTGGATCAGAAAGTGTTACATACTTCTGAGCGATTGGGTTGTTGAAATCAACTGTACCAGTTCCTGCCAATGTACCACCTGTTACTGGCCATACACCTACAAGTACGATAGAACCGTCAGAAGAAGCGAAAGTTGAGCTACTCCAAATACCGAATTCAACAGCAGATATAGAATCGTTTGCGTCATACACATCGTAACGAACATACATTGATTGTGTTCCACCACCCCAAGATACAGCATCGTCAATGGTGCTAGTACCCCAAGCGTAAGTCTTTTCAGAAACACCGAATGTTTTAGAGTTAACATTATCAACTGCGAAATCATCCGCGCTATCTGCATTAACTTCAAAATCTACTGTGTACGATCCTATTGTAGCAGGAACATAAGAATCAGCAACTACTACTGAATCTGGAGCGCCAAAAGTAGAGTAGGTAACAGGAGCACTGCTTGAGCTGAAAGTTTCAGCACCGCTTACAGCAACATTAAGTTTTGCGTTGCTAGAACCAGCTGCACTGTTGCTTCTGATTGCACCACCAAAATTCAATGAAGTAGCTGCCATTTGCTTAGCAGGAATTTGAGTGTAGAAGTTAGTGTATTGGAAATCTTCATCAGATCCAGTTAAGCCTTGGAAGAATACTTCTTCTAGCTCTAGATCAAAATCAGCAGCTCCAGAAACAGTAACGTCATCGATCATCCAGAAATAATAACCTGGTAGTGTACCAGCTGGATCAGATTGAAAAACAAAACGTACTTGTGCCGTTGCTGAGTTACCTGCGGTAGCACTGATGTTCAATTTTACGAACAAATCAGCAGGACTTGCTTCATTGATTGCGTAATCATCAGCACCATTCCATAC
>JANRBI010000260.1:0-8327 GCA_030727625.1 Salibacteraceae bacterium
GTTGCGCTGGGCGATGAAAGCGGTGGTTTGATCATTCACTTCAGAACCGATCCTGCAAACGGGACATACCCATCATATAATTTTAACTCTGATTCTAACAATAGAATCTACGTTCATATTGACGATCACACGACCGAGAATATTTATTTCGGTTTTAATGTTCGAAGATTATGGTTTAACAACTGTGGCTCAGGCAATGTTAACGATGTCTACTCAGCAACTCAATATAACAGCCCCAATCTTAATAGAGTATATTGGAGGTTAAAGGCGCCAAATGGAACTGTTGTAGCCTCTAACGTAATTCCAGCCTACAACGGGGGTACTACTGCAAGTACCACAGCTGGATATATTGGTGACTACACGCAAGCTTTAAATGGACCAGATAATATTGATGGAGTTGGAACAGCAGGTTATACTCCAGCTATTTACAACCCTACTGTAAGTGGAGATTACTATTTTGAATTCAATTACAGAAGTAATACTACTCCTTTTGACGCTAGCGCTTGCACATGGGCAACTATTGAGATGCAATATTTTGACATGACGGTGGTGGAAGGAACTTCTTCAATTGATGGACGTGTTTGGTCTAGACAGTGGTCTTTATCTACTGTAAACAGGGCTCCAAATGAGGCGATAGCAACCAATAGCTCGAAATTGCATGTCTACACTTCAGATAGTATTATCACCCGAATTGACTTTGACGGAATGCAACCTGGCGCTTGGAACGTAATTGCCAACCAAAACGGTGTTGGTACTTCAGGTAATGATAGAGATTGGAGAGAGCTCAAGGACTCTGATAATGATGGTGTAGCTGATGCGATTGATCTGGATGATGATAACGATGGTATTCCAGATATAGAAGAAGCATTAGGGAATGACCCAGATGGTGATGAAGATGGCGATGGCACTCCAAACTGGTTAGATATTTCAGACGATGGAAATGGAGGTGATGGCTCTATTACAAGCTATACAGATTCATATGGTGATGGAATTCCTGATATTTATGATTTTGATGGTGATGGCATTCCCAATCACTTGGACAAGGACAGTGACAATGATGGTATCGTTGATATTTTAGAAGCAGGTGGAACAGATTTCAATTTTGATGGCGAGGTTGATTATCCAACACCTGGTGATGCTACTACCATGATTGATGCGGATAATGATGGTTTGGCAGATGCTGTTGACGATGTGGATGGCGGAAGCGGTGGTGGAGAAGTAACAACCGGTACTGCACTTCCGACACCTAATTCTGACAGCCATGGAAATGTGAATTTCTTAGACATTGACTCGGATGACGATGGCATTGTCGATAATACAGAAGCCCAATCCACAGCGTCTTATATTTCACCAAGCGGTATTGACACTGATTTAGATGGATTGGATGATGCATACGATCCTGATTGCGCGCCATGTGGAGCAATTACAGGTGTTTACCTCACTCCAGTAAACACAGAAGGAACAGGTAATCCGGATTATTCGGACACAGATACAGATGATGATGGAGTTTTAGATTCGGTTGAAGGCCATGATACAGATGGTGATGGTATTGCCGATATTGGTAGTCCAGCAAATACAGGTGTTTCGGGTGGTTTGGTAGATGCTGATGGCGATGGACTGCTCGATGGCTTTGACAACAATGTTGGCAGTTTAGATCCGACCAACGGCTCTTTAAATCCAAGTTCGCATCCAAACGTGGCGGCAGGTTCATCAGAGCGTGATTGGAGAGAAACACCATGTGGAGGAGGAACGGTGAATCTTGTGCCAAATAACGCCACAACCACTGCAAGTGTTTTTTGTGAACTAGGTACAGGCTTCACTTATTACTATGATCCGATAGATCCAACCAAATTATTATTTGCAATTGAGCACACGCCTTCGGGTGGTAATACAAATCCATTCACAGTAGAAATTGACATTACCACCAGTTCTAATCCAACTTCTGAGGCAGGTGTGTATATTTCTGAAGATCTGCCGAATGAAGATGCAACTTTCGTAATGGGCAGATACTATAACTTCAACATTACTTCTGGTTCTTTAAATGGTCCTGTTAATATCAGATTCTTTTTTGATACAGATGAAAGAGATACACTATTAGCAGTGGCTAATAGATGGAATACTGAAAATGCAGGTGGTACTGGTTTTACTTCTGGGCTTAGATGGTTTCAAATGAACGCTGGCTCATTTGAACCAGCCTCAGATATTACTCCTACTGGAGTTACTGGTATTACCGAAGTATTTGCAAATGCAAGCGGCACAGTTGATGGTGTGCAATATGTTCAGTTTGGCACATCAAATCTAACAGGAGGCGGTTTAGCTTTCACCGTTGGAAACAACTCTGTAGTGCTGCCAGTAGAGTTCTTGTTCTTTCAAGCAAAACGTTTTGCTGACCAGCAATCGTTAATTGAGTGGGCTACTGCAAGTGAGATAAATTCAGATTATTTTGAAATCCAAAGATTGGAAGATGATGAAAATTGGTCAACAATTGCGACCGTAAAGGCTGCCGGAAATAGTAACCAAAGAATTTATTACAGCTACGTAGACAGAAACGCGATTGCAGGAATCAACTATTATAGAATTGAACAATTCGATTTTGATGGTTCATTTATTCAAACTGAAGTGAAAACGGTAGTATTTAAATCTAAAACAGAGTGTCTGGTATATCCAAACCCTGCAAGAGACCAAATTATCATCACCACTTCAAGTGACGAATATATTAGTCGAATTGATGTCTTTTCTGCTCAAGGCACGCTTATTAAGACGTTCACCGAAAACAATAATCACGGTAGGGCAGAAATAAACATCAGCGATTGGGCAAATGGTTCTTACTTGCTAAGAATATCTTCGGACTCAAAGGTCTTTTACGCTAAAATTCAAAAGGTAGATTAGAAGCCATTTAGAATAAAAACAACATTGAAGCGCCCATTTTTACAAGAAAGGTGGTGGTTTTTATTGCCTGATTTTTTGATTGATGAATGATCAATGCCTGCCATACAGTTTGCATCTGGTGAGGTATGAAGAAGGTACTTTGAAAAGCTGCTTAACGTTTAATATGTCATGTTAAACTCGTTCCAAAGTGCCAAAATCATTCGACTATCTTATGTAATTGGTTTGTAGTATCGTGAATCAACTCAACTAGCCTTGTTACCTTCGCCCAGTTATCCTTAAAAAGAGCAAGGCATGGTAATTTATAACGTAACCGTAAAAATTGAAAACAATGCGCACGATGAGTGGCTGCATTGGATGAAAAACGTGCACATTCCAGAGGTACTTGCTACTGGTAAGTTCGTTTCGCATCAAATGGCCAAAGTGCTGGTAGATGATACAGATGGTATCACCTACGCTATTCAATATAGCTGTCGCGATATGGATACGTTGCAAGAGTATCAAAAGCAACATGCGCCAGCTTTGCAGCGCGATCATGCCGAGCGATTCCGCGACAAGTTTGTAGCTTTCAGAACCCTTTTAGAGCTTGTAGATTGAGAAGTCCAGTAAAAGCCAAAAAGCATCTTGGTCAGCACTTTTTGCGTGATGAAAATGTAGCGATTAAAATAGTGGAAGCCCTGCCACTAGAGGGTTTTGAGCAAGTCATTGAAATTGGACCCGGAGATGGTGTTTTATCAAAATACCTCTTGGATAGGTATGACAATATTCTCTTTTTTGATGTAGATCAAGAATCGATAACGCACCTCGAGAATGCATATCCAATGCATCGCGATAAGTTTATTTTACAAGATTTTATTGCCTTTAAGCCAACAGTGCAAACGGCTGTCATCGGTAATTTCCCGTACAATATTTCCTCCCAAATCGTTTTTCATATTCTTGATTATAAAGAATTAGTGCCTGTGATGGTGGGCATGTTTCAAAAAGAAGTAGCCAAGCGCATTGCATCACCTCCAGGTTCAAAAGAGTATGGAATTTTAAGTGTGCTTACGCAAGCTTATTATGAGCTCGAATACCTTTTCACGGTTGATGAACATGTTTTTGAACCAGCACCAAAGGTCAAGTCGGGTGTAATTACCATGAAGCGAAAAGCAAATCTTACCCTTGATTGCGATGAAAAATTCTTCAAAGCATTGGTTAAGAAAGCGTTCAATCAAAGACGCAAAATGCTGCGCAATTCTGTGAAGGAATTTCTGAATGAAGAGAATATTAAGCTTGTGCAAAATTATTTGGAAATGCGCCCTGAACAGCTTCATTTTACTGACTTTGTAGCGATTTCGAAGGCATTATTCCCAAGATAATTTAATACTACTTTTGACCCTTTATTTACAGCGTTTTCATGCAATTTGAGCTAACTAGAAAATACCTTGATGATCTTCGTGAGGCCATTCTTCTAAACAATGAAGAAACCTTGCTCGATTTGGTCACAGATCTGCACGCTGCGGATATTGGGGAGATTTTGAGTGAACTCGACACGAAAGAAGCCACGGTACTTTATAAAGTGCTTGATGCTAATATGGCTTCTGATGTGCTCACGTACATGGAAGAAGAAGAGCGCGAAAACTTCCTTAGATCACTGTCTTCCAAAGAAATTGCGGAGCAGTTCATGGACAATCTTGACAGTGATGATGCGGCCGATATGCTTAGCATGTTTCCGCAAGAGCAGAAGGAAGAGATCATTTCTATGATCGAGGATAAGCAGCAAGCGCGAGACATTGTTGATCTTTTGCATTATGAAGAAGGCACTGCGGGTGCGCTTATGGCAAAAGAGCTTATTGCTGTAAACATAAATTGGTCAGTATCTACTACCGTAAAAGAAATGCGCAAGCAGGCCGAATCTATAGATCAGGTTTTTACGGTGTATGTAGTGGATGATGAAGATATTCTGCTAGGAAGACTACCCTTGAAAAAGCTTCTCATTACTCCGCTTAAAGCGCAAATTTCTGATATCTACGATCCTAAAATTCGCTCCGTAAAAGTGGATGCAGATCAAGAGGATATTGCGAATATCATGGAGAAATACGACTTGGTTGTGTTGCCCGTAGTTGATGAGCTTGGTCGCCTGCAAGGCCGCATTACCATTGATGATGTGGTAGATGTGATCAAAGAAGAAGCGGAGAAAGATTACGCACTTGCTTCGGGTATTTCTGGTTCGGTAGAAAGCACCGATTCTATTTACACGCTTACCCGCGCACGCTTGCCGTGGCTTTTGATTGGTCTATTTGGCGGTGTAATGGGTGCACGAGTTATCGAACTTTACGAAGGCGATTTGCAGCTTTATCCAGAAATGGCCTTTTTTATTCCATTAATTGCCGCAATGGGCGGAAATGCTGGAGTACAAAGTTCGGCCATCATTGTGCAAGGTTTAGCCAATAATTCCTTAGGTTTTTCTGGGCTTGGCGCAAAGCTGGGTAAAGAATTTATGGTCGGTTTGGTGAATGGATTGGTTTGTTCGTTGCTCATTTTCGGCTACAATTTTTTCTTTAATGATTCCATGAACTTGAGCATTACCGTAAGCTGTGCATTGCTTTCTGTTGTGGTGTTCGCCACACTCTTCGGCACCTTTGTTCCGCTGGCTTTAGATAAATATGATATTGATCCAGCACTAGCAACAGGTCCTTTTATTACCACAGTAAATGACGTCTTAGGCTTATTTATTTACTTCTGGATTGGTCATATTTTCTATATTCAACCATGAAGTCTATTCTTTTAAGTGTGCTTTTTAGCGCAATTACGCTAGTTTCTGTTTTTGCTCAAGGCAGAAAATTACCCGATATCAGTTTTCAAGAACGAAGCCTCGAATATGCGAATGCCAACCGCGGTTATAATGACGATAACCAATACATAGATACACTTCAAGATGAGGCAATTGTGCGCCAATTGGCAGCTATATTGATAAAGAATGAAGCGATCGTGATTCAAATCATTGGGCACACTGCCATAAATGAATCCAATGAATTGGGCCAGCAACGTGCACAAAAAGTATACGAAGCGCTGGTTGCCGAAGGCGTAGACAGCGCAAGACTGTCAACGCTGAATGCGGCACATGAATCGCCAGCTATTAGCGATGATGTTCTGTTCAGCCAACCAACGCCTGAAGAAAAAGAAGCGGTCAATCAAAAAAACCGAAGGGTAGAAATTAAAGTAGTTGGAAAGCGAGAAGAATGAAGGTAGTTATCGCAGATACTATTCATCCATCGTTGCAACATCAGCTTACAGAAGCCGGTTATGATTGTGTTGATTGCAGCTTAAGTAGCGATGAATTATTCAAAGCAGAACTCGCCAAAGCGCAAATTTTAGTCATTAGAAGTCGTCAAGTAATTGACGCAAATTTCATTGATCAATTTCCCGAATTGGAGATGATTGCTCGTGTTGGTGCAGGCTTAGAACACATAGATGTTGCGCATGCCAAAAGTAAGGGCATTCACATATTAAGCAGCCCAGAAGGTAATCGACAAGCAGTAGCCGAACACGCGCTTGCCATGTTGCTAAACTTGTTTAATCATCTCAATGCAAGTGACGCTGAAGTGCGACAAGGTTTATGGTTGCGCAAGCAAAACGAAGGCATTGAGCTTCAAGGTAAAACAGTTGGTATTGTTGGTGTTGGTAACACAGGTAGCGCTTTCGCGAAAGTGCTTTCGGGCTTCGGTGTGAGCATTTTGGGTTACGATAAATACAAGTATGGTTTTGTACACGAAGCCACAATGAATCAGCTTTTTGCGGAAGCAGATGTAGTGAGTTTGCACTTGCCAATGACCGATGAAACCCATCAGTTAGTGAATGAGCAATGGCTTGCTAAATTCAATAAGCCGATCTATTTGATCAATACGGCTCGTGGCAATTTGGTGAAGATGGAAGACTTGCTTTCAGCGTTGAAATCGGGCAAGGTGCTTGGCGCTTGTTTAGATGTGTTGCCCTACGAAACCAAAAGCCTAAAAATGCCTCCTTTAGATGAATTGCCAGAAACGGCAAAACAGCTTTTTGCGCAGCCAAATGTGTTGCTGAGTCCGCACACAGCGGGCCTAACTGCGCAGAGTTACGAGAAGCTTTCCTCCATTTTGGCAGACAAGATTATTGCCCATTACCGCGCATAAGCAGGCGCATGGTGTGTCGGGTTTTTTGCTCCAAAAGCACTTCTTTTCCTTTGATCAATTCTTGCACAATGGCTTCGTTATAATGCCTAATGGTCATTAGTTCAATGCCCTCGTTATACAGCACTTGGTAGTCGCGCTGTAGGTTTTCAACCAAATCTTTCACTTTCGAAGGGTGATTATTTACACTCACCGAAAAGCTAATAGCGCTGTTTTGCATCGTTTGAATTTTCAGTTTGTGCTTTGCAAATCGGTTGAAAATATCACTGATGTGTTCTTCTACAATAAACGAGAAATCGCGCGTAGAAATCGACAATAAAACCTGATCTGTTTTAAAAATGTAGCTTGGTATTTTGCTGTCTTCAGAAGTGTTTTCGTTGATGACGCTACCCGCCAAACTCGGATCTAAAAAACTCTTGATATAAAGCGGAATGTGCTTGTTTTCAAGCGGTTTTATGGTTTTTGGGTGAATGACCGATGCGCCATAATAACTCAATTCTACTGCTTCTTTGTAAGAAATATTTGGCAGTAGCGATGTGTTGCTAAAGTGTTTCGGGTCAGCATTGAGCATTCCGGGCACATCTTTCCAAATCGTAACCGACTCTGCTTGCAAGCAATAAGCAAAAATAGCCGCACTAAAATCGCTTCCTTCTCGGCCCAAGGTTGTCATTCGGTTGTGATCTCCACCGCCAATAAAACCTTGCGTAAGCACAATGTTTGACGATTTTCGTTCCCACATTTCAGTCACTTTATGTTCTGTAGATTCCCAATCTACACGCGCATCGCGGTAGTTGTTGTCTGTATGAACCAGCTTTCGTGCGTCTTGCCAATCTACATCTACACCAGCACTATTTAGGTAACTCGCTATGATTTTTGTGCTCAATATTTCGCCCAGCGAAACAATTTGATCATAAATGAAATCATACTCAGAACCGCCATCTTGTTCTAAAAAAGTAAAGGCGTAGTCTTGAATTTTATCCAAGGTTTCTATGGCTTGCGGATCGTTTTCGCCCACCAATTCGCGCAAAGCGGTTTTATGAAAATCAAAAACTTCGGTCAGCTGATCCTTCCAAGCTTGGTCGCTAGTAAAAGCATTCACCACATTTTCAAGCTTATTGGTGGTTTTGTCCATAGCGCTCACCACCACTAGCAATTCGGTGTTGCCAAAATGAGCTACAATCTCTTTTAGGTTTTGAATGCCTTGCGTGTTTTTTACAGAAGCACCGCCAAATTTGAATACGTTCATCGCGAAAGTTTCCCGAAAATTAGAAATGAATAAAGGTCAAAAAGCAC
>JANRBI010000260.1:8427-11984 GCA_030727625.1 Salibacteraceae bacterium
GCTTCGTTTTTTACCACCAAATCTTCCAAGTATAGGAATTTGCCTTTCCAAGTAGAGTAGGCGTAATAATAAAGCGCGATGCCCATAATTTCTTGGTCTACTTCCGCCACCAAAAACTCAAACAGTGGTCGCTCGCCAAAACCATCGTTTTTTAAGATTTCGGGCGTAATGATTACCGCGTCTGGTTCTTTTTCAAACTCAGCCAATTCTTTGATCATTTGAAAGAGTGCTACCACATCTTGCTCGGTTCCTTTTCTTATTTTGATTGACTTTTCCATGTAAGTTTTATTCATTTTTGAGCAATGAGAACGAGAGTTGATGCTGCAATTATCCGCAATTTAATAGTGCTAACCATGATGATGGTGGCTATTTGCGCAAGCGCTCAAGACAAGCGTTTCAGAAGCATAACTACCAAAGATGGTCTTCCGCAAAACAGTGTGGATGTGATCGTTCAAGATTCGCTGGGTTTTATTTGGATTGGAACCCAAGACGGCCTTGCCAGATACGATAGCTACGAAATGCAAGTGTTTCGCAATGAAGCGCAAAATCCAACATCCCTTTCTGATAATTTCATTACCTCTTTATTGGTCGATTCGCAAAACGGACTTTGGGTTGGTACCAGAAATGGACTCAATTATTTCGATGGAAAATCGAATACGTTCAAGCGTTTTTTGCCCAAACCAGGCGAGTTGCATCAAGCGGTTTACAGTTTATTTGAAGAGCCAAATGGGGTGCGAGCTTCTATTTTAGGAAAGGATTATTACTTTGATTTTTGAGTCAAAACGCCTTTTTGACGCCCAAAGATTCAGTCGTAATTTCTGATAATGGCTGGATTTTTCATCAAGAATTGAGCAGTGGTACTGAAGTATCTCTTGGTTCTGATAGCGCTTACATAATTGAGAACGGAAAGGCGTTTTCTTTTGCGTTGGATAAACCGTGGCTAGACCTACATGATCAGCCGGCACAGGTTGTGAATAGTGGAAATGACTATTGGATACTCTGCAAAGGTGTTTGGCATTTCAACACTGTTACAAGCAAAGTTTCACAATTGTCTAGACGCAACTTAGCTGAAATGAAATACTTGAATGGATTTCAATTGATTGAAGATGAGTTATGGATTGCCACAGATGTAGGTTTAATGGTTGTAAATGCCTATGATTTTGATGAAACCCCAGAAGTTTACACGCATGACCCTAGTGACGAGTTTTCGATTAATTACAATTATGTGCACTCGGTTTATCAAGATAAATCGGGTTTGGTTTGGATAGGAACAGCCAACAAAGGCCTCAATTATTTTGATCCTAAATGGGAGAATTTGCACTATTTATTCCGATCAGAAAGCAATCCAATGTTACCACATCCATTGGTTTGGTGTGCTACAAAAACGGCTAATAACCAGCTTTGGGTTGGCACTGCTGAGGGTATGGCGCTGTTTAACTCGAGTGTCAAAAAGCCTTTTCAATTTCAAAGAACCGCACTTCCAAAAGAATTGGAAGATCTTGAGAGCATTCGTGATTTAGTGTTTGATGAAAACGAACAAAACCTTTGGATTGCAAGTGGTAAATCTGGATTGATGAAATGGAATTTTTCAGCGAGAAAGCTGGAGAATTATTCTGAAAAATTTGGGCTGAACAAAGAAATGGTTGATCTAGAAATAGATGAAAGTGGAAGGATTTGGGCTGGTTCTTATTTTGGAATGTATGTAATAAATGACGCGGAACATACAGCCACCAGACTCGATACCATTTACACAAGTGCATACACGATGGATGTATTTAGGTTTGATGAGCAAGTATTTATCTCACATAGCCGCGGAGTTGCTGTATTTGATGAATCAGAACCACCAATATTAAAGTTTGAAGTAGAAGCAGAAGTTAATAATGCCAAAAAGTTACCTTTTAGCATTGCGTCATCTGTAGCGCATAGCCAGGGCAACTATTGGGTGGGTTTGTATGATGTTGGTGTAGCCAAGTTAGATGCTCAGTTAAATGTAAAATCTATAGTTGGCGAAAAGCAAGGTTTGCTTGGTCATGTGGTAGAAGCCGTTATTGCAGACAATGACGATAACCTCTGGGTGAGCACAAATCAAGGAGTTTCTGTTTTTGAATTTAGTACGGATCAAATATTTTCTTTTGGTGAAAAGGATGGTTTGCGCGCAGGGGAATTTGCGCTCGGGGCCGCTTTTAAAGACAGTGAGGGTTTTCTATATTTTGGTTCGGTAGATGGTTTACTCATGTTTGATCCTGAAGTTGTTTTGCAGCAGCAGAAGCAGTTGCAAAAAAGTAGAGTAAGACTGTCGAAGCTGGAGGTGAATTATGCAGATTATCGATTGAGTGATGCTGCGTTTGCGAATCAATCGCCTGACCAACTTTCAAGCATTGAACTTTACCGAAATCAGCGAGTAGTTTCTTTTGAGTTTAGCGCTCTCCAGTTTAATAATGCAGACCAAATAGAGTATCACTATCAAATGCTCGGTTTTGATGATGAACCAGTTAAAACAGGCGCGAATCATCGCATTGCGACTTATTCAAATTTGCCGCCTGGTGCATTTACATTGGTGGTGAATGCATTTTACAAAAATGGCGCGCTAGCAGCTGAAGCACTCGAAATATCTGTCATTGTGCATCCACCTTTTTATGCAAAATGGTGGTTTAGGTTATTGATTTTAGCCGCCATTATCATACTTGTGGCAGCTTCGGTGCGCTATTATTCTTTTGTGAAATTTCAGCGAAAGCTGGCCGAACTGAAAACAAAGGAGCGCATTTTAAAAGAACGTGAACGTATTTCGCGCGATTTGCATGACAGCGTTGGTAGCCAGCTTACATATATGATTGGCTCTTTAGATAACTTAGCTTATAAGTCGGAAAGTGTGCTCGACTCTGAAAACATGAACGAGTTAAGCGATTTTGCACGAGGCACGATGCAACAACTTCGTGAAGCTATTTGGGTGATCAATAAAGATGTGATTTCATTGTATGATTTTCGTTTGAAATTAGAAGATCATTGTGCTAAAATGCTTGTCAATAGCGCTATCGAGTGGCAAGTTTCACTTTTTGGTAATGTGAATTATGAGATAGAACCGGGCACAGCGTTGCACATTTTTAGAATTTGCCAAGAAAGTATTCATAACACGGTAAAGCATGCTCAAGCCAAAAAGATGGACATTGTAATTAAGGCAAATGCAGAAAATTCGGTGGAATTAGTCATCAAAGATGATGGCGTTGGTTTTGATATTTCTGAAAGAAAAATGGGCCATTATGGGCTTGATAATATTAATGAGCGCGTGCAAGAAATGGGCGGTAAAATAGCTTGGAAAAGCGAAAGGAATAAAGGAACCGAAATCTCTATTCTTCTAAAAGTAAACTAGGTCTATTGACGTATTTGCCAGCGCAGCTGATTCCACTATTTTGGCGTTGTTATTTTAAAGTTTATGAAAATTAAAATTGGTGTAGCCGAAGACAATTCAAACCTAAGAAAGTCATTGATGAACACCCTCTCTTTTTTTGAAAATGTAGAGGTGCTTTTTATTGGTAATAATGGCTTGGAGGTGCTGAAAT
>JANRBI010000260.1:12084-14016 GCA_030727625.1 Salibacteraceae bacterium
GATCGGGGCTAATGATTACATCAAATAAAAAGTCTTTGCTCGAAGCGTAATAATGATAAGCCAAAGTGGCCTCGTTTTCTCTGTAAAAAGCCATTTCCTCTCCTTTGATAATGTTTTCAGAAAGAACACGATACATTGCTTTTTGGAAGTGATTAATCGCACCAGTATCATTGTTTAGGAGGATGCTGTCAAGGTCTAATCCTACTAAGGTGTAATAGTAGTTCAGTGTTCTGTTTGCACTTGTGTTTGTAGAGTCGAGTTGCGTAATCTGGTCTACCATCATTGGCAACTTTGCGTTCATTGTTTTGCTAGATTCTTCGATAGCGAGTTGCACGTTATCAGGTTCGGCAATATTACACTGAGTCAGTAAGGTTGCTATAGCGGCTGCAAAAAATAGACGGTTGAATTTCATTTAGTTTAGATAGAGATTGCTTAGGGTGATCGTATCGCGATACGGTTGGCCTTTTGGTCGCCAAGTTTCTAAGCGGGTATAGTTTTTAGAGTCACTATGAATAAACCATTGAAATGCTTCTTCGCCACGATAGGAACCTTGCAAACCGTTGTATTGCTTAGTATAAATATTGGCTTCATAAGTGTGCGAAAAAGAACTTTTTGGCCCAGTCACAAAGAAGTATGGATAAGTAAACTCATTGCTATCAGTGAGTTGAATATAATGCACATCGTTTGAGTCAATTGGCGCGTAAGGAAAGAACAGAGTATCGCCAGCAGATATGGTGTCTAAAACCCTAAAAGTGAGCAGCGACTTTGTGCCCGTATATAGAATGATACTGATATCTTGATTAGATGGAAAACAGGAGAAAATAACTTTGCCGCTGTTTGCAAATCGCAAAAGCAATCCATCTTCATTTTCGTTGCAAGAACTACCACCCAAGGTGCGCGTATTGCTTTCATATACAAATCTGAATTTGCCTCGATCATTGGTTGTGGCTTCGCCCAAAATGTTGGTGTTAACTCCATCGGCAGTGCCAATTCCATTATACACTTCCACCAATTCTAAATCAACATTTGCCCATGCATCTGTAGTAGATTGCATGAGTCTGCCTGTGATTTCTATTTGTTCTAGGTCTTTGTTTTTATTGCAAGAAATAAATGCAATGGCTGCCCAAGCCAACAACATAAATGCCCTTCTTCCCATGGCGATGAAAGTAAACAAAGTATGATTTCACAAATGGTGGGAAGAGTTTTGATTGTTTTAACAGTAGTTGAATAGACTAATTTTAATATTGTTCATCACTTTAAACCAATAAACATATAACTATGAAAAGTCTATGGATTAGCGCTTTACTCTGCGTTTCGGTGCTTGTTAGCCAAGCTCAAGAAAAGGAAGAAAAAGACCCAAACGAATTTAGAACTCGAAAAAATGAACTAGGAATTGGAATGTTCAATGCATTTGCACTGTCTTCAAATCCGAGTCCAAACATTTCATACAAGCGATATACTGAAAATGGAGCATTGAGGGTTTCTGTTGGTGGATACGCCAATTCTAACAATCAGAGTAGGTCTTTTCAAACTTCCGATCAAGAAGTTCTTAAAGACTTGATTACGAATAATGCAATGAATGTAGGTTTTGGATATGAACATCATATACCAATGAATAGGTGGATGTTATTTGTTGGAAGTGACCTGATAGGATCATATTATAATCGAAAAGATGAGTTTAAATCTGAAAATACTTTTTATTACAATGGGCTTGAATATACCCGGATTTCAGAAAATAATCAGAATACAGAGACTATTGGTTTTGGTTTAAATACATTTTTAGGAATGAAATTTTGGATAAATGATCGATTATCAATTAATACACAATTTGAAGCCAGATTCAGACAGAATTTTACAACTAATGACTTGGTGAATAATAATATTTATTCTATTTCGGAGATTGAAGATGAATTTAATACAACAAAATCAACA
>JANRBI010000261.1 GCA_030727625.1 Salibacteraceae bacterium
TCCTAGTATCCATATACCCTCTAAAATGGTTAAATAGCTATGTAAATATTCAAAATAAGGAGAAACAACATGGAATTAAAACTAGATCAGATTGCTAAAATTAATTAATCAATAACCCGTTGGACGATCCTATGCTTAGTTGGAAAGATATTGAAAATTGTGTGCTTCATGGAAATCCACCCGCCAAAGAACGCGTGGAAAAAACAGATGCTCAATGGCGCAATTTGTTGCCAAGCGACGTGTATGAAGTTACCCGCAATTCAAGCACAGAACGCCCTTTTAGTTCACCAATGTGCACTCACTTTGAGATCGGTTTGTATGCTTGTGCTTGTTGCGATACTTTGTTATTTGATGCAACGCAAAAGTTTGATTCTGGCACAGGTTGGCCTTCATTTACACAGCCTATTGAGCATAACAAGGTGGCTTATTTTAACGACAGCAGCTTGACTAGTGTTCGAGTAGAAATTACTTGCAGTACTTGTGATGCGCACTTAGGCCATGTTTTTCCAGACGGTCCAGAGCCAAGCAAACTTCGCTATTGCGTGAATGCTCTTTCATTGAAACGCAGGCTCTGATGCCATTTGTTAAAAAATGAAGCTTCAAATCATGACAAAGAAGATTTCAAGCGCATAAGTGCTGCCATCACATTGGCTCTGGGTGTCCCAATGTTCATGCGCATAAAGCCCTCACCACCCCGACCAAACATAGCGCCACTGGATAAACCTAACTGGGCTTCTTGAACAAAAAAAAGATTTAATGCTTCGTCGCCTAAAATTAATTTTCTGCAATCTAGCCATAGTAAATAGGTGCCTTGCGGACGAACAACGTTTATTTTTGGTAAATGAGCACGAATAAATGAAATTGCTTCATCACAAGTTTTTTGTAGATATGCCATTAATGCTTTTAACCAGTCGCCCCCTTTACGGTAGGCTACTTCAAACGCTATTAGACTAAATGGATTAGCTCCCGAAACTCCGAGATTACTCAGATGTAATTGAATTGCCTTGCGATACCTATCATTCGGAACTATCAATGCAGAAAGCCCCAAACCTGGGATGTTAAAAGTTTTGCTAGGAGAAACGGCCGTAATAATTTTATGCTGGCCAAATAATAGCGATGGCGATTGATCCGCTTCAAATGCTAGTTGACTTAGCGCATAGTGTTTTGCATCACGGTAAACTAAATCTGCATGAATTTCATCAGCCAAAATAATCAAATCATGCTTTTTTGCGATAGCCAATAAAGTGAGTAGTTCGCTTTTCTGCCAAACCCGACCTACTGGGTTATGAGGCGAGCAAAGCATAAGTAGCTTTGCATCTTTGGCACATGACTCTAGCTGTAAAAAATCCATTTGATAATTCAAATTGCCTAAACCGTCATCTTCTAAGATCAATGGATTCTCAATTAAACGTCGCTTTTGATTCTTTACCGCAGAGAAAAACGGAAAATACACCGGTGGCTGCACAATCACACCTTCATTTTCTGCAGTTAACGCAGCCAATACCAGATTTAATGAGGGGACCACGCCAGGCGTGAGCACAATCCACTCGCGTTTTATTTGCCAATGATGCTTTTCTAATAACCAATCGATTAGTGCTTGATACAGGCTATTAGGTTCGATTGAGTAGCCAAAAATAGGATGGCTTGCTCTTTCTTGTAAGGCTTGTGTAACTGCCGTTGGAGTTGCGAAATCCATATCAGCCACCCACATTGGCATGACATTATTTGTACCAAATGTTTCAAGCTTGCCATCGTACTTGAGTGATTGGGTACCCTCGCGTGAAATAATTTGATCAAATGAATGGATCAATATGTACGCTCCCAAAGTGTTACTTCGGACAGAGTATGTTGAAACTTATGGCGTGTTTCACGAATCACAAAAGGAATTTCAACAGGAGCCTGCATAAGCTTAAAATGCTTACCAAGCAATATTTTAAGCCCATCTAAAGTAGTTACATTTTCACCGTCTTGCTTGTAACCACCTATCCACTGGTCAAGGGGTGTATGTTCTTCTAACCATGTGTAAGGCGAGGTAATCATCAAAACGCCACCAACGTTTAGCCTATGGTGAATATTGCTCAGGAAATCACGTGGGCTGTATAGGCGATCAATTAAATTTGCAGCCATTATAAAGTCGTAGCCCGTAAATTGGGGCTTAAGGTTGCAGGCGTCACCTTGCCAAAACTCAACTTTGTGCACAACATCGTTTAGCTTAAGTTCCGCTAAACTGCGTTCTTGATAGCCAACTAAATTTCCTTCATTTACCATGGTATAGCGAAGAATCCCCTGATGCGCTAGTTTAACTGCTAAGCCGATAAACCGTGCTGAAAAATCTATACCTGTAACATGGTCGAAATGCTTGGCTAGCTCAAAAGTAGCACGGCCGGTAGCACACCCCAAATCCAATGCTGTTTTGGCTGGTTTTGATAGCAGGCTTTGTAGAGCAAAATCGCTCAGAGCTTTAGGAAAGTTAGGTACGCCATAGTATGTATCCCCGTAATGAAACTCAGCATACTCCGAGAGTTGTTTGTCGGTTTCATAATGCGACGTATTAGTTGTTATGGGGGTATCGGTCACAATATAGCGAAATCCTGCATGTTGAAAAAAATGTCGGC
>JANRBI010000262.1 GCA_030727625.1 Salibacteraceae bacterium
TTTTCGCACAATTCTTTTCTCGCATCATACAGTCTTCGCGCCAAGCGCAATCCTCTAAATTCTGGATGCACAAACACCTCGATACCATAAAGCACATCGCCATCGGCATCATGAGTAGAAAAACTGTAATCGCCCGTGATTTGTTTGTAGGTATGATTGTCGCCAAACTTGTCATAGTTAATGATGAGCGAAAGTGCCCCGGCAACCACTTTTCCATTGACCTCAACGCATAATTGGCCTTCAGGAAAAACCTGTAAAATAGATTGAATGCTTTCTTCGCTCCAATAGCTCATTCTGCTGCCTGTATAGGCTTCAATCATTGCTTCTTTGAGGTCTTTATAATCTTTTAAAGTAAGATGGCGAAGCACCACCTTTTTCTCATCCGTATTTTCTTGCATTGTTTGTTTTATAATTTCTTTTTCAAATCAGCTAATTCTGATTTGATGTCTTGCAACTCCCTAAAAAGTAGGCTTTGCATGGCATTTTGTTCGTTTTCAAAACCAAATTGAGTGGTTCCTTCTGCTTTCCAAATCTCTAATACATCCGATACTTTCACATCAAAGGATGCAAATTCTTGATTGTCTGATTTCAATGTAAAAAAGCCTTTTGAAATGCTGTTAAACAATCGTTTAAAAACGATTCCTTCACTTTTACTTACGACAATGTATCTGCTGTCGTTTTTCACGTTTGACCAATCTTGCACATAACTACAGATAATGTAAGCATTGGGCAAAACAGGTAACATACTTTCGCCTTTTATCTGAAAAATGCGGTAGGTTTTCTCAGCAGAAAGTTCTGGAAATGGCAATTGAAAAACGGGCAATTGCTCTATAAACTCAACATCACCGAAACCGTTAAGATAACCAGCGGCAGCTTTTACAGGAACCAAACTCGCGGTTTCTTGTCCCGTAGCAGCATCAATGGTAATGGGCAAAATGCGCAATGAATTTCCAGCTGTATCTGCATGTTGCTCCAAAGATTCTACATCCAAAGCTTGATTGATCAATTGATCTATGCTCAACTGAAATTTAGCACACAATTGCTGTAAAAATGAAATTCTTGGGTCTGCCCTGCCCTCTTCGTAAGCACCAATCACAGACCGATTCACACCCATTTGTCGAGCAAACTCGCCTTGAGTCCATTGCTTTTGTTTTCTAAGAAACCTGAGGTTTTGCGCGATGTAATGCATTTGCTAAAAATCTAAACATGCCAAAGATATTATCCTTGAGATTTTAGCAGCTGTTCTAATGCATTTATATGATTTGCAAAGGCTTCCTTACCTTGCTTGGTTGCCGCAAAAGAAGTGTTTGGCTTTTTGCCAACGAACTTTTTGCGCACTTCGATAAAACCCTTTTTCTCAAGCGCAGAAACATGGCTTGCCAAATTGCCATCGGTTACATCAAGCAATTGCTTCAACTCGCCAAACTCAACCCAATCGTTTACGGCTAGCACAGACATTAACCCTAACCTGACTCGACTCTCGAATGCTTTATCTAATTGATCGATAATGCCTTTCATCTATCGTGACGCAAATACATGAGTATACCATAAACAATGTGCAAAAGACCAAAGCCTAACGCCCAAAAAATGAGTCCATAACCCAGAAAAAACAAGCTCAACAAGCCTAAAATAATCTCTGAAAGACCGAGATAACTTATTTCTTCGAGTGTGAATTTGCCTGCATTGAGCAGAGATAAACCATAAAAAACCAACGTAGAAGGAGCTATTAAGCCGATGAGTCCGTGATAAAACAAAATCACACAAAACAAACCGCCCGAAACCAACGGAATGGAAAGGTTAATCAACAAATGCTTACTGTGTTTGCTCCAAAGTGGAAGGTTATTTTTCAAGGCTTTTTTTCGGGTAAAAAACCAAGCTAGTGCAATGGAGCAGGTTAAAACGATAAGCGCATCTAACGCTAGAAACACAGCCACATCATAATCAATACGCACAATTTTTCCGGTACCAAACTGAGTATGCGTATCTCGAATAGCCCAAGGTGCAATGTTTACCCGCCAATATGCAGCAGCAGCGCCAAGCAAGGCAAAAACCCCGCTAAACACACCCGACAAACCACTGAGCGAAATGAATCGAGAACTACGCTCCATCATTGATTTGATGTCTTTTAGCGCTTCGAGCGATGCTGTTTTATCTTCCATAAAAATTCACTTTGAATTACAAAGTAAATGTTTTAGCGGTTTAGCATGCAATGTTATTGGATGAAGTTGCGTCTTGTGGCTTTGATACGTCTAAGGTTTTGTGTTATGAAATTTTATTCATTAAAACTGCTCAAAGTGCCATTACTCTTTTACTTTAGCCGTGCTTTTATGCGAAAAATACTCACCATATTATTCTTGGCCTTGTTCGGCTTTTCTGAAGTTGTAATAGCAGATGGTTTTATTGAAAACCGCGGCCAGTGGGAAGGAAATTTTCATCATAAAAAGGACATAAAGTTTGGCGCTATTTTCTTAGAAAACAATGCGATAACTTTTCATTTTGAAGACAGATCTGCTATTGCTGATGCGCATGCTACGGGTAAGCAAATTGATCCAAATACAATCGTTAAACACCACGCTTTCCA
>JANRBI010000263.1 GCA_030727625.1 Salibacteraceae bacterium
TGTGAAGACCCTCAAGGACACTGTTTATGCATTTACACCATGGATCAGTCGAATGGAAATAGAGTTGGTGGCGTATCAAAGAGCAAGAAAAAAGTGCACGGCTAGTTTTCTTCTTTTTTCTGTTTTATTTCTTGCAAGTTGCAGTGATTCGGCTCCGATAGACCAAGAGGTGCAAGTGAATAGAAACGTTCAAGAAATTATAAGTCAGATGGTGTATACCAACTGCGATTCTGTGTTGGCTTTATTAGAGAATAACAAACTGGTACTAGAAGATCCACTTGAAGAAGAGCTCATTCGCATAAAGTATTTGTATTTGAAAGAAGAATTGACTGAAGCTATTGATGCAATGGATAGCTTTTTAATGAAGCCAATCACCCGAAAAAGTACTCAAGCTGTTGCTCAGAACCTTAAGGGCGTCATGTTTTATGAAAATGGAGATGTAACATCTGCTCTCCGAGCTTGGATTAAGTCTTATGAGTTTTTTGCCGCTAGCAAAGACTCCATACAAATGATTAAAGGCTTATCCAACATATCTACTGCTTTCTATACATTAACACAAATGGATTCAGCGCTTTATTATCAAAATAAAGCACTGAATTTGTCTGTTTTAATGCATAATCAGACGGAGATCGATTATTGTAAATTCCAGCTTATCCCAGTTTACTTAGAGTTAGAAAGGTATGACGAAGCCGAGTTCTACATCAATGAATTCTTATCAGATCCAAACTTTGACCCATCAAACAGATTGACTTTGTTGATCAACAAAGGATTCTTATACGACAGAAATGGTGATTTAGAGCGTGCATTAATCTATTACGAGCAGGCTCTTGATCAAGCCATATCTGAAGAAAACAAATTGGATATAAGTTTGGCTTTGCACAACCTAGCATATACCAATTTTCATTTGGGCAACTACGAAGAAGCCTTCATTCGTATAGACTCAGCTATTTTAGTAGAAAACGATGTGCTAGATGCGGATTATGCTAAAAGCATCCGAAAATTAGAATTAAAATATCAAGACCTAGAGCGCGACAAGCAACTGCAAGATCTTACTTACAAAACGGAGCGTGACAAGAGCGTTAAGAAATGGGGCAGCTTTGGTGCTGCCATTGTTATCGCTGGTCTCTCGGGATTGTACTACACCAACCGCAAAAGATTGCAAAGTGTAAGGCAATTAGCCAAAGAGACAAAGATTAGGCACATGAAAGAAAAGGAGCTGGTGGCAATGCACAGCTCGCTGGAAACGCTTGAGCTAGAACGAAAGCGCACTGCAATGGATTTGCACGATGGCATAGGAGCCTTAGCCAGTTCCGTGCGCATGCGCGTTTCATTGGTAGAAAACAGAATTGAATCAGATGAATTAAGAGAACACTTAAACATTGCTGATCAGGCATTAAACGAAATTGCGAAAGATGTAAAGCGCATTGCGTTTAACATTATGCCAACTTCTCTCAATCACTTGGGCTTGATTGCAGGTATCGAAGATTTTATTAATCGGCTTACTAAACCAAACGGTATCAACGTCAATTTTTATGCAGAGGTTGATACACTTAATTTGGATGAAGCAAAGGAGATTTCTATTTATAGAATTGCCCAAGAGTTGATCAACAATGGCGTGAAATATAGCAATGCAACCGATATTTCGTTAGAACTTACTATAGAAGATCAGCATTTGATATTGTTCTATTTCGACAATGGAAAAGGCATGGATCTAGAAAAAGCGAATAAAGGCAACGGCATGAGCATTCTACAAACGCGAGTCGATTATCTAAAAGGAAATCTCGAGCTTAAAAGTGCTAAATCAAGCGGAACTACCTTCAAAATAACACTACCTCATGAACTATAGCAACAAGGTAATAATGGTGGTTGATGATCATCCTATGATCAGAAGCGCATTGGTTTCGATGTTTAAATCTAGACCATATATAAAACACGTTTACGAGGCTTCAGACGGAATATTGGCCCTAGAACAACTTGATCAATTCTACATAGATGTTGTCTTGCTCGATATCAGCATGCCAAACATGACGGGCATTCAATGCATGAAAAAAATCAAACAAAAATGGCCCGAGGTTAAAGTCATTATACTTACTCAATTCTCAGATGATAAGTATTACCGCACGCTTAGCAGCTTGGGCGCTGATGGCTATCTTTTAAAGTCGACCACTGAAAACGTATTGGTTCAATCTTTTGAAGAAGTTGTCTTCGAAAACAAAAAAGTAGTCAGCAAAAATGTAGATGTGAATTTGGCTCTTTTCGATGATACAGAAGAACTTTTAGGTGCTCGCGAAAGTCAGGTACTTACCCTGATTTGCAATGGTCTTAAATCACATGAAATAGCAGAAAACTTAAAGATCTCTATCCATACGGTGAACAACCACAGGAAATCTATTTTGAAAAAGACAGATTGCGCCTCTACACCGGCCTTGGTGCATTGGGCCAAATCACATGGCTTGATCTGATTCGAAAAATTTCTTTCACGAGCTTCTACCCTGCAATTTCTTGCAACGTAACTAAACGTTTGTAAATTCCATTGTTTGCTAAAAGCTCTTCGTGTGTGCCTATCTCGGCAATTTTGCCCGACTCTATTACCACTATTCTATCAACGTGCTGTACGGTGCTTAATCTGTGAGCAATTACAAAGCTGGTTCGGCCTTTCATCAATTTATTGAGCGCGTCTTGCACCAATTTTTCTGATTCGGTATCTAGTGCAGAAGTAGCTTCATCCAAAATCATGATTGGAGGATTTTTAAGAATAGCCCGCGCAATGCTCAAACGCTGTTTTTGACCACCGCTCAATTTATTGCCATTGTCACCAATGTTGGTATCTAAACCTTCGGGCAACGAAATCACAAATCCATGCGCATTTGCCGAGTGCAAAGCATCAATCATTTGCTGTTCGGTTGCATTTGGGTTACCAATCAATAAATTGTTTCTAACCGTATCGTTAAACAAGATGCTTTGTTGCGAAACAATGCCAAACAACTGGCGCAGCTCTTTCACATCAAATTGGTTCAGCTCAATACCATCAATCTTGAGCGAACCGCCTGTGATGTCGTAAAATCGGGGAAGCAGATCTACCAGCGTACTTTTACCTCCGCCAGACGGACCAACCAAAGCAATCGATTCTCCGCGCTTAACGTGCAAGCTAAAATCTTTGATTACTGGTTCGTTGTCATACTTGAAATTCACGGATTCAAAAACAATATCCGTTGTAAACTCCTGAATATTTTTCGGATTATTTACTTCCAAAACACGTTCATCAGCATGCAACACTTCATCAATGCGCTCGCTGGCAGATATACCTCTCTGCACGCGACTAAAAGCCTCAGTAAGCGTTTTGGCTGGAGAAATCATTTGTGAAAACACCACGATGTACGCGATAAAAAACTCACCATTAAGCATGCGACCTTCTAGCACTAAGTTGCCGCCAAACCAAAGAATAAGCGCTATGGTAAAAGCACTCATTGTTTCACCCAAAGGCGAAGCCAAGTATTGCTTTCTAAACAACTTAACCATCAATTTGAAGTGATTGTTATTCAAATCTTGAAAGCGGTTTTCGAAGATTTTTTCTGAAGTAAATCCTTTTATAATTCTGATTCCAGAAACGGTTTCTTCTAAATTAGAAACCACCGAACCCAATTGCTCTTGTCCTTTTTTAGCCGTTCGCTTGAGCGACTTACTGATTTTTCCGATTAAAAAACCTGAGATTGGAAGCACTACCAATACAAAAATGGTGAGTTGCCAACTGATCATCAACAAGCTGATGAAGAACACAATGATCATGATCGATTGTCTAAACAGCGCTTCGAGCGCACCCATTACCGACCATTCTACTTCGCTTACATCGTTTGTAAAACGAGAATAAATATGTCCCTTACGCTCGCTGGTATAAAATGCCATAGGCAAACGAAGCAGCTTTTGGTAAATGCTATCGCGCAAGTCGCGCACAACTACATTTCGCATAAAAGCCATTTCTAATTGACCGAGATAGCGGAAGAGATTGCGCACCAAAAACAAGATCACAATGGCAACACAAAAGTTGAACAAGGCATCTTGCACGCCATGAGAAATGATATAATCTTCGAAAAACGTATTCAGCTTTGCCAAGAAACCATTGTCTAGTTTCACTGGCTCATCATTTGTTTTTTCGGCCGTTTCAAACAACATTTTGATAAATGGAATGATGGCAGAAAAAGACACTACCGAAAAAATGGCATTCAGTAGATTATAAAACAAGTTTAGCGCTACATGACCTTTGTAAGGCTTCAGAAAACGCAGTATTTCGAAGAATTTTCTCACTATGCCGGCATATTAAAAATGCCAATGTAATTATGTGGTGTAATCAACTTCAACTCGGCCTTTACCGCATCGCTCACCTTGAGTGTATCGATAAATTGGGCCAACGATTCTGGTGTTACTTTGGTATTTACCCGCGTTAAATCTTTCAAGGTTTCGTAAGGCTTTTCATAGCCTTCTCTGCGCAGCACAGTTTGTATTGCCTCGGCACATACTTCCCAGTGATTGTCTAAATCTTCGCGCAGTTTATCTTCTCTCAGGATAAGTTTCCCGAGTCCTTTTTCTAATGAAGCCAAAGCAATAAGCGTGTGTGAAAATGGCATTCCAATATTTCGCAAAACTGTGCTATCGGTTAAGTCGCGCTGCAAGCGAGAAACAGGAAGCTTTGCCGCCAAGTGCTCGTTCATAGCATTGGCAAAACCTAAATTACCTTCCGCGTTTTCAAAATCGATTGGGTTTACTTTATGCGGCATAGCCGATGAACCCACTTCGCCTTCTTTTATTTTCTGTTTGAAATAATCCATCGAAATGTACGTCCATACATCGCGGCTGAAATCAATCAAAATATTGTTGATTCTTTTCCAAGAATCGAGCAATGCTGCCAAATGATCGTAGTGCTCGATTTGCGTGGTGGTTTGTGAGCGGTTCAAGCCCAAAACATCATTCACGAACGTGTTGCCAAATGCTGCCCAATCATTATTAGGATAAGCCACATTATGCGCATTGAAGTTGCCGGTAGCTCCACCAAATTTTGAGCTGTGAGGAATGGTTTTCATTTGAGCGATTTGAAGTTCTAAACGCTCAACAAACACATACCACTCTTTACCCAAACGCGTTGGCGATGCTGGCTGACCGTGTGTTCTGGCCAACATGGGCACATCTTTCCAATCGGCACTCATTTGCTTTAAAATAGCCACAATGGCTTCCAACTTTGGCAACATTACTTCAAGCTGCGCTTCCTTAATGCTAAGTGGAACAGCTGTATTATTAATGTCTTGACTGGTCAATCCAAAATGCACAAACTCAAGCACATCAGTGCGACCAATGCGCTCTAGTTGCTCTTTGATAAAATACTCAACCGCCTTCACGTCATGATTGGTGGTGCGCTCGATGGTTTTGATGCGCTCAGCATCTTGCAAAGTAAAATTGCGATAAAGTGCTCGTAGCTTTTCTGCTTCTGTATCAGAAAGTGGTTTTACGCCCTGAATGCTTTGTGCCGCAAACAAAATGAGGTATTCAATCTCAACGCGAACACGGTATTTAAACAATGCAAACTCAGAGAAAAAGTCAATTAATGGCTCGGTTTGACGAGCATATCTTCCGTCAACCGGAGAAACAGAAACAAGGGCCGTACGTGGCATGTATTACAATTTTAAGGGGGCAAATGTAACTCCTTTGTATGGCTTAAGGAACAAGCTATTTTCATTGGTGAAATATTGCCTTCATCGGCAAAACAGAGAGTCAAACGCGTTTAAAAAATCGATTTTAAGACCCGAAATTATCCTACTTGACATTTATTAATCGCAAAATATATGTATGTACATATATTTGCATTTTAATTCAAAACATGAAATCAATCTCAAGCACAGCAGCCATAGGATTAGGGAGTTTAATCATGGCTTTCACCCCAATTTCTAATAAAGAAACCTTAACCCTCAAGCCAACAGCGAGCACAATTGCTTGGCATGCCGAAAAAATAACAGGATCTCACCAAGGCACAGTAGCTTTAAAAAGTGGATCAATTGTGATAGAAGATAACAAACTGAAAGGCGGCTCATTTATCGTAGACATGAGCACGATTGAGGTTACCGATATTCAGGGTGAAGGAAAAAACAAACTTGAAGGACACTTAAACTCTCAAGATTTCTTTAACACGGATGAGTTTCCAGAATCAACTTTTGTGATCTCGAAAGTGGAATACACAAAGCCAACAGCAGAAAATCTGAACACAAACATTACTGGATCCCTTACCATCAAAGGATTGAGCAACGAAGTTTCTTTTCCGGCTAAGGTTGAAATTACAGATGGAAAATTTGCCGCTTATGGCGAAATGAAAATAGACAGAACCAAATTCAATGTAAAATATGGTTCAACAAGCTTTTTTGACAACCTAGGTGATAGAGCGATTTATGATGAATTTGTGATGACGGTGAGCCTCGGGGCAAGCAGATAATAGGTTAGTTTTTTCAATGATGGAGAAGCCGCAACTTTTAGGAGTTGCGGCTTTTTGTTTTGTAAAAACAATAGCTTCGCTGAGTGCTAAAAGCAAGACTCAATAACAAACGATTAGAAGCCGGCTGCGATGAAGTAGGTCGAGGATGCTTGGCTGGCCCAGTGGTGGCTGCAGCGGTTATTTTGCCTGCCAATTTCAAGCATCCAAACCTGAATGACTCCAAGCAATTGAGCGAGAAAAAACGCTTAGAGTTAACGGCTATTATTCAAGATAAAGCCTTGGCTTGGGCAGTAAGTTTTGTAGAGCCTATTTTCATTGACAGAATCAATATTCTAAACGCATCATTTTTAGCCATGAACCGAGCGGTGGGCAGATTGACAATGCAACCTGAGTATTTGCTGATTGACGGAAATCGATTCAGAACCAAGCTCGACATTCCTTATGAATGCATCATAAAAGGCGATTCGAAAAACGGAAGCATTGCTGCCGCATCCATTTTGGCTAAAACGTATCGTGATTATTTCATGGCTTTGATTCACGAAGATTTTCCTGTATACGATTGGCATAAAAACGTGGGCTATCCAACAAAAAAACATCGCGAAGCCATAAAATCTTTTGGAGCCACACCGCATCACCGAAAAAGCTTTCAGCTATTGCCGGCTCAACTCACAATAGACCTTTGATATTCACAAACCTTTGCATCACTTCCACCCCACTTCACCACATACATTTGCTGCATGCGTAATTTTTTAATTCTCGTAATCGGTTTGGCCATTGGCGTGGCAGCTTGGTTTGGTTTTCAGCAATACAAAACCAGCGAAACTGTCAATCCATTATCACTTGTTCCAAAAAATACGCAGGTTATTATTCGATGTGGATCTAGCGAAGAACTCGCACAAATGCTACAAGACACTAATCACGTTTTCGATTATTTCTTTGGAAGCTTTGGCATCGATTCTAACATATTGAGGCTTTTACAGCCAATTGTAAATATTCAACAACCATTGCTTCTTTCTTTCAATGAAACAGGCGGACTCACTTTAATTACGGAAGGAAACTTGGACGAATTCACGTCACAACTAAGCGACTTTACGTTGAGCGTTCAGCATAATTTTCACGTTTTAAGCAGTAAAGGCAGCTCCACGGAAGTGCTCGAAGAACAAGAGTTTGAAGCGGCTAAACATGCGTTCAGCTCATTTTTACATAAGTCTCAAATTGAAATCGTTTTCAAAACCTCGGCTTTAGACCGGTTTCTGTTAAAAACGTTTGCAAAACCAATTTATAGCGAGCTGAAAAAGCAATTACCGGCTGCAGGTTGGTGCGCTTTTGAGGGCCAAAACACAAACCATCGGCTTGTAATAAATGGTATGAGTGCGGAGCACAAACAGGACAACAATGCTCTCATAGACAACAATCTTTTGCGCTACATACCTGCAAAAACAGGCTTAACGCTTTTCAACGTTTTCGAGAATACTGCTTACGCCATTAGCTATGCAAATTACACTACCGAAACGCTAAACGGTCACGAAAACGTTTTCTTCTTTTTTAAGAACGACTCAATATCTGCTGACAAAAGCAGTGTTGATTATAACGGAGTACCTATTTCTGCAAGTAGTCTACCTCATGCCGAAAAGCTAGTCTTCGTGCCCGAATGGAGCGCTGAGGCGTTCAAAGCTAAAATCGGAAATGTGAGTATTTACGGAAGTAGTTTTGAGCAACTTTCAAAGCTCATTGACGATTATTTAGCCGATGATAAAGTTCAAAACTCAAGCTATTACAAACTACTATCTGACGTTGCAACCGAAGCAGGTTTTGGCATGTATTTGTGCCCTGAGCGCATGGCGCAGCCAAATCCTTTTGTCAATTTTAATGCAGGAAGAGCATCTAAGTTGAATGCGCTACTTTTTCAGTCGTTCAGCGAAATGCCGGGTCAAACTTTTTATTCTTTAGCCGCACTTCATCACACAGAAATTGTGGACAAAGCGCCTATTTTTTGGACAACAACTTTGGATACAAGCGTTTGCCGTGGACCTTGGCTCTTTCAAAACCATTACACAAAAGAACCTGAGCTTTTGGTTCAAGATTATAACCATCAGCTTTACCTCCTAAACCGCGAAGGCAAAGTGCTTTGGCGAAAGCAGCTGGACGAAGAAATAGTGGGCGACATTGATTTTATGGATGGATTTGACAACGGAAAATTTCAACTGCTGTTCAATACCAAATCAAAATCACATTTGATTGATCGAAATGGCAAGTACATAGAGAAATATCCCGTTGCACTTTTAGATTCAACCGCTGTGGCTCCTTTGGCTGTGAAATACAGTAAGAAAAGCGACTATAGAATTATTACATGTAATGGCACCAAACTCATCAATCTAGATGCTAATGGCGACAATGTGAAAGGATGGAAAAAACCTGATTTAAAAGCTCCCCTAAAAGAAACGCTCATCTACACAAGCGTGCAAGGAAACGAAATGTTCATTGCGCTAACCAATGATCATAAAGTTCATTTTTATGACAAAACGGGTGTTCGAGCTCAAAAACCGATAACTGTTGACCCAAGTATGATTTTCCTTGCTTTTGAAGCTGGAAAATCGCTAGCGCAAAGCAAGATTATTGGTTATGACAGTTTAGGAAACATACACACTGTTATGTGCAATGGAGAGAAGAGTGCAACGAATATTTTGCCTTTAGGAAGCGATGTAGGAATGCTTTACAACGAAAACAAAACTCACCATTTTTTGACCATAAAAGGTGATCATTTGATTGGATTAAATGACGAAAACAATGTAACGCTTGACTATATATTTAACGAATCAATGCTACCACAACTGCAACTTGCAGATGCAAACCGTGGCTGGATAGCGCTCAGCACAAAAGATCAAAAGCACATCTATTTATTCGATTTGGAAGGCGCAATACTGAACAAAATGCCTGTAGAAGGAAGCGGGAAATGCTTGATTACTGACCTTGATTTAAACCAAAGCCCAGAATTGATTGCCGTTAAAAACAGCAACCAAATAGTAGCTTACAAAGTGAATAAGTAGAAGATTACTTTCTTAGTGCGATGCGTGTTCCTGTATTTGGATTTTCACCCGATTGCAAGTCGTTCAATTTCTCTAATCGCTTTAGCTTAACACCATACTTCTGCGAAATTTGATGCAATGATTCGCCTGGCGATACCGCATGATACTCCGCATTTGCGCTATTTCTTTTTGGCTGCAAATACACTACTTCGCCAGCAAGCAAAGGCTTATTTTCTGCAAAGTCATTGTATTTCATGATTTGCCATAAACCCATTTCGTTGCGACTTGCAATAGCTTCGGGTGTATCACCATTTAGCGCTTTCACGAATTTGATGTTATTGTCGCTTACCTCAATTTGTCTTACTGCTAACACCTTTGGCGTAGTGTTCTCAGGTCTCTCTCGCTCTACCTTAGCAATGACCTTTGGCTCAGGAATCTTCTCAAACTTATCATACTGATGCAAGCTGTTCTCCTCAATAATCTTGATTAACATATCAGCATAACGAGGATTAGTAGCATATCCGGCTTGTTTTAAGCCATGAGCCCATCCTTTGTAATCCGTTGGTTTCAAATCAAATAGAAATGCATAGCGATCTCTGGTCATTAAAAAGGCACTGTGATCGCGGTAGCTGTCATATTCCGAGTAATATTTTCTGAAACATTCGTTAGCCTCATCGTCATCTTGAATAAATGATGGACCTTCCCAGCCCTTGTGGCACTTTATACCAAAATGATTTTTAGCGTATTTAGCTAGCGGACTGTTTCCATAGTCGCTTTCGAGCATGCCTTGAGCCAAAGTGATGCTTGCAGGAATGCCTGTGTTATGCATTTCTGCAACCGCATGTTCGGCAAATTTCTCAATATAATCTTGGCGCGTAAAACGCGGTTCTGATGGCTGCGATTGCGCTTGCAACACCGCAAGTGTTACATTGCAGGCGATTAAAATAGTGGTGAGAATGTTACTTTGCATTTTGATCAATACTTACAATCAAAATTATCGAGTTATTAACCGAGTTATCAACAATAATGAATCGGTTATCAACAATTAAAATGTTAATTACAAATGACCGAAGGGTTAGTAATAAAGAGCACGGGGAGCTGGTACAAAGTAAAACTTTCTGACGGAAGTACCATAGACGCACGTATTCGCGGCAAACTGCGCATTGCAGATATAAAAAGCACCAATCCTGTTTCGGTGGGCGACATCGTTTTTTTGGATAAAGAGGCCGATAACGAGTACATGATTACCGATTTAAAACCGCGTAAAAACTACATTATTCGCAAGTCGACCAATCTTTCTAAACAAACCCACATCATCGCTGCCAATATTGATTTGGCATTGCTCATTACTTCGTTGAAACAGCCAAAACTCAAATTTGGATTCGTAGACCGATTTTTAATGACAGCCGAGGCTTATGGCATACCAGCAGTGATCGTTTTTAACAAAATGGATTTGTTGGACGAAGAAGAATTGGATTACCTGAAAGATTTGAGTGAAGCTTACCAAAAAGTAGGCTACCCTTCATTGCATATTTCGGTAAACGATGGTTTTGGAATAGAAACGATCAAAGAAATGATTGAAGGAAAAATCACCTTGTTTTCTGGACACAGTGGTGTGGGAAAAAGCTCTTTGCTGAATGCATTGAATGCTACTATTGAAACACGTGTGAGCACCGTTTCTGAATCAAACGAAAAAGGAAAGCACACTACTACGTTTGCCGAAATGTTTGAAATTTCACCTAAAACGTATGTCATTGACACACCTGGAATTAAAAATTTCGGTTTAACCGATATGACACCTGATGAGCTAAAAAACTATTTTCCAGAAATGGTAAAACTGAGTTCAGAATGCCGTTTTAGCAATTGCATTCATTTAAATGAACCGGGTTGTGCAGTGCGCGATGCATTCGAAAACAGCGAATTGCCTTGGTTTAGGTATGAAGATTATCAGAATTTTTATGATGAAATAAAAACTGGAAAGTTTTGAGAGCAGTAGTACAACGAGTAAGCGAAGCTGAAGTGAAGGTTGACGACAACATTGTTGGTCAAATAAAAAAAGGCTTTCTCGTTTTATTGGGCATAGAACCTGCCGATGAAAGCAGCGATATTGAATGGCTGGCTAATAAAATCAACGCATTGCGCGTTTTTTCGGACGAAAATGGTTTGATGAATTTAAGTCTCAACGACATCGATGGCCAAGTGCTTGTGGTGAGTCAATTCACGCTGCACGCAAGCTATAAAAAAGGTGCTAGACCAAGTTTTATAAAAGCAGCCAAACCCGAACAAGCGAATCAACTTTATGAAGATTTTTGCGCTCGACTGACAGCGATTACTGGCAAGAAAACAGAAATGGGAATATTTGGCGCTGATATGAAAGTGAGCCTAATAAATGACGGCCCAGTAACCATTGTAATGGACACTAAAAACAAAGAATAACATTGGTTTTTAATTCCTTAGCCTTTCTTCTCTTTTTACCAACTGTGCTGCTGGGCTACTTTATGCTGCCGCACAAGTTTCGTTGGATTTTGCTGCTCATTGCCAGCTATTTCTTTTATGGTTTTTGGAAAATTGAATACCTAAGTCTGATTCTATTCAGCACCGTAGTCGATTTTTCGGTCAGTCAATTTTTAGACAAAACAATCGATCAAACCAAGCGAAAACTTGCACTTGGAGTGAGCCTTTTCACCAATCTTGGTTTGCTGTTTTTCTTCAAATATTTCAATTGGTTTTTAGATGATGTGGCCAATCCAATGGGAATAATTCCAGATAATGCATTGAACTATTGGCACAGCAATTTTCAATTTCTGCTGCCTGTTGGTATTTCATTTTACACTTTTCAAACGCTGGGCTACACCATTGATGTTTACTACAAAAAGGCTATTCCAGAAAAGAACTTTTTCAAGTTTGCGCTTTTCGTGAGCTATTTTCCGCAGCTGGTTGCTGGCCCTATTGAGCGTTTCAGCAATCTGCAATCGCAGCTTTTTGCCAAGCATAAATTCACGTATGAGAATCTGCAAAATGGCGGCCGATTTATTCTATATGGCCTTTTCATCAAAATGTGTGTAGCAGATAATATTGCTAATGTGGTAGATGCAGTTTTCAACGATATTGGAGCACACAGCAGCCTCACACTTTTTACAACTATGCTGCTATTTGGCTTGCAGATTTTCAGCGATTTTCATGGCTATTCGCTCATTGCTATTGGCACAGCACAATTGTTTGGTGTGCATTTAATGACCAACTTCAACGCGCCTTACACTGCCACTTCCATTCGCGAATTTTGGAGTCGGTGGCATATTTCACTTTCCACATGGTTTCGCGATTATTTATTCATTCCATTAGGCGGAAGTCGTGTTTCTAGCATACGCTGGATGGTTAATATTCTAATCATTTTTATTGTGAGCGGCTTTTGGCATGGAGCCAATTTTACGTTTTTGGCTTGGGGTGCAATTCACGGTTCGGCATACATTCTAGAAAAATATACTTGGAACAAAACAGCTTCTCAACACAATCTGATTCAGTTTGGTCGTTGGGTACTCACCATGCTTATTGTATTTGTGGCTTGGGTATTTTTCAGGGCAGACAGCATGGAGCAAGCAAGCAGCTTTATTTCGAGCATGTTAAGTAGCCAAGCAGGCGAAAGCTTGCCCAGCTTCCCTCCTATTTTAATCGCATTTATCGGATTTCTCTTGTTGAGTGATTTGATTTTCAAAGACCAAAATATTCACGAATGGCTCGACAAACAAACCTTCGCTGCGCGTTGGTTTGTATATGCCATTATGCTTTATGCAATCCTAGGTTTTGCAGGCACAGTAAATCATCCATTCATTTATTTCCAATTCTAACATGAAGATAGTTTTGAAAATAGCACTGCTTTTTGGGTTATTGCTGGCAATGACTTGGCATTATGAATCTTCTGATGCTTACACACAATATTTATGGGCAGAAGCTGATCAAGTTTTCCAAGTAGAAAAAGTAAAAAACTGTGATGTGGTATATACTTCTGCTTCAAGCAATTATTCACAAGCAGCACACGATAAAGACATGCGGAAAATCAGCCAAATGATGGAAACGCAATTGGACGATAAGTCGGTTGAGGCTTTCAATATTCCTGGTTCGCATGCTGGCACGCACAAGCTTCTATTGAACTTGATTCCAGAAAATAGCAGAACCAAA
>JANRBI010000264.1 GCA_030727625.1 Salibacteraceae bacterium
ATATAGAATCTTGAATCGCGATTAAATCGGTATTCAAAATCAGTGTGCAACCCAAATTTTCTACTCATTTCAAATCCTTGTCCATCTCTATAAAGACCGACTTCTGGCGTATTATAGTGTTGCATTGCAAGACCTATGCGAGCATCCCAAAGTCCACTTCCGTTATAAGAATACTGCAAGCCAGTTCCTAAATCTGCATATCCTCTCACATCTCCGTTCAAAGATTCACCAGTTGGTCGTCCTAATTGAAAACCTTCTCCAACCCATTGACTATCCCAATATAAGTTACTGTAATCAATAGCTCGTTGACCAAAGCCTCCTGAGAATCCAACACTCAATGAATGCTCTTGTCTTGGATCGAGATACTGACCAACGCTCAAATTTATGTTGGCATTAGTGCTTGTGTAAGCCGCATCGCTTTGCGCATCTTGAAATACATTGATTCCAAAACCCCAAATATTTCCTGCCCAAGCATTAATTGGAAGGTTGATATCAAAGTTAGTGGCGTAAGTTTTAAAAGAAGTAGCAATGGCGCCAGATTGGTCACGCACACTCGTGCTAACTCTCCATTTATAGTCGTAGTTCCCACTTAGTGCAGGATTCATGTATGTTGGTTGATCATTGAACAATGATAACTGCGGATCGATTCCTTGAGCGTTTAAAGAAATGCTCAACAACATGAAAATCGATATTATAAATATGATATTCTTCATTAGTTTCTTACCAGCATTACGTTTCCTGATAGCGTCTCCGAACGGCCATCAATGAACGTGAGTTTTACATAATAGGTGTATCCACCAATCGGTGCTTCGGTGCCATCGATTGTTCCATCCCAACCATCATTTTGAGAATAAGATTCGAAAATGATATTTCCATATCGGTCCCATATTCTCATCACAAATCCTTCTTCTGCAATTGCATTTCCTCGTACCCAAAGTATATCATTATTGTCATCTCCATTTGGACTGAATACGTTTGGAATTCCAGCATAAAAGGAGTTTTCTACATATACATTTACTGAATCGAATGCTTGGCAGCCGTAGTCGTCATAGGCAGTCAAATAATATTTTCTGGTCTCTGTTGGATAAACCACAGGTCTTGGGCAATTGTAACATGAAAGTCCTTCTTCCGGATACCATGCCACATATCGCCCTGTACCCATTCCTTCTAGATTTACCGTATCATCTAGGTAAAATCTGCTTGTGATATTATCAATTCTAATTAATTGATCTGGACCTGCGTTTACTGTTGGCCTTGTTCCACCTACGGCTAATACCGCAATGTCTGGCTGATGTTCTGCTACTACAGCGTATTGGTTATACGCAATCATAGACACACCAACAACCATGCTATCATTGAAACAGAATAAGGGTGATGTGTCATTAATCATCGGTGCTACCATTGGATAGTAATCTACACCTTTATCAAAGAAAGTATCTTTTCTTACCAGTGGGAAGTCTTCTCTAATCCATTCATAGCCAGGAGTAAGAGAATCTATAGTATCGCCTGCTAACGAAGGATCAGGATGCAACCAGAATATCCAGATGATAGAGTCAGCGCGAAGACTGGTATTGAAGAATTCAACACAAGTTCCTCTACAAATGCTATCACGCTCTACAATCCATCTTGGTTTTGGGCCAAGACAAGAGTCTACCATGATAAAGCCTTCTTCAATCAAAGTTGCTTCACCATTAACGTTTTTCACTGTAAGTGAAACCGGATAGATGCCTGGTTCGTCATAAACCACATTCACCACAGTAGATGTGGTCGCTGTATTTGGTTTAGCTCCAGGAAATTCCCAAAACCATTCGGTCGCATACTGCGAATTATCTTCAAATACAATTGGTACTCCTGGGCAAGGTGATCCATCTGATACTACAAAACTTGGAATAGGGGTAGGACAATCATTTACTGTAACGTAGTCAAAAAGGGTGTCTACAACTGTTCCTCCACTGTTTTTAATCCAAATGGCAACATTATAGGTTCCAGGTGTTGGATAGTAGATTTGAACTGTATCAGCGAGTAAATGCAAGTCGGCTACAAACGTTGGATTTCCTCCTTCAAAGTACCAAATGATCGAGTCAGGAATTCCAGTGCTAGTTGAGTAAAACTCAATGAAATCATTATTACATATTTCAGTAGTATCCGAAATAAAAGAAGCTGTTGGCACAGCGCAAGTTCCTACTTCAATAAAATCTGTAAAAATGATGGTACTATCCTCGTTAGAAACGGTATCAACCACTGTAAGAGTAACATTGTATAATCCAGTGTTGGTGTAGCAAATATTTGCAGGATTCTCATCGGTGCTCACGTTGGGCGTGCCACCTTGAAATTGCCAAGTCCACTGGCCTTGACCAAATGAACCGTCTGAACTCATGTTTTGGAAACTTATGCATTGCCCTTGGCAAAGAGTAGAATCACTTGATGCAATTACAGGCACAGGAGGCTGGCAGTTTATTACTGTAACTGTTTTAGATTCTGAACTTGAACCGTTTGAATTGGTTGTGGTTAAAGAAACTGTTTTTGGACCAAGTCCAGAAAAATTCACAACATGCGGACCTGCTCCCGTTGCAGTAGTTGGAGTAGCGCCTGTGCCGAAATCCCAAGCATATGAAGTAGGATTACCCAGCGTGCTGTCCATAAATATTACGCTATTGCCATCACAAATAGTGCTTGCCGTTTGAGTAAAGTCAGTTAAAGGAACTGAATTATAAATATTGATATTGTCAACAGCCAGACTAACGCCTGAGCCTGAAGAATTACCATCGCTGTCGAATCTGAATCCGAAATAAAGACCCAACTGATTATTGTATGCGGCTGGTAGATAAATTACTTGGTGAACCCAAGTGCCCAATGGGCAAGAACTGGTAATCGTACTTGTTAACTCTTGAGAAAAAGGAGGTAAATTGGTTGTGTCTAGGTTAACGACAAAGTATGCTTTGTCCGTAATGTCGCCACCAAGCAAATAATCGAATTCGATGCTTAGGTTATTAAACCCAATTACATTAACTTGAGGAGTGTAGACGATGGTTGAAAATGCAGAATCAATATCATAATTGGCTCTCAGATCTCCTGTGCCTGCTGTTTTGGATAAATGGAGTGTTCTGTTAATGCTGGTTGTTGAGGAACAACTAGCACCACATGCTCCTAACGAAATGAAAGTCTCTCGAGAAGAAATGTACCACGCATGCGAGGTGGTATCCGTTGTTTGAAGGAAAGAAACGATATAATTTCCATTGCTTGTTGTTGTGGTGTCCGCATTGTTAGTGTTTGCACACAATCCAACATTAAAATCTTCTGACCAAATCTGAGCTATTCCCAGATTCGACATTAGAATCAGACTTATTAGAGTGATTATTCTGCCCATAGAATTTATAGAACTTTTCCCGTTGTTCATCTACTGTATTCCCAATTTAACCAGCAAAGAAACTTTATTAATCATTACGAACAAAAAATTATTTGGAAGCTTTATTAGGCCAAATTGGTTAAAAACATCATCGTGTCAACACCATCTGCATACTGATTAATGGTTGGCTTTTGGGCCATTCCAAAGGGTGTATTTGTCTTACTCACAACACATTGAATGTGGTCTAACTCAGCCTCTATTTTTTCGTTCAGTTGAGCAATATCAGCATAATACTCATAATTGAGCACACTAACTGGTGAATATAAAGAAGCGTTTTCTACCAATAGTAGCAGTTCATTCTCCAAAATCGGCCTATTTTCCATCATCATCAGTGTCTTATGATAGGTGTAATTGTTGGCGAATTTCTTATTCTCCATCAAGTAAGCAAACGGTACAGAAGCTTCAAATATTTTGTTCAAATCGAAGTCCTTTGGTAAATAGAGCTTGGTAATGTTTCTGCAGCCCAATCCATAATAGCGATATGCATCCTCAATTAAGCCTTTTAATTCAGCAGCAGATTCAGTTCCGTCTAGAATGGCAATTCCAGTTCTATTTTTCCGGATAATGCTTGGATATTTTCCAAAATACTGCTGAAAATGCCTTGCGCTGTTATTGCTTCCAGTAGCAATTACGGCATCAAATCCTTCAAGTTTGAATGGAATAAGCTCAATGAGGTCCTCAAAACGGGGCTCAGCTTCTTTTAAAAGATTCAAAAAAAGGGGTAATAGTATTTCGTCACTGCTTGAGCATTTTATCATGGCTTTATGACCAGAAAGCAAAACACACATTACATCATGAAAACCAACCAAAGGAATATTACCAGCGGCCACAACAGCAACTTTTTTGGTGCTTTTTACTGCTGCATCATAGTTGCTGAGCCAATCTAGAAGATTTGGTTTTTGAAGCGCATCGGCCCAATAAGCAATGGCATGCAATACTTCTCTTTCGTCAAACCATCCATTTTTATGGAAAGCCAAAGTAACGTCTGCTTTTATTGTGCTGTTTTGTTCTGAATTAGGGTCCTCAACAAAAGCGCTTAACCTAGTGCCTAAGGCATGAAAAGCCTCGATTCTATCGCTCAATGAAATCATGAGGCGAATGTACAATCATTAGCCTCACTGCAGCTTGAAGCCTTTAAAATCGTTTTTATTTCTATGATATGCGCTCTTCAAATTTGCGGCAGTTAGATTGATCCACTTTTTGGAACTAAACTCTAGCGTGGTGACGCTTCCAGTGGCTACCTTTTCTAATGGTTTATTTAGAAAATAGTTGATAATTGAAGATAGAGAGGGTTCGTGACCTACGATGGCCACATCGTTTAGTTCATCGTTTAGATAAAGCACGCTTTTTAACAACGTGGCAAAATCGGGTAAGTATAGCTTCTCTTTTACTTGAAATTGGTTTGATTCTAAATGGAGTTTGTCTACTAATATTTTGGAAGTTTCAAACGCTCTAACAGCTGGACTTGTCAGAATTAGATCTAGTTTAATATTTTCATCACCAATAGTTTGCGCCATGGTTTTCATGTCTTGAATACCTCGTTTTTTGAGTGGGCGATCGATATCATTTTGATCCATGTTTTTCCAGCTGCTTTTGGCATGTCTGATTAAATGAAGCGTCTTCATGGCTGACATTTTAAGTTGATGTTACTTTTTTCTAATCTGTTTTTTCGAAAGGTCAAATGAATATAACCTATATGCTCTGTATATTATGACAACTTTACCTCTCAAACTTATATACACTTTTGAGTGTTCAAAACCCTGTGTATATTCCGCTTGAATTTTACCGCAAAACCCATTCACATCGTGTTAAATTCGCAACATTCCCAAGAATAGTTTAATGGCTGCAGAATATACCGAAGATAATATACGGACGCTCGATTGGGCAGAGCACATACGCATGCGTCCGGGGATGTACATCGGTAAGCTGGGCGATGGCAACGCTGCTGACGATGGTATTTACATCCTGATAAAAGAAGTAATCGATAACTCGATTGATGAATTTGTGATGGGAAATGGTAGAACCATTGACTTGGCAATTCGTGGCAACGAGGTGAAAATTCGCGATTACGGACGAGGTATTCCGCTTGGAAAAGTGGTTGACGTAGTATCAAAAATCAATACTGGTGGTAAATACGATTCAAAAGCATTTAAGAAATCTGTTGGTCTAAACGGAGTTGGTGCCAAGGCAGTAAATGCACTCTCATCTTTCTTTAAGGTAGAGTCTGTAAGAGACGGTCAGATTAAAGCGGCTGAGTTTTCGAAAGGAATGCTGGTTGAAGACCTTCCAATCGAAGAGACCACTACCAGAAAGGGAACGCGAATCACCTTTGTACCAGATGAAACAATTTTCAAAAACTACTCATTTAAGCATGAGTACGTTGATAAAATGCTCTGGAATTATGCTTACCTCAACAGAGGTTTGTCGATCAATTTTAACGGTGAGCAATACAAGAGTGATAATGGACTAAAAGATCTGTTGGAAAAAACAACAGACGAAGAACCATTGTATCCTATTATTCACATTGAAGGTGAAGATATAGAGGTTGCTATCACGCACACACAGAGCTATGGTGAAGATTATTACTCGTTTGTAAACGGACAATACACTCCGCAAGGTGGTACACACCAAGCCGCTTTTCGCGAAACGGTTGTTAAAGTAATTCGCGACCACTACAACAAGCAATTTGATGCACAAGATGTGCGCACATCTATCACGGCTGCGGTTGCTGTGAAAGTGATGGAACCTGTTTTTGAATCTCAAACAAAAACCAAGTTGGGTTCTCAAGATGTTGGTCCAGATGGCCCATCAATGCGAAGCTTCGTAAACGATTTTTTGAGTCGAGAATTAGATAATTACCTGCACAAGAATCCTGAAGTAGCTGATCGCTTGCTGAAGAAAATTGTGCAAAGTGAGCGCGAACGCAAAGAAATGGCAGGCGTTAAGAAACTTGCTAGAGATCGAGCTAAGAAAGCTAGCGTTCACAATAAGAAATTGCGCGATTGCAAGATTCACAGAGGTGATAAAGATGAGCGCGAATCAGAAACTTCCATTTTCATTTGTGAGGGAGATTCGGCTTCTGGTTCTATAACTAAAATCAGAAATGTAAATACCCAGGCGGTTTTTTCATTGAAAGGTAAACCATTAAATACTTATGGTTTAACCAAGAAAATCGTTTATGAAAACGAAGAATTCAATCTTCTACAAGCGGCATTGAACATAGAAGACGGAATCGAAAATTTACGATACAATAAAGTGGTGATTGCAACAGATGCTGATGTGGATGGAATGCACATCAGATTGTTATTGATCACGTTTTTTCTACAATTTTTTCCTGAAGTGGTAAAGCAAGGGCACATGTTTGTGCTTCAAACGCCACTTTTTAGAGTTCGAAACAAGAAAGAGACAATTTACTGCTACAGTGAAGACGAGCGCAGAAAAGCAATAGAAAAACTAGGCAAGAATCCAGAAATAACTCGATTTAAGGGATTGGGAGAAATTTCGCCTGACGAGTTTAAAAACTTTGTGGGTGAAGATATTCGCTTAGATCCAGTAGTTATTGGGCAAGATTCAGCATTAAAAGACTTATTGTCTTTCTACATGGGTAAAAACACACCAGATCGTCAAGAATTTATCATTGAAAATCTGAAGGTAGAGAAAGACGTTTATGAGGAGGAACTTTAACAATGAGCGAAGAAAATCCTAACATAGAAGAAAGAGACGAAGAGTTCGCTAACCAAGAAGAACAGAGCCATGAACTGGAGAAAGTCATTCAGATTGGTGGCATGTATAAGGAGTGGTTTCTTGACTATGCTTCTTATGTAATTCTTGAACGTGCGGTACCTCACATCAACGATGGTTTAAAACCTGTGCAACGCAGAATTCTTCACTCTATGAAGGAAATGGATGATGGACGCTTTCACAAGGTGGCCAATATCATCGGAAATACCATGAAATATCACCCACACGGTGATGCTTCAATTGGTGATGCCTTGGTACAAATTGGGCAAAAAGACTTGCTCATTGATTGTCAAGGAAACTGGGGAAATATACTTACAGGAGATAGCGCTGCTGCACCTCGATACATAGAAGCGAGGCTTACAAAGTTTGCACTTGAAGTGCTTTTTAATCCAAAAACTACCGATTGGCAATTGAGCTATGACGGTAGAAACAGAGAACCGATTACGCTTCCAGTTAAGTTTCCGTACCTGCTTACTTCTGGTATTGAAGGTATTGCGGTTGGCTTAGCATGTAAAATGCTTCCACACAACTTTATTGAACTTATTGATGGTTCGATAAACATCCTGAAAGGCAAAAAAGTCAAAATCTATCCAGATTTCCCAACGGGTGGTTTGGCCGATTTTAGTGAATACAATGATGGTTTAAGAGGCGGAAGAATCAAGGTTCGTTCGCGCATTGCTATTGACGATAAAAAGACCCTTCGCATTTCTGAAGTGCCCTACGGAACAACAACTTCTACTTTGATCGATTCTATTTTGAAAGCCAATGATAAAGGCAAAATCAAGATTAGAAAGGTAGAAGACAACACAGCCGAGTTTGTAGAAATTTTGGTTCATCTTACAGGAAATGAATCTCCTGATAAGATGATTGACGCGCTATATGCGTTTACCGATTGTGAAGTATCTATTGCACCAAATGCTGGTGTGATAGAGAATGATAAACCACGTTTTATTGGCGTAAGCCAAATTTTAGAAGAAAGCACAGAGCAAACCAAAGAGTTGCTTAAGCTAGAGCTACAAATTGAAAAAGGCGAGCTTCAAGAAAAATGGCATTTTGCTTCGTTAGAAAAGATTTTCATCGAAAAAAGAATTTACCGCGACATTGAAGAATGCGAAACCTGGGAAGAAATTCTTTCGACCATCCATCGTGGATTAGAGCCACATGTCAAGCACTTGATTCGTCCGGTTACAGATGATGATGTAACCAGATTAACAGAGATTCGCATCAAACGGATTTCAAAATTTGATGGCTACAAGGCAGATGAATATTTAAGTCGATTAGAAGAGGAAATTGCTCGCGTGCAGCATCACCTCGATAATTTGGTGGAATATGCCATTGAATACTTCAAAAACCTTAAGAAAAAGTATGGCGATGGTCGTGAGCGCAAAACGGAAATACGATCTCTAGAAACCATCGAGCGCGCCATGGTTGCGGCTAGTAATGTGAAGCTTTACGTGCAATATAATGAAGGCTTTGTTGGTCATGGACTTAAGAAAACCGAGAGTGAGTTTATTTGCGATGCCTCAGACATTGATGACATTATTGTGATCAGAAAAGATGGGGTGATGGTTGTTACTAAAATGAATGACAAAACATTTGTTGGTAAAGACATTTTGTACTGCAACATCTGGAAAAAGGATGATGAGCGCACCATCTATAACATGGTGTATCAGGATGGTTCAGCTGGAAAAGCAATGGTCAAGCGTTTCAATGTAACAAGCATTGTCCGCGATCGTGAATATGATTTGACCTCTGGTTCGCCAAAATCAAAAGTGCTGCACCTTACCGTGAATCCAAATGGTGAAGCAGAGGTTATTACCGTCATTTTACGAGCAATTGCGAAGCTGAAGAAATTGAAATTTGATTTTGACTTTGCTGAACAAGCCATAAAAGGTAGAGCGGCAAAGGGGAATATCTTGTCTAAATATGTAGTAAATCGCATCGACATTAAAGAGCACGGTATTTCTACCTTAAGTGCCAGAAAAGTCTGGTTTGACGAATCGATCAAGCGCTTGAACTATGAAGAGCGCGGTCAGTATTTAGGGGCGTTTAATGGTGAAGACAAAATATTGACGGTGATGCAAAGTGGTCATTATCGCATGACCAGTATAGATGTTTCTACCAAGTTTGATGATGACATGATCATCATTGAAAAATGGAATCCGAATAAGCCGATTAGTGCCATTTATTTTGATCCTGAAAAGGAACAATACTACGTAAAGCGATTCTTGGCAGAAGATTCTGAAAAATTAGTCCAGTTTATAGCTGAAACAGAAGGCTCAAGATTAGAGTGGTTGAGTTCAGATTGGCGACCAATGATCGAAATTAAATTTGATCAACGCGCTGGTTCCAAAGAGAATGAGTTGATTAACGTGGAAGAAGTCATTGCCATTAAAGGTTTTAAAGCGCAAGGCAACAGAATTGCTAAACACAAAATCAAAACCATTGAAACATTGGAGCCGCTTCCTTATGAGGAAGTTGAAGAAATAGAAGAGGACGAACCGGATGATGAAATGGATGATTCTGATGAAAGTCTGGAAGTTGATGAGGCTCCAATTGATGAAACAAAAGAAAAACCTGAAGCTGCTAAACCAGTCCAAAAAATAGAATTATCAGCAAAGGATAAACCTGAAACGACCAGCGAAAGCGTAGAAGCCGAAACTCCAAAACCTGAAAAAGAGAACATTTATTCTGCAGAATCAGGACCTAAAAAGCCGAAACTCATTATCAAAGCAAAAAAGGATGATGACGAGGATTCTTTTGGAGCTGGAAGCCAGATTACTCTTGAATTATAATAACCATTGCCAACGTTTGGCCGTCTTAATAATCGTATGAAAAATATAATCATTGCGACTATGCTTTTTGCATCGGTTGCGGCAAATGCTCAAAACTTCAACATGGAGTTTTTGGGTAAAAAGACTTTTGGACAAGAGCTTAGTGACATTTGGGGCTATGCCGATGAAGAAGGCAATGAATATGCCTTGGTGGGAAAGAACTATGGTTTTGGAATAGTGGATGTTACAAACGGAACATCCTTTAATGAAGTCTTCAGTATTTATGATGACTATACCGTTTGGCGAGACATCAAAACATGGAATAATCACGCTTACATTACCTGTGAGTGTAGCTCAGGTTTATTAATAGTAGACATGACACCGCTTCCGCAAAGCACCAATTTGAGTTATACTTATTGGCAAAGTGGCGATTCGTTTGAGTTTAGCAGTGCACACAACCTTTTTATTGATGAAAATGGTGTAGCATACATTTTTGGTGCGAACGTGCAAAAGGGAGGCGCCATTATGCTTGATCTTACTCAAGATCCAATGAATCCTGTGGAGCTGGGCATTTATGACAACGAATACCTTCATGATGGAGTAGTGCGAGGCGATACGCTTTGGGGCGGAGCCGTATATGTAGGCGATGTAAATGTGGTTGACGTTTCTGATAAAGCAAATCCTGTTTTGCTTTCTTCATGGAAAACTCCAAATGCTTTCACACACAACATGTGGTTTTCTGACGACAACAAAAACCTGTTTACTACGGATGAAGTGGTAAATGGAAGTATTGCCAGTTATGATGTGAGCAATATTTACAACCCCAAAGAAATTGACATTTGGCAACCTCAGGATACAGGAATTATCCCGCACAACACACACTTTATCAATGACTTTTTGGTTACATCACATTATACAATTGGTATCAATATCATAGATGTGAAAAGACCAAACAACATGATTGAAATCGGGCGTTATGACACGTCACCAAGCTATAATTACGAAGGTTTTCATGGTTGTTGGGGAGCGTATCCTTGGCTTCCATCAGGTAAGATACTGGCTACCGATATCGAAACTGGTTTATATGTTTTCGAGCCGACTTATGTGCGTGGTTGTTACCTAGAAGGCGCTGTTACTGATCTACATACTGGCACACCAATCTTTTTTCCAATCATTGAAATTATTGAAGATAGCAGCAGTATTACAGGTTCTTTAACTGGGAAATACGCTACAGCAACGCTCAATGCTGGTACTTATACAGTGGAGGTAAGTGCAGATGGCTACTATTCAAAAACGATTGCCGGTGTGCAACTTCAAAATGGTGAGCTTACTCTGCTGGATGTTCAGTTGAGTAACTGGCCATTAAGTGTGGATGAATTATCTAGCGAAGAAATTCAAGTGATTCCAAATCCAGCACATGATGTGATCACCATTTATACGGAACAACCAATGTCTTCTGTTCGAATATTTTCCATAACCGGTCAAGTTATGTTTGAAAATATGACGATCACATCAAATGATGATTATACAGTAAAAGTGAGCGACTATGCGCTTGGAGTCTACTTTGTTGAAGTGATTGGTGGAGATAAGAAATTGATTTCCAAATTTATAGTTCAATAATCCCTCTGTATTAGTACCTCAAGACGAAGCGTTGAATCCGTGTCATTCGCAACAAAAAATGACTAGTTCTAGCTATTGACAACAAGTTCGCGAAAGCCTAACCTTGAATATTAAGGTTTGAGAATTAATAGTTAGTGCAATATGGATGTTAGGCAATCAATAGACTATGAGGTATTTGTTCGCAGGGCTCACAAATGTGGTCGTCTAGAAATAGAGCAAGCAAATGCAGAACTCTACAGAAAGTTAGAGACATTAGAAATGATGTCAATGCTTGGGATGAAATCTGAAGAAGACTATTCAGAACAGCTCTCTAGAATAAAAAATTATGTAGCTGAAGCTCTTTATAAAGGAATAGAGCGTATAGAACAACCTATAAATAAGCATAGTATACCTGCATTATTAGAATGCATCAATAAGCTTAAACGAGCGAAAAATAGTAAAGACATTGCCAAAATAATAAAGTTGGGACTTTCTGTTTTTGCAGAAGAAGGAGTTTTGATCTAGTTTATGTCAACCAATAATTGCACACTTTCGCTGCATGAATTGGGATGTATTTACTGTACTAGATTTACTCGGAACATTGGCTTTTGCAGTTTCGGGAGCCTCGTTAGCCATCAAAAAAGAATTTGATGTTTTCGGTGTTTACGTTTTGGCTTTTGTCACCTCCATTGGTGGCGGTACTGTGCGAGATATCTTAATCGGAAATACTCCAGTAGAATGGATGAGCAACAATGCTATTATCATCACTATCGTAATAGGAGCTAGTCTTACGCTCATCTTCAATCCAATCATTTCCAAACTCAATTTCTTCGTTTATTTATTTGATGCCATGGGTTTAGGACTATTTACTATGGCAGGCATTCAGAAAGCGCTAGAACTTGAGTTCAGTATTTTTATCAGTATTGCACTTGGTACTATTTCGGCCACTTTTGGTGGTTTAATCAGAGATATTATCACAGGCGAAAAACCCATGTTACTGACGCGTAAAGAGATTTATGCATTGGCTGGTGCAAGTGGTGGAATACTCTATTTTGTTTGGCGTCATCTTGGGTTGCCAGAAGAAGTGAACGTGCCACTTACCATTGTTACCGTGTTTTTAATCAGACACTTAACGCATCGTTTTAAGGTGGCTTTGCCTTCGGTTGACGAAAATGGTAAATGGAAATTCAAAGAGCATTAAATCAAAAAAGGCCGAGCACATTGTACTCGACCTTAGTCTTTTTAAAATAAGTTACTCTTAGTTAAAAACGCTCTTCAAGAATTCTGTCATTTTAGCCCAAGAAGCTTTATCGGCTTCTTCATTATAAGCCAATGGCAATTCAAATTTTTGGCCCATTTCTGTTGCTGCCGGATTGGTAAATGCATGCACAGCTCCAGGATAGTTTACAAATTCCATTTCAGCTCCAGCTGCAGCCATTTCGGCTTTGAAAGCTTCAATAGCATCAGCACCTACAAATGGATCAGCTTCACCATTCATTACTAATAATTTAGCTTGTACAGCACCAGGCTCAGCTGGCTGCACAGCACCTAAACTTCCGTGAAAACTAGCCACTGCATCTAAATCAGCACCTTGACGAGCCATGTTCAACACAATACCACCACCGAAGCAATAACCGATAGCCGCAGTTTTTTCAGCATCCACCATTGGATTAGCGTTTAAAGTTGCTATTGCAGCATTAAAACGATCTTTTGCTCCGTCAAAATTCTGCATTACCGCACCTGAAAACTTCATAGCATCATCTGGATGTTCTGCTTGTTTTCCTTCGCCATACATATCCACTGCTAAAGCAACATATCCGAGCTCTGCCAATTTCATGGCGCTACGTCTTGAATGCTCATTGTGGCCCCACCATTCATGCACAACTAGCACTCCAGGTCGCTTTTCTGAAGATGAAGCGTCATAAGCAATGTAGCCTTTCATGATTACACCATCCGCTTCGTATGTAATTTCTTCTCCTTTAATTTCGGGTGTTTTTACTTCAACAATCATTTCTGAAACAGAAATTTCATCTGTCTTTTTCTCGTTAGAACAAGAAATGACTGCAAACGC
>JANRBI010000265.1 GCA_030727625.1 Salibacteraceae bacterium
AATTGTTTGAGCGTCTTGATCTTAATGTAAGCTTTGAATTTATGAAGCAAATCGCATCTAACAGTTCCGTCTAAATCTGAACAGCTGTTCACTTTGCGGTAATCAATCTCCACTTCTTTTCCATCTTCAAATGCCTCGGTAATTTCAATGTTGCACACCTTGTAATCAAAATCGCCAATGGTAACGTAGGTGCCCGTACAATCACGCGTAATCACCGTTTCTACATTGCGCTTTGTGCAAGAAATACTTCCAAAAATCAAAAGAATATAGAGTAACTTTTTCATGCTTCAAATTAACGAGAAAAACCACCGAAGAGCCAGAAACGGTTCACTAGCCCTTCAGTTGGTTTTGGTGGTTGAATTATTAATCTATCTCTTTGAAAGACTTCACCATGGCTATTCCGTGAAATTCTCGAGCCATGTAGCAGATATATTCATTGTCTGGGTTGGTACATTCTTCCAATTCCTTGAAATCAACTTCAAGTTGTGTGCCTTCTGCTACATCTTTCAATTTATCAGAATTGCATACTTGGTAATCAAGACCATCTACATCTATGTAAGTGCCCGTGCAATCTCTTTCAAGTGTTGCCTTTGGCGATTTTGCCTTAATCGATGCAAGCGAAACGATGGCATCATAAGGTATGTATGAATGGCAAGACATTAGCGTGTCTTTGATAGGGCAATCCGAAACTTCAGAATACGTTACGTAAACCACTTCGTTTTCAGTAAAGCTGCCAAAATCATCCGCAGAACATACTTTAAGCACTGCGTTATCGGTGATCAAATAGACTCCAGAACATTCAAAATCTAATTTAGCCTCCACCATATTTTCCATTGGTTCAAAACAACCTGTTACGCGCTCTTTGCACGAAATCAGTGCAATCAGTGCAGTCATTAAAATCAGTATCTTTCTCATTTAATTGAATCTTGAATTTAACTAGTGTTTTTCGTTGACTTACAGTATAACTGGAATTACACTCAACAATTGGATGTTTTGCACATCAGAATAATCGTATTGGTAAAAACCATCAGCGCCAACCATCAACAATACATTTCCTAGCGGAATTACATCATAAGCATTGATGTTTTCAAAATGACTTAATTCATTCTCATCTATGCGATTAGCATCGCTAGCATCAAATACTTTTAGGCCTGCGTCACCATCGCAAATAAAGAGCGTTCCGTTGTCAATTCCCAAACCATGTGGATTGGTCATTGGATAAGACTTAATCAAACTAGGGTTTGAAAAATCGCTCACATTGATCACGTCCAATTGATTTGTGAAACCCTGACATTCTGTACCTGAGCGCAATGTTACATAAGCAATATCGCCTTCTACAACCACAGGATCGCAGCTGCTAGCATGTGTAAATGTGGTAAGAAACGCTGGCGACATTGGATTAGCTAAATCGTAAATCATCATGCCAGTAGTAGTTCCCACAAACAGTTTTCCGTCAAGCGGAAAAAGGGTTTCAACTTGCAATCCTGTTTCGAAAACTTCGCCCTCTGTTGGATTATTAGTGTTACTGATATCCAATACTTTAAGCGACCATTGATCAAGTACGTAAAGTGCATTTCCATTTACGGCAAAACGAGCCATTGAGCCACTAAGTCCTGCTGCTGGAGTAGCAGTTGGCGCAAAACCATTTCTTACATCTGAAGCAGATTCTGAAACTGCGAAATCACAATTCCAACAACCCAATCCACCACTAGAAACTTCGTATTCTTCGGTAATCGTTTCTACCTTCCAACCCACTACTACTCCTTTGTCGGGATCAATCGGCCCAATACCGTATTCGTTATTAGTTGGAGGTAAAGAATTGAAAAAGCCATTGCTTTGCGCAAAAACATTCGTTTCGCGGCCCACTTCGGTAATTTGATTAGGGTTTGAAATATCAAGAGCCACTAAATCTGTGTAGCTGTCTGCGTAAAGCGTAAAATCTTTACTCGCAAGATCAATCACACCCAGCATTTCTATAAAAGCAATGTTTTGTGGCAAAGAAGGATTCGAGTTATCAATTACGTGAATGCCTTTGTATTGCTCAACGATGTAAATCATGTTGCCCTTAAAGTGAATTTTACCTGGCGATTCTAAATCTCGTGGTTCGGAGGTGATCACACGATTTTGAAATTCTTCGTGACTCAGATAAATGGGTGTATTTACCGTGTAAGTATATTCCTGAATAACCTTATCGCGACAAGCTGCCGCCATAAAAACGAGCGCCAATGCGCCAAAAGCAAGTTTAAAGTGTGATGTCATTGATTTCATAACGCAACGGTTTGGTTGTTTTGAAGGATAGATGTTTGGTGTTTCAAAAACCTTGCACGAGATCAAAAATAATTCTAAAAAGACCTAAGTACATTCTGAAAACTGACAGTGTTTTTTTACCACAGAGAAAAGAAGATTTACAAAGAATAAACAGAGGGTTTAACTACCAATTACACGAATTAGTTCCGCTAAAGCGGAATTGAGTTTACCGCAAAGGCGGAAAGATGACGCAAAGGACGCAAAGTTTTTGACACGAATTTTTT
>JANRBI010000266.1 GCA_030727625.1 Salibacteraceae bacterium
AAGAAGTTGGTTTGGGTTATGTGGCTTTGGGCCAAAGTTCAAGCACATTGAGTGGCGGTGAAGCACAGCGAATTAAGTTAGCGTCTTTCATAGGAAAAGGTCAAAGCAATGATGGTGGCACATTCTTTCTGTTTGATGAACCAACAACAGGTTTGCACACGCACGATATCAAAAAGCTGATGGCAAGCTTTAATAAGCTCATTGGTTTAGGTCATACCATTTTGGTGATTGAGCACAATACCGAAGTTATTAAGCAAGCTGATTGGATCATAGATCTTGGCCCAGAAGGAGGCGATAGAGGTGGCGAAATTGTATTTGAAGGCACGCCAGAAGACATCGTGAAATGCGAAAGAAGCTACACTGGCCAGTATTTGGTTGGGAAGGTTTAAATTTTTAGTTTTTGGCTACTAGGAATTAGTCCTTGGTTTTTAAGGGGGTAGATTTTAGTCAAAACCATACTCCTCACCCAAACAAAGCTCCCATTTCGATCTCGTTTTGCACCAATTCACCTTTGTATGGATTTTCGGTGACTCCGTATGTGGTGATGAGCGTTAGAAAAACCGCTTTTTTGGTTTTTGTTTCTAATCTAAATGCTCCAAGCTTGTTTCTTAAGTTTTCTGCGTAGGCTTTTGTAATAGTAAATGGAGTAGTGCTGAATTTCATTTCGCACACATTTATTACTTGGTCTTTACGCTCGATCACCAAATCTATTTGCGCACCTTTTTCGCTTGTGCTACTTGTCCAGCTCGAAACCTCTGTTTGTATGCCATCAATGCCGAGTGCGCTTTTTATGTTTTTGATATGGCAAAGGCACACTTGTTCAAACGCATATCCGCTCCAGGCTTTGAATAATGGACTATCGGCTTGCTTCACCCAGCTGCCAATGCCGCCTGTTTTGTTTTCAATGAACTTGTAATAAAACAAGGTGTATTGATCGGTGAGTTGATAAAGCGAGTCTCGGTTCTTTTTGCCAATGGGCGTGTATTTTCTAATAAATCCGCACTGCTCCAGTTCTTCTAGTATTTGCGTAGTGCTACCACCATTGCTCAAACCAGAAACGGTGATAAGTTCGCTTCTCGTCAATCCTTTGTTTTTGGTGCTGAGCGCTTTTACAGCTGCCACATGCTTTTTTTCATTTCTGAAAAGCGAGGCGTAAAGGTTTTTAAACTCGTCTTTCAACGCTGCGTTTTCTTCAAAAAAGAGCGCATCAATGGCTTGATTGGCGCTCCAACCTTTGTTTATGAAATCAAGATAATATGGAATGCCACCCAGCGCCATGTATGCGGTTACTATTTGGTAATCATTCCAAGCAATGCTTTTTGCTGTCAAAAATTGCTTGCATTCTTTTAGTGTAAACGGATTCACTTTGATGCGCATCGTTACACGGTTGTGCAATCCGCCTTTGGCATTGATGAGTTTGTTGAGCATCCAATTGGCTGCTGACCCACAAACAATCAGTTTTATGTTTTTTTCGTGTGCGGCCCAGCTGTTCCAGAAGTGTTCGAGCGACTGAACGAAGTCAGATTTTGGAGTGTCTAACCACGGCAGTTCGTCAATGAAGATTACTTTTTTCTTGGTTTTTAACCCTTCTAAATACGTTCTCAATTGCTGAAAAGCTTCAAACCAGTTTTGGGCTATTGGCTCTACTTGCTGTTTTTTATAAATAGCAAGTGCAGTGTTGAAGTTGAGTAATTGACGTTCGGTATCGGTGTTGGCAATTCCAGTGAGCTGAAATTGGAATGTATTGTTAAGATGGTTTCGAATGAGGAATGTTTTACCAACGCGTCTTCGTCCGTAAACAGCTATCAACTCAGATTTTTCTGAGTTGATGCATTTGTTTATGGTTTCAATTTCTGTTTCTCTTCCGATTAATTTCATGGGATATACTTGGCTGTAAGTGGCTCAAATATACTATTTATAGCCAAGTATTACACTCAAACCTGGCTATAAGTATCATTTTTGACATACTTATAGCTGAGTATGAGTGACAAACTTGGCTATAAGTACTTCTAAAAATAGACTTATAGCCAACAATGTTGCTTTACACAAACTGTAAATCGTAGAGTTTTTTGTAGGCGCCATCTTTTCTCAATAGCTCTTGATGGCTACCAATTTCAATGATTTCGCCTTTGTCCATCACCATGATCACATCTGCATGTTGCACTGTAGCCAAGCGGTGCGCAATGATAATGCTGGTGCGTCCTTTCGTGATTTGCTCAATGGCTTCTTGAATCATGTTTTCGGTTTCGGTGTCTACCGAAGAAGTGGCTTCGTCCAACACCAAAATAGAAGGATTATAGATGTAAGCGCGAATAAAAGCCAGTAATTGGCGCTGCCCAACGGAGAGCATTCCACCACGCTCTTTTACGTTGTAATTGTAGGAATCTGGCAAACGATCTATAAAGCGATGCGCGCCCACTTTTTTGGCAGCTTCGGTTACCGATTCGAGGCTGATCTCAGGATTGTTGAGTGTGATATTGTTGTAGATCGAATCAGAAAAGAGG
>JANRBI010000267.1 GCA_030727625.1 Salibacteraceae bacterium
TAAAAAAACCGTGCGTTTAGTGTAATTTCTCTTTGCATTCATACTTTGAACCCAAAGTAGTTTATCACCCAAAAAATAATACTCACTATCATCTGACGCTCGCATGTCAGTGACAGCCAATCGATTATTAAATTTCAAAGCCAGCGGAAATCTGAGATAAGAAAAATCCTCTAAGTAGCAATCTGCTGATGTATTGTCCTTGGCTTTGAACACCTTATACACTTTAGATCCATCAAATTGAACCAGCGCAGTGTCATGGCTCCAATAAATTCGATTTATTACTCCAACATCCAATCTTGATATGCATGGATTCAGTTCATGCTCTTCAAATGAGTCGGTCTGATAATTATAGCGCACTAGGAGTCGATCGGCCGAAAAAAACCACAAAACACCATGATCATCCTTAGTAATCCCAAAAAACTCATTACTTGGCACAACATGAGACATATCGTATTGCTCATAATTAACCGCATCAAATCTGATTATCCCCTTGTCTGTTGCCAACCACACAAAACCAATGCTGTCCTCAATAATTTGATGGATAGCAGTAGCGCTTGTTTGCTCATCAATTTTAAAATGAAGTTTGTAGAAGTTGGGCGCTTGAGCAAATGTTTCACTCAAAAACGGAAAGAATCCTAGAAGCAAGGTGAGCACTTTTACCCAACTAAAGAAATACTTGTTTATATGTGAAAAAATATTGGTCAATCGGCCGCCAAAATACAATTAGAATGGCATAACCTAACCACAGAAAAAAGCTTTACTAATCAGAATAATCTCTGCGATTAAGGTTTTGAATAACGAGCGTCAGTAGCCAGATTAGGATCTGTAAGCGTATTCAAAAACGCAATCAAATCCTGTTTGTCTTGCTCACTTAGCATTAGACCAGTTTGTGTGCTATAGTCTAAAGCACCATTTAGCGTAGGCGATTTTTGAATACCATGATCGTAATGATTCACCACTTCAAGCAAGGTGCTAAATCGGCCATCGTGCATATATGGCGGAGTAAGCGCCACATTTCGCAAAGAAGGAACTTTGAATTTAGCGCGGTCTTTTGGGTCATTGGTTACCGCCTCACGGCCCAGGTCTGTTTGATCCGATTCTTTGTCTAAACCATTATTGAAATAAAGCTTGTTGTCAAAGTTGGAGCCCCCATGACAATGTGCACAATCAGCTCCTGAAATATCAGGAAAAGCTGGATTGTATTCTGAAAAGAAAAGTGTTTTACCACGCTCTTCACTGGCGGTTAGTGTGTAGCTACCAGCAAGCGATTTATCATAATTAGATTGATTAGAAACAATGCTTTTCATGAATTGCTCCAGCGCCAAACTAATGCGCTCAGCTGTTATAGTATCGTCACCAAAAGCACGAATAAATTGATTTGGATAAATGCCTGAAATCTCTAATTTGGAAATCACGCCATCCAATGTTTCTTTCATTTCCAATGCATCTTGAATAGGCATTAATGCTTGATCGCGCAGTAAATGTGCTCGGCCATCCCAAAAGAACTCGTTGTCGTGCCAAGCCAAGTTGAAAATAGACATGGCTTGCCGTCTTCCTAAGCTACCATCTACACCAAAAGACAATGTATTTGTATCTGAAAACCCATTGGCTTGCACATGACAACTTGCGCAGGCAATGGAATTGTCTTTGGAAAGCAAGTTTTCATAAAACAACAATCTACCTAGCGCAACACCTTGCTCTGTGAGCGGGTTGTCACAAAAATCAGGTTCTACAAAACTTCCGTATTCAAAATTATAAGGCGTATCATCATACACAGCTACCACTTCTGGTTCTGGCTCTACAATGATTGGATCATCTTCTTTGCAATGACTTATAAATAGTGGGATTGATAGACTTAAAACCGCTAGAATTCTATTTCTCATCCTGTGCTAAAAATGTGTTTTGAGTAAACTCAACATCAGTGAGCGACTCTAGAAAAGCAATTAAATCTGCTATTTCAGTTTCGGTAAGGTTTAAAGGTTTAATCAAGGTGCTCTTATTTGGATGATCTGCACCTCCAGTATTGTAATGGCGAACCACTTCGTCAAGCGTCACAAAAGAGCCATTGTGCATGTAAGGACCTGTCAAAGCGATGTTTCTCAAAGTTGGCACTTTAAACACCGACATATCGCTGTCTTGCAGCGTTAGTCTATATCTACCTACATCACTATAGGTCTCGTACAAACCATTGTTGGTGAATCGATTGTCGGTGAAGTTGAAACCAGAATGACAGCTTGAACAATTGGTTTTGCTGCTCATGAAAAGTTCCATCCCTCGCACTTCTGCATCAGTCAGAGCATCGGCTTGATTTTGATAGAAATATTTGTCAAAATCACTGTTTCCAGAAATCATTGTTCGCTCAAAGGTGGCTAATGCTCTGGTAATTACAAACGGATCTGGATTTCGATCAAAAGCCGCTTGACTCATTTTTACATAAGCTTCAATGGCATTGAGCTTATCAGAAATCTCCACAATATTTGAGTTAAACTCATTGTGTTCTTGTATTGGAATCAGCACTTGCATTTCAAGCGTTGGCACGCCTCCTTCGCGCGTGAAATAAGGCAAGTAAGCCACGTTTACAAGCGTTGGCGAATTTCGTGTTCCGTCTGCGCCATCAGCGCCTTTGCTGGTAGCGGTAACATCAGAAAATGCATTGCCAATTTTGTGGCAAGAACCACAATTCACGGCATTGTCCGTAGACAATATATTGTCGTAAAATAGCTTCTTACCCAATTCCCACTTTTCCCAACTAAAAGGATTATCAGCAGGAAACTCAACCTCAGGAAAACCTTTTGGTGTGGCTAGCAAACTCTCTTTTACAGGATCGATGGTAGGCTGCAGTTGATCAGCAATAGGATCGTCTTTTTTGCATGCCGAAAAACTCAGCAGCAGCAACCCTATTATGAACATGCGCCCTTGCATCTTGCTGTTTTTATTTCACAACAACACGCTGAGTAGTGCTGAATGAACCATTTACATCAGTCACATTCAAGAAATACAAACCTGAGTTTAGGTTAGAAATACGTTGTGTTTGGTTTGCGTCAAGCGCGAAAAACTCATAAGCCAGCTTACCTGTAATATCAAACAATTGAACATTTACCTTACTCACATCAGCTGATTTAGCGTTGAATCTGATTTCATTATTTACCGCTGGGTTTGGCGCAACGCTCAGCTCCATATTGTTGGCAAAAACTTCAATGCCATTTGGCTCATTATCGCCTGGCAATGAAAATGAATCTGTTGGTGCTAAAGCAGAAAACACAAACTCATTGAAGTTCAAAAGCAAGTCTACGGCTTCATCTGTTTCGCCATGATTGATCAATCCTTTGGTAATATCAATGCCATCAAAAGCACGAGAATAGTTGGCATAAACTGTAATATTTTCTACTCCATTTTCAGTTGTAGCACTGGTTTCTACCGTAGTTTCAAAATAGTTTACATCGCCTAAAGCGTGTACTTGAAAATTGGTCTCATTATAGTCTTCTCCTTCAATAGCTACAAAGCGGTAACCAGCTGTCCAACCCCAATGCATAGAAGGGTTCTTATTTGCCAATGGATGTCCTTGGCCATAGGTAGAAGGATCGAGGTGATTGTGTGCTGGATCAACACCAACAGAAAATGAAACACTCTCAACAGCTGTTATGCTTTGCGAACCTAAGTCTACAACCGTTGTGTTATTTGGTCTAACCAAAACCCATAAATCTGGAACCGTAGTTTCTTGGCCGCCATCATGCGTGATGGTAATTTCTGATAGGTAGTATTCTAATCTGGTTAAGCTAAAAATGGTGCTATCCGTTGTCATACCATATTCACCAAAGCCAAAATCGTATGCGTTTAGTTTATGATTTATGGTCAATGAATAATTAGATTGGGCAAAACCAGCCGTCATCATCATCGAAAAAGCCGAAGCCATTATTAACCGTAAAGTTCTTTTCATAATCATTGGTTTTTTGTGAGAATCTCAAAGATAATCGCTGAAGCTCAAACACAGTGTGATAAGGTGCACAACAAGTGAACTTAGTTGTAGCTTTAACGTTTGAGTTTAGCAAACTGTTCGGTTGTTTTTAATAAAACGATTGCTGAAAAGCTGCTTTTTGTCTTAGCAAAACACTGGCACGGTAGCGCTCCTCGTGGTAAGCCAAATACAACTTATCTAAGCCGTCAAGCACATTTTGAATGCCTTTTTCATCGGCCCATTTTAGCAAGCCTTTAGGGTAATTCACGCCTTTGGTCATAGCCAAATCAATGTCTTGTTTTGATGCAATGTTTAAGTGCAGAGCATCAACAGCTTCGTTGATGAGCATGATTAAAATACGCCAAACAATTGCCTCGCCCACTACTTGATTTTTGTCTGGCTCAGGCATGGCGGCACCTTCGGCATAATTGTAATAACCGCGACCTGTTTTTCTCCCTAGATAGTTTGCTTCCATCATGCGCTTTTGCGTGAACGATGGACGATAACGCGGATCGAAGTAAAAAGCAGTGAAAACGGTTTCAGTAACCGTGTAATTGATGTCGTTGCCGATATAATCCATCAATTCAAACGGGCCCATTTTGAAACCACCAATTTCTTTCATCGCCCAATCAATAGTGGCCATATCGGCAATACCTTCTTCGTAAATGCGCAATGCTTCGCCATAAAACGGACGCGCAACTCGATTGACGATAAAGCCAGGTGTGTCTTTGGTAATTACGGTCACTTTTTTCCAACTATCGATCAAGTCTTTGGCCGATTTTAAAGTGGTATCAGAAGTTTGCACAGCAGGAATTATTTCAACCAAAGGCATCAACGGAGCTGGATTGAAAAAATGAATGCCAACTACGCGCTCAGGTTTGCTGCACGAAGCCGCAATGCTGGCAATAGAAAGTGAACTGGTGTTTGAAGCAATGATGCATTCTGCAGAAACCTCTTTCTCCACTGCGGTGAAAACCGACTTTTTGACCTCGATGTTTTCGATAATTGCTTCAATGACAATTCCACAATTTTTGAAAGCCGAAACATCTGTACAAACGTTTACTCTGCTGATAATGGCTTCGGTTTCTTCGCTGGTTTTCTTGCCTTTTTCTACCAAGCGTGCCATCACTTTTTTAAGCGATGCCGTGGCTTTGTCTAATGCAGCTTGATTGGTGTCGAAAAGCCAAACATTGTGGCCGCTTTGCGCTGCAACTTGTGCAATTCCACTGCCCATTGTTCCTGCGCCTATTACTCCTACTTCTATCATTTTCTGATTCAATTTTATATGAAAAAATGGATGATCTGAGAATCAAACAACATCTCATTTTCTGCTTTAGTTTCCTTTAAAAACTGGTTTTCTTTTTTCTAAAAATGCATTTACGCCTTCAGCAAAATCATTAGTAGCGGCTGCTTGGGTTTGGGTTTCGCCTTCGAGCGTGAGTTGCTGCTCAAGGTTATTTGTAAAACTTGCATTCATCAATCGCTTGGTAAAACCCAATGCTTTGGTAGGCATATTGGCTAATTTAACGACCAGTTTTTTCGATTCCGATTCGAACACTTCGTCATCCAAACATTTATAAATCATGCCCATTTGCTCTGCTTCAGCGGCTTCTACTCTATCGCCCAGCATCATTAATGCCGATGCTTTTTGCCAACCAACCAATCGCGGTAGCATGAATGTGCCACCCGAATCTGGAATGAGCCCAATGGCGCTAAATGCTTGAATAAACTTTACCGAAGCTTTTGCCACAACAACATCTGCCGCTAAGGCAATATTGGCTCCAGCACCGGCAGCTACGCCATTTACTGCGACAACGATTGGTTTTTCGATGTTTCTGATTTTTAGAATAATCGGATTGTAATGTTCTTCTACTATTTGAGTAATGCTCGGCATGTTTGGGTCCATTGCTTCTTGCAAATCTTGACCAGCACAAAAAGCCTTGCCCTCGCCTGTCAAATAAATGGCGCGTACTTCGGGGTTTTCAGCGCAATGGTCAAGGGCTGATTGAAAAGCCAAGCTCATTTCGCGGTTGAAGCTATTGAACACATTAGGTCGGTTAAGTGTGATGTAAGCCACGCCTTCCTTAATGTTGAATTGTATTGTTTCTGAAGCCATTTTTTGTTGATTTTCTATCGGGGCACCAAAGAAAGAAAAAGTAAAGTGGATTGTGAATGATTGGTTTTGGAAATTGGCAATAGAAGCCGAATCCCTTTTGATAAAATGCTAAGCCTGCAAGTTGCGTGCGCCCCAGATTGAAGTGGTAGCTGTTTGAAAAGGCTTAATTGCAATTTGCTGCATGGGCCACAGCTGCTCTAAGGCAGATCGTGGCGCTGCTTGCAAATGCATTAAGGCTTGAAAACACTACAAACAGAAAGCTGGAAAGGCGCCAAAAAGAATACTAAAAGAATATTAAACCAAGCACTTGAAATAGTCGAATGGCTCAAGGCAATCGTTGCACTTGAAGTGGGCTTTGCAAGGTGTAGAACCGAATTGACTCACCATTTTGGTGTCGGTTGATTTGCAGAGCGGGCAGGCGATTTGTTTCTCTTCGCCCATGAGCGCGAGTTTGTCTACCGAATCTTCGGCAGGTGGCGCTATGCCGTAAGCTTCAAGCTTTTGCTTGCCTTCGTCTGTCAAAAAATTGGTGGACCAAGCTGGGCTGAGCACCGTTTTTACCTGAAAAGGTTGCATGTTGGCCGCATTGAGCGCATCTATCACCATGTCTTCGATAACCTGCGTAGCAGGACAACCGCTGTATGTGGGTGTAATGTGAACATACAAGCTGTTTTCTTGCACAAACACTTGGCGCACTATGCCTAAGTCTACAATAGAAACGACAGGAATCTCAGGATCTTCTACCGCATTGAGCACGTGCCAAGCTTGCTGAATTCTGGTTTCGGTTGCTACCATGTGGCATCAGGATAAGCGCGTGGTAAGAACTGCATTTCGGCTAAGATGAAGCCCAAATATTCGGTGTGAACGCCTGATTTTCCGCCCGTTTGCATCCATTCGTCTGTTGGCATGGTGAGCGTGGCTTCGTCAAGTACTTCCTTGATTCTGGCTGTCCAAGCGTCTTTTAAAGCGGGTGCATCAAAGTAAATTCCTTGTGCTACTAATTCTTTTTCTTCGGGAGTTTGCTCAAACATTTCGCCTGTCCACATCCACATGTCTTCGATAGCTTCTTGCATGCGTTGCTTAGACTCATCGGTGCCATCGCCAAGGCGAATGATCCACTCAGAGCTGAAACGTGTATGGTAGGTAACTTCTTTCAACGACTTGATGGCAATATCGCGAAGGTTTTCGTCTTTAGAATGCTGCAATTGCTGCAATGCCAACTGATGCCAAACGTCAAAATAGAATTGGCGAGCCATGGTTATGGCAAAATCTTCATTGAGCTGCTCGGTAAGCAAAAGGTTTTTGAAATCCAATACATCGCGCTTATAAGCGAGGTCGTCTTCGGTAAGGTTTTTACCGCTGAGTTTGCCTGCATAATCAAGGTAAGAACGGCTTTGACCAATAAGATCGAGGGCTATGTTGGTAAGCGCTATATCTTGCTCTAACACGGGGCCATGGCCACACCACTCGCTGATGCGGTGACCTAAAATAAGGGCGTTGTCGCCAAGATGAAGAACTACGTTATAAAGTGCGCTTTGCTGTTGCATTTATCGAAGAGTTTGTGAAGTTGGGCCAAAAGTAAGATTCGTGAACAATAGTTAACCAAACAAGAATCAAGGCAAATTGATTAGTGAAGTGTAGTTTATCAGTTAAATTTGTTCACTGTTACTGATTGAGGCAACATCAAAACATAATCACATGAAAAAAATATACGCTTTACTTCTCGCTGTTTCACCGCTTTTAGGCTTCAGCCAATTTGAGATTCATCTCGGAAAACTTGACACCATTCAAGCGGCATATACTGACCAAGAAATAAAAATTAAAATGTACGTTAAAAATCCAAGTACAGCTGCCGAAGCTTTGAACTTGAACTGGGCATTAGCTTGGGATTTTACTGGAACAAACACACCTAATTGGACGAATTATGTATGCGAAGGAATACTTTGCTACTCGCCACAAGTAAGAGCCAAAGAGTTTAACACTACTCTGAATCCTGGTGATTCTGTTGAAATGTATACCTACATCAATATGTTGATTGATACAGGATCAAACAATAGCTGTGTACATATTTTTGACCCAGCCGATTCAGTTGGAACGGTACAAACTGTATGTATCTATGGTTCTGCGACTTTAAATCCAGCTGGTGTTGAGGATATTAATGCAGATGCAGTGCTTTCGCAGAATGCTCCAAACCCATTCAACAACAACAGTGTGATCAACTACGACTTGAGAAACAGTGGTGCTCTGAAAATTCAAGATTTAACAGGAAAAATGATCCGTGAAATTCCATTAGAAGCTGGAGCTGGAAAAGTGAATTTAAGCCAATTGAATGCTGGTATTTACTTCTATTCTCTTTGGGAAAATGGGCAAATGCTTGCTACAAAAAGAATGCAAGTGATCAACTAAAGAGCTGAGCACAAAACATAAGAAAGCCCCGATTTCAGAAATGAAGTCGGGGCTTTTATTTTTTCTCTTTTTAAATTTAGGCTAAACCAATTGCTTCAACTTGCTGAGTGAAATTTGCTCATGCGAAGTATGAAACACAACTTCACCATCTTTTAAAACCACGATTTGTGGGCTTTGGTGATGCACGCCAAACTTAGTTGCAATGGCATCAGAAATGTCTCTGTGACTCAATAAATCGAGGTAATAAAACTTCAATTTCCCAGTCGGAATGTTGTAATCTTCTTCCAACTTTGACTTTGCAAACATGCTGCGGCTGCAGCGTGTGCTGTGCTTAAACAATGCCACAGGTCGCTCAAAGCTTTCGGTTTTCGCAGTTTCCAAATCATTGATATTGGTAAGCTCTGCCCAATCTTTTGGCAGCGGATCTGAAGTAAAACGATTCCACATAGTGCGACAAAGGTACTCTTCAGCAATCTGAAGAATGTGCCAAAGGTTACGTAGAAATAAATTTTCAAATAGAAAAAGGAACTGGCGCAGAAATCACCATTTCTTCCTTCGTAATTGGGTGCTTGAACTGAATCTGCTCAGCATGTAAATGCAAGCGATCCGCAAGATTGCCATACAAATCATCACCAACAATGGGCGTATTTAAACCCAACTGATGCGCAGCATGCACCCGAAGCTGATGCGTACGCCCAGTGATCGGATAAAAATAAACCAAGGTTTTTCCGTTGCTAGCTGAAATACGTTCCCAACGTGTTTTGGCCACTTTGCCATGCTCATAACACACCAACTGGCAAGGTCTATTGTCTAAATCAACCCTCAATGGCAAATCAACTTCGCCATCCGAAGCTGACAATTCACCTTCGAGTAAAGCTACATAGCGCTTTTTTACTGTCCGTTTCAAAAACTGGGATTGCAGCTTTTGGTGCGCTTCTTTGGTTTTGGCAATGAGCAACAAACCCGATGTGCTCATATCTAATCGATGCACGATAAGCGGCCCAGTGGCTTCAGGATATTTTAATTTCAAACGCGAATAAACCGAGTCAGAAATGGTCTTACCAGGCACTGAAAGAAACTCGGCCGGTTTGTTTACCGCCAGCAAGTATTCGTCTTCAAATACGATTTCAAGTTCTTTCCCTTCCGCAGGATTTTCGAGCATTGGATTGGGTTCTACATCCAAACCTTGAAGCATGTGACCCAAAATAGGTTCGCATTTTCCGCGGCAAGCAGGATAAAACTGTCGGTGCTTTCGCACTTCGCTTTTTGGCGAAGCGCCCCACCAAAACTCAGCCATTGCAACAGGCTTTAAATGGTGCTTAAATGCATAATGCAGCAATTTGGGTGCAGCACATTCGCCAGCACCAGCAGATGGCGTTTGTTGGTCTTTATTCGAAAAAATATCGAGCAAACTTTTCCAATCGCCTTTGGCATTCAAAAATTGATATTGCTGAAACAATCGATTTTGCAAGGCTCCAGAACGTGATTTACGTTCATCCTTAAATCGAACAATTTCGTTGGAAACCGCCAGACACTTCGCTTCTGCGACTTCAAGCGTTTCGCGCCAATGCTTTGCCAATCGTTTGTATTGGTATTGCTGATCTAAACTTTGCCTCACTAGCTCTTCCTCCAGCTGTTGAAATGCTTCTTCAGAAAGTTTTTCTCTTGATTTCACACGAATGGCTTTTCGCTCTGCCTTGCCTTGCTTGATCAACGCGCGATGATTGGCCAGCTCGGTTTCGGCTTGCTGCTTTTGCGAAATGAAATATGCCAAGCTCGAGCTTAATTCCTCTGATTGTTCAAGCGTTTCGATCTGCGCGTTCAAGGCATTGAGATGCGTTTCTTCTGCTTTAAAAAAACCATCTTTTTGCAGCATATCAAACACAGGCGGCACAAAACCTAGGTGATGATTTTCGTTGGCCAATTTTCCTGAAAAAGCGGCTAAATAGCCCATTTCGCCTTGTGCATTTTGCACCACCAATACGCCAAACATTTTGCCAATCACCATTCCTTCTTTGTTTGGCTCAAGGCCAAAATTGTGATCAAGATCAAGCGCTTCGAGCTTTTGCTGTAAGCTTTGTGCAGCTCGTTTGCTCAGTTCATGTGGCTGATAATAAAACGGAAACGTGAATTGCTTCGGTAGCTTTATTTGATCAACCGCACTTGAAAAAGGAATGAAACAATCAGGATTTTGTGGCATCGCGGCTGCAAAAGAACTCAAAATTGGGGTGTGAAATTGCTTGAAATAACCCCATAAAAAAGGGCTACCATCACTGGCAGCCCTTTCCATATTATAAGGTTGAAGATTATTGTTTTACAACGCCTACGCCTTGCACACCTTCTTCAGAAGTAACTACCACTTTATAAACTCCTGCTTTAAGCGCAGCAAGTGAAATAGTCATGGTATTTGTGTTTGTATTCTCAACAGCCACAACTCTTCCAGTCATGTCATATACTTGAGCCGTTTTGTAACCATTCATGTTGGTAGTTAAAGAAACTACATCGGTTGTTGGGTTTGGATAGACGATCAATGATGCATTATCGATTTCGTTCACACCTAAACAATCGTTCAACGTAACGCTGATGGTGTCTTTTACTTCGCAACCATATTCGTCAATCGCAAGGATGGTATAATCACCAGTACTGTCTACACGAATTGCATTATAGTTATTGTTCACGCCATTCCAAGTGTATGATTGGTAACCAATACCAGCAACAAGGTCAAAGTATTCGTTTGCACAAAGCACTGTATCCATACCAAGGTCAATTGTGTTTACGTAAACATTGATTACTGTAGGGCAACCAACAGCTACAGTGCCTAAATTTTCAATTACAGAAGTACCAGCAAACCAAGCTACCATTTCGCCAGAGTAACCATTACCCCAAAGTTGTCCGCTTCCTTCAGCGTGCACATAAAAACGCTCAAGCGCGATTGAGTAAGTAATAGTCGCGTTGTCAGCCAAATCATCAAACTGATGAAAAACAGTGTCGCTCAAAATAGTACCGCTATCAAAAGTTTTCACTTTCCATTCTGCTGGCCAGTTGCTGCTTCTATACATTACTGAAAAGTAAGTACCGTCAAACATTGCAATACCCCAATCTGCCCAGTTTTCTCCACCGTAGAAGTTAGGATTTTGATCGTCAGCAAGTGGAGTTACCAAACCAGAATATAAATCGATATGAACCCAGTTAAAATGAACATCATTCCAAAGAATCACAAAACCAGCACCTGAAGCCAAAAACCAGCTGTAGTTATCTGTGAATTCCATTGCTTCAGTAAGTTCTACCTCCGTACCTGGTATGATTGTCAAGTTAGAATCTAACTCAACAATGTACTTCAGGTTGTAATTGTCCCAGTATTCAGTATATAAATCCATACCATCATAAAAACTGTAAAGTTTGCCAGAAGCTGGATCGGAAAACAAACCATCAGTAAGGGTTAAAGAAACCATCGAGGCTGGGTTTAAATCATGATTAACACGCATCGTGTTGTTATCACCTGTTACGAAAACGTGGTTTGTAGTAACAGCAATACCATTTCTATCATCACCTGTTTCATTGTTATGATCTTCATACCAAAAGTCACTGGTATCGATAGAAGTTACATAGAACTTATTACGATTAGCAACAGCATTTGCAATAACAGTTTTAGGACCATCAATATTTGGGAATGTGAAACTGTTTGCAGTATCAAGCAAGTTTGTCAAAGCTGAATCAGCATACCAAGCATACATTGCGTTGGCATTCAATCCTTCAATTATTTTATTATCACCTCCACAAGCCCATTGGTCAGTAAAACCAAGTGCACTGCGCACAGTTAAGGTTGCTTGGTTAGATGTTTCGCAACCTAAAGCATCTGTGAATGTGTATGTATAAACATAGCTTCCTGAAGCAAGATCGCCAACATTGATCATTAAGCCGCTTACTCCAGCACCAGTTAGCATACCGCCTGCTGGTGAAACTATTGGAGTAGTGTTAGCATCGATATTACAAAGTTTGTCTTCTGGCAATTCTATAGAAGCAAAACCTCCTGTTGAAAACTGAGCGCAATAATCATATTCTATCGTAAGATAGATGTCGTTGAAATTGCAGCATCCTTGACACCAATACTGCGAAATGGTAGCATAGAAATCCAGCGTATTATCTGCATTCCAATCTAACAAAGAGTCATTATTAATGACATAGACATTGGAAGAATCAAATGTGTTCTTGCACCAACCATTGTTTGCCCAGTTGTTACCAATCAAACCGTTGTTTTCAGAGTACAAATCAAATGAATAAGATGTCCAATCAAATGGGCCTCTAAAAAACACCTTGATGGTAGCGGTTGACCATGCAGTTTGAGGTGTATTTGCGAAGGTAAAATGCAGTGTGTCATCCTGCAGTGCGAAGGTGTCAGTATTACTCTGAGCCGAGTAATGCTGAGCGTTTCCAATAGTTGCTAATAAAAGCAACATAGCAATCAACGAGTAGATTTTTGTCATATAATATAATTTGCGTGAATGTACCCTTAGGGCCTCCCCATATCACCAATCAAAATTCTAAACACACGTAATTTTGCCTAACGATGAATTAACAAATACCAACAGACGTAATCAAACTACGAGACTCAAAAAAATTAAGCTCCTCAGGCTCCCAAATTTTGTTTAAGGTTGCCATTACTAACCTCCAATACCGAGATTCATTACTAAGATCCAGCTTGGGCTTACTTCGACTCGTGCCTCGCTCAGTTTAAACTTCTCGCCCGCTAGCTTTCGGACATAAAAAAACCTCAACCGTATATTCACGACTGAGGATTTTGGTGTGGTCCCACCTG
>JANRBI010000268.1 GCA_030727625.1 Salibacteraceae bacterium
GAAATTTAACCCTTGAAGTAAATGAAGTTTGGGAAGATCGTTACAAAATCATCCCCATAAAACGCGGCAGTTATCTGTTTGGAAATGTAAATGTGTTTTTGTCTTTGAAATATGGATTCATAGCGCGAAGAATTCAAGTTGATTTAAAAACGGAGGTAAAGGTGTATCCTTCGTTTTTGCAAATGCGCAATTATGAATTGATGGTTTTTAGCGCAGAGCGCAATAGCGAAGGCATTAAAAAAGTAAGAAAACGCGGACATGGCCTAGAGTTTAGCGATATAAAACATTACTCGCTTGGTGACGATCCGCGCACGATAAACTGGAAAGCTACCAGCCGCAAACAAGAGCTGATGGTGAATAATTATCAGGTAGAAAAATCGCAGCAAGTGTATGCAGTGATCAATAATAGCCGCGTGATGCACATGCCGTTCAACAATCTTTCGCTGTTAGATTATAGCATTAATGCAACACTGTCGCTGCTCAATATTGTGCTAAGAAACCAAGACCACGCGGGCTTATTAACCTTTGCAGGAAAGGTTGATACATTTATTCCTGCACAGCGCAGAGGTCAGCAGCGGAGTATTCTATTGGATGCGCTTTACAACCAACAAGAAACTACCGAAGAAGCTGATTATCAAGGATTATACGACTTCACAAAAAGAAGCATCAAAGGCCGATCATTGTTGTTGATGTTTACCAATTTCATGAGTTTAGCCTCGCTGGAGCGCAACCTTACGGTGATGAAACGCATGAACAGAGCGCACCTGTTGGTGGTGATTTTCTTTGAAAATACAGAGCTTGAGGAGCATGTGTTAGAGCCTGTGTCCAGCACCATGGATATTGCTTCTAAAGTAATGGCCGACAAACTGTTAATCGATCAGCAACAAATCATTATTGAACTTAGAAAACTTGGTATTCAAGCCATCAAAACCAAACCCGAAGATCTTACAACGAACACCATCAACAAGTATCTTGAACTGAAATCGCAGGGGTTTATTTAGGCAGCCATTCTGCGGCAAATGATTCAATTAAACAGACTCATTAATTATTTGCCGTATTCAAGAATGGACCAAACAAAAAATTTGAGCGAAAAATGAAAAGGAGCTGCAAAAGAAATTTAGTGATGGAAATTACATAGTACATGTAAACACAATTTTAACTTCGCAGCAGTGAAAACGCTATTCGCCATAATCACCATATTTTTATTGAGCTTTCAGCTGATGCTTAAAACCGCGGCTCTGTTTTGGTATGAAAGCAACAAAGAAATGATTGCAGCAGAAATGTGCGAAAACCGTGACAAACCAGAAATGAATTGTAATGGAAAGTGCGTGCTAGCAAAGAAGATAGCAGCAGCAGAGCAGCGCGACCAAAGCTTTCCTCATCCATCAAAAATTGAAAGTAAAATTGCGCCATGCGTAATTGAAGAACGAAGCGTGAACACACAACCCGATTGGGTTTTGGCGCGCAAAGGCTTCAACACAATTCATGATAATCTAAAGCCAAAGTCATTGGCAAAAGGTGTGTTTCATCCGCCACAAATGGTTTAATCTTCCGATAGATTAATCCACTTTTAAAATCAATTTTCTTAAGTAAAAATCATGCGACTTTTAATGACGCTTTTCATGAGCGTGATTATGAGCTATGCTTATGCTTGTGATGTTTGCGGATGTTCGGCTAGCGGCTTTAGTAGCGGCTTCATGAATCTTAATAGCAGCCATTTTTTAGGTCTTTCGTACAAAACAAAAAGCTATGAAAGTACCCATCCTACGCTGTTCGCAAACCAACCGGTATTGGTTAGTTCAGAGCAATTTCAAACTCTTGAGTTGAATGCGCGCTGGATGCCAAATAAGCATGTTCAAATAATTGCGAATGCCCCTTTTCATTTTTTCAATAGATCAGAAAATGAAGTATCTGAAACTGCCCACGGTTTGGGCGATGCAAGTGCTATTGCTCAATGGGTAATTACCAATAGCAGCGATAGCGCGGATGATTTTCTTTATCGTTTCGCATTTGGCGGTGGTGTAAAAGCACCAACTGGCAAAAGCAATTTTTTGTCGGATTCGTATCAAATAATCATTCCAAATATGCAGCCCGGAACTGGCGCTTGGGATGTGCTATTGAATGCGAATGGAATATTGAAAATGAAAAACTGGGGATTGCTTTCAGAGTTCAATTTCAGTAGAAATGGCACCAACAAAAACGACTACAAATTCGGTGATAGAACGGGGGCAAAACTTAGCGTAAGCAGATGGCTTAACACGAAAGAGAAGCGGATAATTCTGAGGCCAGAAGTTGGCGCACAAATCATGAGTTCTCGTTATGATTTCAGCTCATATTCTGAAGGAATCACAAACGAATTTTCGCATGGCTATTTTGTTGACGCTCTTATTGGAGCACAATTTCTTTACAAAACATGGAGTTTTTCAGCATCTGCGCAGCTTCCCATTGCGCAAGATTTTGCGAATGGCTATGTAAAGAGCAAATGGGGTGCTGTTC
>JANRBI010000269.1 GCA_030727625.1 Salibacteraceae bacterium
TGTTTGAAATCACTTATGTGGCTACCAAAAACTTGAACAAGATCATTGATGTAAATTTCTACCCAGTAGCTGAAGCTAAAAAATCAAATATGCGTCATCGTCCTATCGGATTGGGCGTGCAGGGTTTAGCAGATGCGTTCATATTGATGCGCTACCCTTTTGATTCGCCAGAAGCGAAACAATTGAACAAAGAGATTTTCGAAACCATTTATTACGCTGCCCTTAGTGCATCAAAAGACTTGGCTAAAGAGCTTGGTGCTTATGAAACATATGCTGGTTCACCAATATCTCAAGGCAAACTTCAATTCGACCTTTGGGGTGTTAAGCCAGTTGGCCGATGGGAATGGGATGTATTGAAAGAAGAAATCAAGAAATACGGAGTTAGAAACTCATTGTTGATGGCACCAATGCCAACCGCTTCTACGAGCCAAATTCTTGGTAACAACGAATGTATTGAGCCTTATACTTCAAACATTTATTCAAGAAGAACCCTTTCTGGTGAGTTTGCGATTGTAAACAAGCACTTGATGCGCGACTTAGTGAAGTTGGGTATTTGGAGTGATGGCATCAAAAACAAATTGATTGCAGCAAACGGTTCTGTTCAAGAAATTGATGAGATTCCAGACAACTTAAAAGAACTTTATAAAACAGCTTGGGAAATCAGCCAAAAGGTAATTATTGAGCTAAGCGCTGATCGCGGAGCATACATTGATCAAAGTCAGTCCCTCAACATTTTCATGGAAAATGCAAACTTCGCTAAGTTGACTTCGATGCACTTTTATGGTTGGAAAGCTGGTTTGAAAACAGGAATGTATTACCTAAGAACCAAAGCAGCGAGAGATGCCATTAAGTTCACAGTAGATAAAGCGCAGCTTGAAGAACCCAGTGTAAAAGCAGCCGAAGTAGTGAGCACCGAGCAAAGACAAGCAGAAATAGCTTGTTCATTGGACAATCCTGAGGATTGCGAAATGTGCGGTAGTTAATCTTTCCTCAATAGTATTTGCGTAATGGGTCACTGAAATAAAGTCAGTGACCCATTCTTTTTTTGCTGCTAATCCCGGTTTAATACTAGAAATACCTATTTCTCGAATAAATGACAGTAATTTGCAAGAACTAGTCTACTTTACATGCGTCCAAATTACTTAGGTATTATCAGTCACAGGATATTCGCCATTATTTCCCTATTGTGTTTATCATCCTTTGCTTTTGCACAGAATGTATTGATCATTTATGACGACTCCCCAACCAATGCCAATACAGTCGCATTAAAAACCTCTCTTCAGAGCCAAGGATTTCAGGTTACTATAAGCACTGTTTCCGAGTCATCTTGGAACAATACTAACCCTTCACTTACTGGATTCGATGCAGTAATCCATTTAAACGGTACAACCTACAACACACAAATGCCAACTGCTGGTCAAACCGCGTTGGTGAATTTTGTACAAAATGATGGTGGGATATATGTGGGCTTTGAATGGAATGCCTATCAAGTTTCCATTTCACAAATGCTAACAATGGTCGATCTAATTCCAATAGTTAGAACAACTGGCGTCACACAAAACATCACCTACAACACGGTACCAGCCCAAGCTAGTCATCCCGTACTTAACGGCATACCTTCTACTTTTTCATTAACCAATGTTGGTGCCAACCAAGGCACTATGAGATCTTATGGCACGGATCCCGCGGTAACTTTAATGACACAAGGCACCAGCGCAGGTTTGGTTTATCGCGCCTTTGGCGAAGGCCATGTATTAATGTTCAGTCATGCAGGCAATTACACTTCAAGTGGAGCGTTGAGCAATACGGTTGTAGGTCAATTAATCTATAACCTGATAGAAGAATATGCTAGCTCAAGAAATAGAGCGTTGAATTTTGATGGTATTGACGATTATGTGCAGGGCTCTGACGCTGGTTTTCCAAGCGGAAATAGCGCTAGAACAATGGATGCATGGATTAAAACTACCAATACAGGTAATGGTTCCATAGTTGAATATGGAACTGTAAATACTAACCAACGATCAGCGCTACTATGTGTAAACAACCACCTGTTCTTTGCAGGGCAAAGCAATGACCTAGAAGGAACAATAACCATCAATGACGGTAAGTGGCACCATGTAGCCATGACACATAATGGCACCACAACAAAACTCTATGTTGATGGTATTTTAGACGGATCTGCTACAAAAACGCTCTCAACCACACTCAGTCACTTTAGAATTGGAATGCGCGGAAATAGTATTTCTGAGCAATTTGAAGGAAACATTGACGAAGTACGAATTTGGGACACCGAACTTACCCAAGCTCAGATAAGAGCCAACATGTGCAGACGTGTTCAGTCATCAGACGCATTATACTCAAACCTTGTAAACCACTACTCTTTCAACCAATTTCAGGGCTCCGTATTAGCTGATTTGTTTAGCACGAATGACGGTACTTTAACCAATATGGATGCAACCACGGATTGGGAATTGTCGGGGTCGGCAGTTGGTGATA
>JANRBI010000270.1 GCA_030727625.1 Salibacteraceae bacterium
CACGCACGGCTCAAAATTGCGGAACGATTTATTATGAAAGCAAGCGCACCAAAGACTTTCAAGCGGGCTGGATAGAAAAATTTAAAGCCGATATGCGTGAAAGAGGCGTTGACGTTGGTGTGTTGGTAACCGATGCAATGCCCAGCGACATGGATCGTTTAGGATTGAGAGAAGGCGTTTGGATTTGCACTTTCGAAGAATTTAAAGGATTGTGCACCGTGCTTCGCGAAAGCATAATTAAACTAAGCAGCGCCATTGTGAGTCAAGAAAACAAAGGCGATAAAATGAGCTTGCTGTATGACTTTTTGACGAGCAGCACCTTCAGAATGCAAGTGGAAGCCATTGTAGAAGGATTCTCACAAATGAAAGCAGACTTAGACTCTGAAAAGCGCAGCATGGCGCGTATTTGGAAACAACGCGAGAAGCAAATAGACAAGGTAGTTACCAACACCATCGATATGTATGCCTCAGTGAAAGGCATTGCGGGCAACGCAGTGCAATCTGTAAAAGCGCTTGAGCTTGAAGCCGGTTTTGATGAAGAGGAAGAATAGTGATGAAACACATCGTCCTCCTTAGCTTTTTCCGAAGGGAGAATGGTCGAAGGACGGACTAGGCTAATTTTGTTCCGCAAACCGCATCGCACTTCGACCATTACTCGCGCCTCGCAAGCGCAGTGTCACGCTCCAATATGTATAGCCAACAGAAATCCAAAAACGAAATGACAAAAAAAAGCCGCGAAGAACTGAATCTTCGCGGCTGTAGAAGTTTTAACTAGATGATATAGTTTACCAAGACTTTGTTGTTCTCTTTCTGTCTTCAGCTTCTTTAACCACCATTTGACGACCACGAAGTTCGCTGCCATCTAATTGGTTAATAGCTGTTCTAGCGTCATCAGCTGATTCCATCTCAACAAAACCGAAACCTTTAGAACGACCAGTTTCACGATCGTTAACAACGTTGCATGATACAACATTACCGTATTCTTCGAATACTGTTTGAAGGTCTTGGCTTGTTACAGCGTAGTCCAGCTTAGCTACAAATAATTTCATGTAAGGAAAAAATTAAAATTGATTAAGTATAAATTGATTAAATTTTTGATCGGTTCTAGGTACGTGATTTATACAAAGGTAAGTGCTTTACCTGTTTTTCCTGCACGTCCTGTTCTGCCAATTCTATGAATATAGCTGTCAAAGGTCATCGGAACTTGGTAATTGATCACGTGTGTTACATCGCTTACGTCAATACCACGGGCGGCTACGTCAGTTGCAACTAACACTTTTACTTCTCCACGTTTAAAAGCATTTAATGCATTTTGACGTGCATTTTGGCTTTTATTTCCATGAATTTGGTCGCTTTTCACACCAGCTAAATTCAATTGCTGGCATAGTTTGCTAACCTTGTGCTTTGTTTCTTCAAACAAAATCACCTTTTCAAATTCTTCCGTTTCAAGCATATTCTTCAATACTTCAAACTTATCTTGTCCGTGTTGAAGTCTAATGATGTCTTGTTCAATGTTATCACCAGTGCTTTGTCCACTACTTATTTGCACAGTTACCGGATTTGAAAGTATCTGGTCAATCAAAGTGCGCTGCGTATTGTCCAATGTGGCCGAAAACAGCAAGTTGTGTTTTCTATTGGTCATTTTGCCTATGATGTTTTTCACATCATGTACAAAACCCATATCAAGCATACGGTCAAATTCGTCCAACACTAATGTGTTAAAGCTATTGAATCGCAATTCGTTACGATTAGATAGGTCAAGTAATCGTCCAGGAGTACCTATGATTACATGAGCACCTTGTCTAAGGTTTTTAATGTCTGTATTGATGTTTGTTCCACCAATAAAACATGAGCTAAATAAGCCTAATCCTTTGGTCAAGCTTCTGAATTCATCTTCTACTTGTGAAGCTAGTTCACGTGTAGGCACCATGATCAATGCAAACGACTTGCGCTTGTTATGAAGCAATTGCTCGATGATTGGGATAAGGAAGGCGCCTGTTTTACCAGAACCTGTTTGTGCGATTCCTAACAAATCTCTACCATCAAGTAGTGCCTGGATGGTTTTATCTTGAATTTCGGTAGGACGAGTAAAACCTTTTGCTTTAATGCTCTTTTTCAAAGCATCGCTAATCGGTAATGAATCAAATTCTATGTTTGATCTAAAATCTACCGCTTCAGTAATGCTAGCTGCTTTGATCAAAAGATTGGGATCAAGGTTTGAAGTTTTTTTCGCTCTGGGCGAAGCATTAAAACGTTTTTTGAATCCACCGCCATTGTTTCCATTTGGCGCGGAACTATTTGAGTTTCTAGAAGGTTTATTTTTCTTAAATGTTGTTTGTTGCATAAATTTTTTTGCTCAACACGAAGCCGAGCTTATATATAATTGCATGCATGCGCTGCATGTAAAAAATCGGATGTAATGTTTTGTTGAATTGATAAACGAATCGTTAACTGCGCTGGGCTATTGAAAGTTTCATAA
>JANRBI010000271.1:0-1197 GCA_030727625.1 Salibacteraceae bacterium
CGGGCAATGGCGTTGGGATACGTTCTTCTTAAACCTGTTGCTTTTATAGGTTCATGTGCATTGATAGCTACCTCATACTTAGCGCCCGTTTCTAGCACTTTTCGGTAGTGATTTACCATCCATTGGCCATGGTGGTATTCACCTTTAGGAAGGATTTTACCCACATAGCCTGTTTTCACAGAATGGATGCCCAAACGCTGCATCAATTGGTAAGCAGTATCAAGCTGTTGCTCGTAAGTTCTGGGCGCACTAGAGGTTTCGTGATGCATGATTATTTCCACGCCATTGGCTTTTCCATAAGCCACTACTTCTTCCAAATCATAATCAGGATAGGGTGTTATAAAGTCAAAAACACCTTCACGATCTTCGAATCCGATCCAATGTTCCCAGCCTGTATTCCAGCCTTCTACCAAAAGCCCTGTGATGTTATTTTTTGCAGCAAAATCAATGTATCGTTTAGCATTTTCGGTGGTGGCACCATGCTTGCCGTGCGCGTTTCCAGTGTCTACCCAATTTCCTTTGGTATCGCGGGTCATTCCATAATCCCATTTGGCTACGTCAATATGCATTTCCCACCAAATGCCCACGTATTTTTTGGGTTTAAACCAGCTTATGTCTCCCAACTTATTTGGTTCGTTCAGGTTTTCGATGAGTCGTGATTCAATCAAGGCGGTGGCTTTGTCTGCAATCTGAATGGTTCTCCAAGGCGTTTTAAAAGGCAATTCACGTTTCACCTTGTAGTTGTGCCTTTCAGAGCCAACCAGCTGACTGCTAAGCGAGAGGTTTTCTGGGTCAACTTTCAGCGTCATGCCCGAGTAATTGGTTAGATCAGCTTCGTGAAAACTGATATGTGTGCCGCTTTCCATGCGCATAGTAATAGGAGTGTTTACTGCGTTTTGTGGAATATTGGTTTGTGCCAGATTGTTCTTGTCGATCACTGACAAAGCATCAATTTCTGAGACTTTGCTTGTGTTGAACAAATGCTCGTAAATATCCCAATCACCAGGAATCCACCAAGCCGTGTGGTCGCCTGTGAGGTTAAAAACCGTGTTTTCGTTGGTGATCATAACAGAATCAACTCCTTGTTGAGCAAGCAATTCATACCTAAAGGCAACGCCATCATCATAGGCTTTGAAATAGAGATTGAAATGACGCTTTGGTGCTTCGTTTTCAGCGAGTTCAATCACCAATTCTTTG
>JANRBI010000271.1:1297-2478 GCA_030727625.1 Salibacteraceae bacterium
GATGTGCGCATCGGCTCGTTTATGATTGCTAGTCGTATCCAGAAAATTAGTCTTCCTTAAGATCTTCCATCAGACCTTTGGTATATTCTTTATTGAAAATGAACTCACCTCTTGTCTCATCAAAGCTGATAATGGCAGTAGGATATTCAAGTAAAGTTTCTTTTTCGTCCTGTAAAATGGTGTTTAGTTCGTCCAGCTCTAAATCAAATTCGTAGGAAATCTCATCTTCAAAATCATTTGGTATCCAAGTGTTTACAGTAACTTTTTTGGTATTGTAACCTTCCTTTGTCAGCTGAATGGTATAAATGTGATTGTTGTAGAGGAAAAACTTGAATTTGCCGTTTTTCTTAGTTTCAAAAGCGTCAACCATTTTGTTTTGCTCGTAAAGTTCCACAAGTACGCTTGCTAGTTTTTCTGTTTTATGGGTTATTTCACCCTCAATGGTCAAGACGGTAAACTCTTCGACTGCCGTTGTGTCTTGTGCCATCATTGGTATGCTAGTTGCCAAAAGCAACAACTGAACAAGTAGGATTCGTAAAATTGACTTCATTTCTATAGGTTAAGGTATTGAACTCTCTAAATTGCAGAAAAAATCATTAAGAATTTCAAAATACCGTTGCTTACGGCCATTTTAATAATTGGTTCGCTTTGGGGTGTTTACTTTCTCACCGAAGGACCAGCGCCTTGGTTAAAGGCTTTCGGTTTGCAACCTCGGTTGCCCGAAGGTTTAATTGGTATCCTTAGCTACCCGTTGCTTCATGGCGATTTAGCTCACATTACGGGTAATTCTATCACCGCTTTGGTGTTGCTCACCTTGCTTTTTAGTTTTTATAAAAAAGTGGCTTGGCAAGTGCTTGGTTACACTTGGATTATGAGTGGTATTTGGATGTGGATTGCCGCCCGAGACGGAAATCATATTGGCTTTAGCGGAGTAATTTACGGACTTGCAGCCTTCATTTTTATCTCAGGAATGCTTAGTAGATATTACCGAATGATGGCGCTTTCAGGCATTATTGTGTTTTTATATGGCTCCATGATTTGGGGAATTTTGCCGCTCCAGCCAGAAATTTCGTGGGAAGGACATTTGCTCGGAGGCCTTGCAGGTGGCATATTGGCATATTACTACAGAGGCGAAGGCCCAAAACGTCCGAAATACTCGTGGGAGTTTAATCCAAATGAAG
>JANRBI010000272.1:0-7233 GCA_030727625.1 Salibacteraceae bacterium
AGTTAAAACTTGTTGTAATTGCAAAATCGTAATCTAAACGGTAGCGGACGAACACACCTGGATTCCAACGTGATTGTTCCAGTTTTAAATCCAATATCCAATCTCTAGCTTCTCCAGCGCCTCCGCCAATTTCGCCTAGATAATTAGCTATACCCGCATTTACACCAAAATCCCAAGCATATTGGGCCTTAAGCGTCTGTGCAGATGTGATGATTACAAATAGGGATAGTATTGCGTATTTTCGCACCATAAAGTGCGACAAAAGTAAAAATATCCGTTAGCTTTCAACCTTAACAAAATTCTTTGTCAAAAAAAACGTTCACTCTCTTAAAGTTTACGTCTTAAAAGCATGAGTATTTTTGCATTTCAATAAATGAAATTACTACAAACGCTTATTTTTTTCTTAGTATACGGTTTGTCGAAGTTGTGGGCTATTGATTCTCCTGTAATCCAATGCATTTCGCTTAATGAGGACGATGATATTAACCTTACCTGGTCGCTTCCAATTGATACTGGAGCATCTTTTAGCGAGTATTTGATTTATTACAGAAGTGGCTCGGCTACACAGTTTACGATTTTATCTTCCGTTACAGATTATAATCAGTCATCCATAACAATCCCCGGAAGTTTTTCTGGTTCTGGAAATTTTTTTATTGTAACGGCAAATAGTGTGGATACATCTGTGGCTACAGATACTATATCGCCATTGATTATAGCGCTTTTTTCATCTGGAAGAATAGTAGATGTTACTTGGCAAGAAACAAACATAGAGTCCAATGACTCTTTGTATAGTATTTGGCGCAGAGATACTTCGGGTGTTTGGCAATTATTAGGAAAGGTACCTTTTGGAATAGAGATTTATAAGGATTCTACTTCTGTTTGCGAGGCAGCATTTGAATATCGAGTAACATTCAATGGAATCGGTGGATGTGAAAATTCTTCTAACATTGGTTTCAAGTTAGTCAAGGACAACGAGCCACCTATTACGTCTAACCTCATATATGCAAGTGTAGATACAGCAACTGGAAATGTAAATGTTGGTTGGGATTTGAGTGTTTCGAGTGATGTTTTAGGTTATCGCATTTTTTATTACGAAGATTTTCTTAGGTCAGATACAGTATTTGATGTTGGTGTATTGAGCCATACTTATTCAGATTTTGGAATAGACGCGTTGAGTCAGACAGAGACGCTGAGTGTAGCACCTTTTGATAGTTGTTTTGATAGCAATACAATGTGGTACAATCAAGCTCCTACTAGTTTGAGATTTCAAACGCTATTTATAGAGACTTTGGATTACCAGAGATGCGAAGGAACAACAACAATAATCTGGAATATGCCTTCAGTGGGATATCCTGTTGGTGTTAGAAACCTTACAGGATTTAATGTTTACCGCCAAAGACAAGGCGAACAGCCAGAATTAAGAGCTGTTTTGACTCCGCTGGATTCGGTTTTTTTAGATGGTGAAATAATTCCTGGGAAAAAATACACCTACGTGGTAGCAGCGGTTGATTCTTTTTCAAAAATCGAAGCGTTGAGCAATAAATTGATTTATGATGTTTCTGGAATTCCTGCACCAGAGATTCAGTATATTGCTCAAGTTCAAAATAATCATGAATCAGGTTTGAACGAAGTGGAATTATTAACCGATAGTATATCATCTGTATTTCAGTTTAAACTCATGAGGAGTTTTGACCAAAGCAAAACGTTTCAGTCGATAGCCGTAAAGGATTTTGAACCACAAACAAGATTTAAGTTTATTGATAATAGTGGTAGAGCAGGCGAGGCAAGCTATTTTTATAGAATAGATGCTTTTGATGAGTGCGGTGCTTTTTTGAGTAGTAGTAATGTTGTTAAGAGCATTTTTGTGAATGCTGATAAAAATCAAAAGAATTACTTTAATGAAGTTTTTTGGAATCCATATTCAGGTTTTGATGCAGACATTGACTCGTATCATTTGTACAGGGCTCCAGCAGATGTTGCATCAGAGGAAATATATTCTGGAACTGCTAGTGCAAGTTTTACAGATGAATTGGAAGGGGTGGAGTATTTGAGTGGTGAAATCTGCTACTATATTGAAGCGCTGGAAAATGAGGGAAATCAATATGGAGCAATGGGAATTTCAAGGTCTAATTTATTTTGCCTTGATTTTTCGCCAAAAGTTTTTTTACCCAATGCTTTTAGTCCTGATGGCGATGGTATAAATGACGTTTTTCTTCCATATGCGAATTATGTAGATCAGGTGAATTATCACTTAAGTGTTTACAATAGAATTGGTAATCTGATTTTTGAATCTGCTGATCCTGCGGAAGGTTGGCCTGGCACAGATGAAGAAGTAGGCGCATATGTTTATGTTCTCGAACTTACGAATGCATTTGGCGAAACGGTGGTTTTCAAAGAAAAGGTGCATTTAATGCGTTGATCGCTTTCGACCCTGGGTGCAGTGGATATCCTTTTTTAGTGGCTTTTGATGTGATCGCATGGCTACAAAAGCTTTGTTAAAAAAGCTCTTTGTAGACATATTGCGGCACACAAAAGGCATGAAAAAGATAGGAACGAAGACCGGACAGGGCGCTAAATCAGGCTTTTAATTCAGATAACACATTGGTTGAAAAGATATTAGTAGTCCTTAACATTCTTATCATAGAAAGCGAGGTTTAAACGGGCAGGTGTTGCTATTTTTGCCCAATTTTTTAAGAGCCTGACCAATGAATGATGTACAGAAAATAAAAGAAGGTTTAACCTTTGACGATGTATTGTTAATTCCTGCTTACTCTGAGGTGCTGCCCAGAGAGGTGAACATCACAACTAAATTTTCGAGAAACATTGAATTGCGCGCTCCAATTGTGGCTGCCGCTATGGATACTGTAACCGAAAGCGAATTAGCTATTGCCATTGCCCAAGAAGGTGGTATTGGCGTGTTGCACAAAAATATGAGCATTGAGGCTCAAGCTGCGGAAGTAAGAAAAGTAAAGCGCAGCGAAAGTGGAATGATACAAGATCCTGTAACTATTACTGCTGGCAAGAAGGTTTCAGACGCTTTGGCCTTGATGAAAGAACATAGCATTGGCGGAATTCCGGTGGTTGGCGAAAAGGGCGAGCTAGTTGGGATTGTTACCAACAGAGATTTACGTTTTGAAAAAAATCTTCAACGTCCATTGGCTGAAGTAATGACCAGCGAAGGCATTGTTACTACGCTTGATGGAAGTGATTTGGAGAAGGCAGAAGAAATTTTGCAACGTCATAAAATTGAAAAGCTACCCGTAGTTGATAAAGACAATCGATTGATGGGCTTGATTACGTTCAAAGACATCGTAAAAAGCCGCATAAGACCAAACGCTTGCAAAGATGATTTTGGAAGACTGAGAGTAGCAGCAGCAGTTGGTGTAACTGCTGATACATTTGATAGAATGGATGCCTTAGTAAATGCAGGTGTTGATGCCTTGATCATTGATACTGCGCATGGTCATTCGGCCGGAGTAATTAGGGTATTGAAAGAGGCTAGAAAGCGCTACGAAGGCAAACCAGTAGACTTAGTGGTCGGAAATATTGCAACGGCCGCTGCTGCAATAGCCTTGGTTGAGGCTGGTGCTGATGCCGTGAAAGTAGGTATAGGTCCTGGTTCTATTTGCACCACTCGCGTAATTGCTGGTGTAGGAGTTCCACAATTGTCTGCAATATTGGATGTAGCTGCTGCACTTAAAGGAACTGGAGTACCAGTAATTGGTGATGGTGGAATTAGATTTAGTGGTGATGTTGTGAAAGCTTTGGCTGCAGGGGCGAGCTCAATTATGGCAGGCAGCTTATTTGCGGGTGTAGATGAAAGTCCAGGAGAACTTATCATTTATGAAGGTAGAAGGTTTAAAAGCTACCGCGGAATGGGCAGCATTGAAGCCATGCAAAAAGGAAGTAAAGACCGCTATTTTCAGGATGTAGAAGATGATATTAAAAAATTGGTTCCAGAAGGAATTTCTGGACGCGTGCCTTACAAAGGCCGTTTGGCTGAGGTTATCTATCAGTTGATAGGTGGCTTGAAAGCTGGAATGGGATATTGCGGAGCAAAAGACATGGAGGCGTTGCAAAATGCTGAGTTTATTCGAATTACTTCAGCAGGTGTTCGCGAAAGCCATCCTCATGATGTATCAATTACGAGAGAAGCTCCAAATTATACAAGTAGATAAAACCCTAACGAGAATTTGAAAAACATGAGAAGAATTGTTGCTGGCCTAATGATATTTGGCCTTTTGTTAGGCGCAAAGGCGCAAGATAATCGCACATTACTTACGGTAGGAAATGATCCTATTTCTGTAGATGAATTTCTAGCGATTTACAATAAAAACAACACGAACAATGTCGTTGATAAAAAGACCATGGAAGAGTACGTGGACCTTTTTGTGAATTTTAAACTCAAAGTAAAAGAAGCCGAAAGCCTTGGAATGGACACAGCATCTAAGTTTATTAAAGAATTAGATGGCTACAGAAGACAATTAGCGCAACCTTATTTGGTTGACAAGGCAATGACCGATCAGCTGATTGAGGAAGCCTACAATCGCATGCAAGAAGATGTTGCCGCTTATCATGTGCTTATAAAAATAAGTGATAATGCTGCGCCTCTCGATACGTTGAAGGCATTGAAAAAACTGAAAGCACTGACCAAAGGTGTAAAGACCGAAGAAGATATGCAGCGATTGCTTGCTAAGGTGAAAATAGATAAGGACGAAGAAACAATAGCCGAAGATTTAGGTTACTTTACTGCATTCTCAATGGTGTATCCATTTGAAAATGCGGCTTATAATACCAAAGTGGGCGAGTTGAGTGCTCCGGTTAGAACAAATTTTGGATATCATGTAATTTTTGTAAAAGACAGAAGACCAGCTCGTGGTGAGATTCGTGTTTCGCACATCATGACCAAGAGCGGTGATCAAATGAGTCCAGAACAACAAGATCAAGCTAAGAAAAGAATTGATGAGATTTTTCAGCAATTGAAAAACGGAGGTGACTTCAAACAGCTTGCAAAACAGTATAGCGAAGATCAAGGAACAGCTGATAAAGCTGGTGTGCTACCTTGGTTTGGAACAGGAAGAATGGTGGAAGAATTTGAAGCTGCAGCTTTTGGTTTGAAACTGAATGGCGAGTATACTGAGCCTGTGAAAACAGCATATGGCTGGCACATTATAAAACGTGAAGACTATAAAGGTATTGGTTCGCTTGAAGAGCAAAAAGCTAACATCAAAAAGAAAATTGAGCGCGATACTCGTGGGCAAATGGGCAGAGAAAGCTTATTGTCTAAGCTAAAGAGCGAGTATAGTCTTACCTACAATACTAAGAATAGAGATGCGGTAAATAAGTTGGTTAATACTGATTTTATGGTCGGAAAGTGGAGTCCAAGCGAGAAAGTGGAATCTGACGAACCTGTGTTTACGATCACCGATAACAAGTACAGTAATACCACAAAGCAATATTCAATGGCTGAATATTTCAATTTCTTGAAACAAACACAGCCTAGAAAAACAGAAGAAACATTGCTTAGCACTGTCTTAGTAAACAAATGGAATGAATTTGTTGATGCCAAAATGATTGAATTTGAAGATGGCGTACTAGAAGCTAAATACCCAGAATTTAAGGCGTTGATGCAAGAATATCATGATGGTATTTTGTTGTTTGATTTGATGGATCAAAAAGTTTGGTCCAAAGCAGTAAAAGATACCACAGGGTTAAAGTCGTTCTACGAAAGCAATAAAACCGATTTTATGTGGGATGAGCGTGTGAAAGCAAGTGTGTATACATGCGCTAATTCAGAAGTGGCCGCTTCAACCAAGAAAATGTTAAAGAAAGCAGATAAGAAAGGATATACCGAAGCAGATATCTTAAAAGAAATGAATGCAAGTAGTGCGCTTAATCTTTTTATAAAATCAAACATCTTCAGCAGAGGCGAACAACCAATAGTGGACAAAGCTCCATGGGAAAAAGGCATGCATGATGTGGATACTGAAGATGGCAAAGTAGTGTTCGTAGCGATTAGCGAAGTACTTGCTGCACAGCCTAAAAAATTGAGCGAATCTCGCGGTTTAGTTACTTCTGCTTACCAATCAGCTTTAGAAGCCGAATGGATTGCTGAGCTAAGAAAGAAATATACTTTTCAATTGAATCAGGAAGTTTTTAATACCATCAAGTAATTTGATATTGAATCGCTTCATTCTCCTTTTGATCGTAATGACGTTTCTGGTTTCGTGTGATGACGAGGCGTCTGAAACGCCCATTGTGGCAAGAGTTGGCGAACGATACTTTACTGAGCAACAGCTCAAAGATGCTATTCCAAACAACCTATCTGCAGAAGATAGTGCCGAGATGGCCAATACTATTATCCAATCTTGGATGAATCGTGAATTACTTTTTGATAAAAGTGAATACAATTTACTCGAAGAGCAGCAAACCATAGAAGAGCAAGTAAGTCAATACCGCAAGGAGCTTTATATTTTTGCCTTCGAAAAGGAGCTGCTCAATCAAAAGCTCGATACCATGGTAGGTGAGCAGGCCATTGAGCAGTTTTACCAAGAGAATCCGGATATTTTTCAGCTGAATGACTATATCTTGAAAGTTCGCTACATTAAGGTGAAACCGAATAGTCCTGATCTCGAAAAAGTGGAAAAATGGATGCAACGATCGGCAGATGATGAAGCGCAAGAAAAGCTTCAAGACTACTGCCATAAGTATGCGGTAAAATGCTTTTATGATTCGAATTGGGTCTATCTTAATGATTTGTTAAGAGAATTACCGATTGAAGTATACAACAAAGAGTCATTTTTACGTTCTGGCAAGCAAGTGCGATTTACTGATAATGAGCATTTGTACATCCTAACTATACTAGCCTTACAATCAAAAAACACGCTTTCACCGCTCAATTTGGAGCGAACTCGTATCCGAAATTTGATTTTGAATAAACGCAAGATTGAATTGTTGAATACCATTAGAAAACGAATTTACCGCGATGCCATTTCATCTGGAAAAGCCGAATTATATGCAAAACCACAACTTCCTCAATAGATTTTTTCTTTCAGCCAGCGTGCTTTTTATTTGTCTTAGCCTACAAGCTCAAGAACAAGTGATTGATAAAGTAGTGGCTGTGGTGGGCGAAAACATTGTTTTGCTTTCTGATATAGAAGGGCAGATAGACCAAATGACATTAAATGATTTGGCTGTTACCGAAAATTCTAGATGCGAAGTGCTTGAAGATCT
>JANRBI010000272.1:7333-13144 GCA_030727625.1 Salibacteraceae bacterium
GTAAAAGTTTCTCCGCAAGATGTGCGCGAGTTTTATAAAGCTATTCCTAAGGATAGTTTGCCATATATCAATTCAGAAGTTCGTGTAGCCCACATCGTTAGACTGCCAAAAGTGAGTGACGAGCAAGAGAAGGAGATCATCGGTAAGTTGAATGACTTTAGAGATCGTGTAGCTAAAGGCGAAGACTTCGGAACCTTGGCTTACTTGTATTCTCAAGATCCAGGTTCGGCTATGAATAATGGTGAGTTGGGTTTGATGGATCGCACGGAATTAGTTCCTGAGTTTTCTAATGCAGCAAATGGATTAGAAAAAGATCAAGTTTCTGATGTGGTTAAAACGCAATTTGGGTATCACATTATTCAAATGATTGATAGAAAAGGAGACAGGATAAACGTGCGTCATATTCTCTTAATTCCTCAGGTTTCGCCAACAGATTTGCAGAAAAGCCGCAAGTTTTTGGATAGTTTGAAGACAGAAATAAGCATCAATGACAGCATCAACTTTGCGCAAGCAGCTATCGAGTTTTCAACAGATGATGAAACCAGAATGAATGGAGGCGAACTTATTAATCCGCTTGACGGCACAAACAAGTTTGACCTAGAAACTCTTGGTCAAGTAGATCGTCAGTTACTTTTTTCAGTGGAAAAAATGAAGGTTGGCGATATTATTGGTCCTGATTTATACCAAGGTAGAGATGGCAAAAAATCATATCGATTAGTGCAATTATTAGAGCGCACCGAACCGCACATTGCAAATTTGAATGATGACTACAACAGGTTGTCACAATCAACTAAGCGCAAGAAGGAAAATGAGCAATTGGAAAACTGGGTTTCAAACAACAGAAACTCAGCATACATTTGGGTTGATCCAAGCTTTCAAACTTGTCCATTCAAAATAGAATGGACCATTGCACAACGCTAATCTTGCGGGATTTTTAGTTTGTCATCTTTCGAAATGCCGTCAAGGATTTCAATAAAAATACCATCAGAAAGACCAGTTTTGATTTCTCTTTCTTCATATTTCTGAAGGCCAACTTCCACTTCTACGGTGGTTTTGTTTTCTTCAAATTTTATCAAGTTTTCATTAATAGAAAGCACATTGTCTTTACGTTCTAAAACTACATCGGCATTAGCGCTATAGCCAGCTCTGATAAAGAAACTTGTATCGATATCCACTGCTGCTTCTATTTCAAACTTTATCGCACCGTCTTCAGTAATTCCCTTTGGAGAAATGTACTCGAGGTTCGCTTTGAAATCGTGATTTTCAATCGCGCCTATGTTCATGATCAACTCCATGCCAAGTTGAAGTTTCTCAACTTCACTTTCGTCAATCATGCCTTCGAAAATCAGGTTCTCCATATCTGCAACACTTGCAATGGTGGTTCCATCATTAAAGTTGTTTGCCTCAATCACGTTAAAACCTTCTTCAACTGGCACATCCAAAACCATACCTTTAACAGTTGATTTTATCAAGGTATTTGATGTGTTTCCAGCTTTCTTAGAAACACCTTCTTTAATGATCGCCAATGCATCTTCAGCGGCATTTAATTCTTCTAGCGCTTGCTTTCGCGAAAGTTCAAAAGGCTGAAATTCGGCCTGTGAAATAACTTGTTGGTCGGCCAACGTTTTGTTTCGATCATAATCTAACTTGGCGTTTGCTAAAGAAATTTCAGCTCTGTTTACGCGGTTTTCGGCATTGTTTAGTGAAACCATATCTGGAATCACCTTCACCTTGGCAATCAAATCACCCACTTTTACTTCGTCACCAGCTTTTACGTAAACCTGCTGCACAATCCCAGAGATCTGCGATTTTATAAATGTTTCGTTTCTCGGAACTACAGATCCAGTAGCAACACTCTTTTTTATGATTGTCCTAAATTCTGGAGATTCAGTTTCATAAACTACAGGAACTTCCTGATTTTTCTGGTAAAGGAAATAGAGTGTCCAAACAAACACAGCCAGAAGGCCAACTCCAAAAATGATTTTAATAGCAGATTTCATATTTTTTATTCACTTCTTAATGCAACAATAGGATCTACGGAAGCTGCTTTGCGTGCAGGAATCACGCCAGCAAAACCTCCCGAAATAATGATGATGAGTAGACAAATCAACGCTGTGCCAAGATCAATTTCTGGGCTTTTAAACATCCCCGCTCCTTGAGGACCGATAGCATTGTTAACCAATTCTAAAAGACCAACTCCGGCCGAAAGGCCTATATAACCAGCGATTCCTGTTAAGATGATGGCTTCTAAAATAATTTGTGACACGATGAGGTAAGGCGTTGCGCCAATGGCTTTTCTAATGCCTATTTCTTTGGTGCGCTCCTTTACTACAACAAGCATGATATTGCTAACTCCAATCACACCCGCCAGTAAGGTTCCTATTCCAACAACCCAAACTAAAACTTGAATCGCAACAAAAAGACCCGAGATTTTACCGAACTCTTCAGCCATATTCCAGCCGCCAATGGCTCTGTGGTCTTCTGGGTTTACATGATGTACTTTTTTCAAAATATCGCGTGCTTGCGTTTCTAAATCTGCTACTGACACGTTTGGCTCTGCCATAATAGAATACCAACCAACTCTGTTTCCCCAATTAAATGCTTGCTGAAATGTGCTTATCGGAGTGAAAATAGATTCAAGGTCTTGCTCGTTAAAATCAGATGTAAATTCTATTTGGTGAACTCCAATCACCATAAAATAGATTCCGCTGATGTTAATGTATTCTCCTATTGGGTCTTCGCCCTCGTCAAACAAAACATCTCTAACTCTTGGACCTATAACAGCCACTTTGCGTTTCTCGTCAATGTCTTTTTGGTTTAACCAACGGCCTTGAGGTATTTTTCTTGGCGAAATTTGAATGATTTCTGGAATATCTCCAGTCACTGTAAAACTGCTTCCACTTTTGTTTTTTCGAGTGACATAGTTCGTGCCGCGGTAACCGCCAAGTTGGCATTTTGGTGCAACCACTTGCGCTCCCTTTAATTCGCGTCTCATGGCTTCGGTATCGTAATTATCAAAAGCAACATATCTACCCTTTTGAAATCCGTTGTAAGGCAAGCTTGTAGTTTGGCCCCACATAAAAAAGCTGTTGGTTGCAAAGCTTCCGAAATTCCCTAAAACACCGTTCTTTAAGCCGTTACCAGAACCCATTAAAATCACAAGCATAAACATGCCCCAAAACACACCAAATGAGGTGAGGGCAGTTCTTAGCTTGTTCTTAGCCAACACATGATAGATTTCTTGCCAACGGTCTATATCAAACATGGTTAATCTTCTCTTAGTGCTACTACAGGTTCTATTTTGGAAGCGCGCAAAGCAGGGATCAAGCCTGCAATACTGCCAGCGATTATAAGTGCAAGAGTTGCGTAAATAGCAGTTGGTAAATCCACTTCTGGATTTTGGAAAAACTGATTTCCTTCAATTGCGTTTCCAACAACTTCAAGCAGCAAAACACCCAAGGTTAAACCGATATAACCCGCAATGGTGGTAATGAAAATGGACTCTTGCATGATCAAGCTGATAATGCTTCCAGAAGTCGCGCCCATTGCTTTTCTGATTCCAATTTCTTTGGTGCGCTCTTTCACCACAATCATCATGATATTACTAACGCCAACTACTCCAGCGAAGATGGTTCCCAAACCAATAAACACTACAAACCATTTAATTCCGGTGAACAATTGATCAAACTTTTGAAAATTTTCTGCTTGATTTCTGATGTAAATAGCACGTTGGTCGCTTGGGTCAAAATTTAATCGGTTCGATAGTCGGTTTCTCAGCTTATCTACAATGGCATTTGCTTCTTCCACGCTGGCATCTCCTGTAGTCATTACAATTCGGTCAATTCTATTAGGTGTGCCAAAAACACGTTGATGTGTTGAAAGCGGGATCCAAGTTCTTCGTACATCCCTTTCTCCACCTTCATCCATATACCAACCCACTACTTTAAATGGAACCCCATTTATATTGATATACTCGCCAATAGGATCAGCATTTCCAAAAAGCTCAATCTTCATGTCTTTTCCAAGACAAGCAACTTTTCGCGCTTCATTAATATCTGGCAGATTGATGAAGCGCCCCCCGAGTAAGTGAATTTGTTCGGCTTCTTTTTCACCGGGTTTACAGCCTAACACATCAAAATTTCCTGTTTTGTTTTTAAAGGTTACTTGACCAACTCCAGATAAATATTTTCTGGCCGATAAATTCTCGATACCATCAATATTCTGAGCAATATCCTCTAAATCCGAATTCTGAAAAATGATGTCTCTCCCAGGTTTGTAGCCTTGGTAGGGTAGGGCGGTTTTTCCTGGATTAATCCAAATGGCATTGACAGCATCACCTGCAAATGATTTTAGTGTGCCATTTTGCATTCCGTTGCCACTTCCTAAAAGAATGATCAACATAAAGATGCCCCAAGCCACACTGAATCCAGTAAGAAAAGTGCGCAGCTTGTTCTTGCTTATTGTGCTAAAAATCTCCTGCCATTTGTCGAGATCAAACATTGGCAGCGGTTTTGTTTTCTACTATTTTCCCGTCTTTCAAAATAATTTGGCGATCAGTCATAGCGGCAATATCAGGTTCGTGCGTTACAATGATTACGGTGATTCCGAGTTTGTTTACCTCTCTAAACAAGTTCATTACATTGTATGATGTTTCAGAATCGAGTGCGCCAGTTGGTTCATCTGCCAAGATCAGTTTTGGTTGTGAAATCAATGCTCTAGCTATAGAAACTCGCTGTTGCTGACCACCCGAAAGTTGGTTTGGCATGTGTTCGGCCCATTCAAATAGACCTACTTTTTTCAAATATTCTAAGGCTAGCTTGTTTCGCTCTTTTCTAGGAATGCCTCTATAGTAAAGTGGAAGCGCCACATTTTCCATGGCATTTTTGTAACCGAGCAAGTGAAAGCTTTGAAAAATGAAGCCGATAAATTCATTTCTGTATTTAGCAGCTTTTGATTCGTTTAAGTTTTTGATTAACGTGTTGTCTAATGTGTATTCACCACTATCATAGTTGTCTAGAATACCCAGAATGTTGAGTAAAGTAGATTTTCCTGAGCCCGAAGAACCCATAATAGAAACCAACTCTCCGGCACCTACTTCAAGGTTCACATCTTTCAAAACATGCAGTTTGTGAGAGCCCGATTGATAATACTTATTGATGTTAACCAAGTTAATCATGATGCAATGTTAAGTAGAGTCGTGGTAGACTTTTAGATTACTTTTTCAAACGCTTAGAATGGTGATTAAGGGTGAAATTTTAGTGATAAATGGAAATGAAAAAGCCGCCATTCTATTCTAAACTTTTCAGCTTAGCTAGTATGACGGCTCCATAATAGTTCTATCTTATTTATCGCAAGAGCAAGAGTAAGTACCTAAAACAGACCAAGCCTTGCCTTCGCGCGTTCCGTCATCAGTAAATGTTGCACTCTTTTCTTCGTATGCTGCTATCGTGTTATCAAAATCACCTCTTTTATCACAAATCTCTTCCGAAGTCTCTGGGTAAGTAGCGGCACCATATTGATTATATTCTGATCTGATATCTGCTTCTTCAGTGCTTGAAAAATCAGTTTCGAAGGTATATGCAGAGGTGTAAGTACAGCTGCAATCAGTGCATTTATCGCAAGAAGTAAGCGCAACTAATGAAGTAGCTGCAAGAAAGAGCGCAAGTTTTTTCATGTTAGATTTTATTTAGTGTCGAAATTAACAAAGGAAAGGATGTTCTGAATCCTTATTCAAGAATTATTGAAAAATGGGCTTAAAAGAAACCATCTTCTATTCTAAAAATGGCCTTAATAACGTGATCGTATAGGATT
>JANRBI010000273.1:0-5507 GCA_030727625.1 Salibacteraceae bacterium
CATACTGGGAAGGCGTGAGAGATTACGTAGCCAAATACCATGACTATTTGCAGACGCAACTTGGAAATCCTGAAGGGGATGATAAACCAAATAAGAAATATTACGATCCAAGAAAATGGTGGCGCGAGGGCGAAAAAACAACGGTAAAAAGACTTTTGGTTGCTTTCGAAAACTTGAATTCACTGAATGCGAACGATGCTTGGAAAGCATAATTGAACAGTATAGATTTTTTAAAAAGCGGATTCAATATTTTGGATCCGCTTTTTTTTGAAATAAAACGGACTGCATCCGAATTCTTTGGAATTGTGAATTTTCAACTCCTTATATTTCGAACTCAAAACACATCGCAATGCAATTACACGTAATCAACACAGGGTATTTTAAGCTTGACGGAGGCGCAATGTTTGGCGTAGTGCCAAAATCACTTTGGTCAAGAACCAATCCAGCAGACGATAATAACCTTTGTTCGTGGGCAATGCGCTCTTTGTTGATTGAAGATGGCAACCGACTTATTCTGGTAGATACAGGAATTGGAAACAAGCAAAGTGAAAAATTCTTCAGCCACTATTTTTTACATGGCGATGATTCGTTGGACAAATCTTTGGCTGCAAAGGGATTTAGCCGTGATGATATTACGGATGTCTTTTTAACACACTTGCACTTTGATCATTGTGGCGGTGCTATTGAATTTAATTCAAGTAAAGATGGTTTCAGACCAGCTTTTAAAAATGCCACTTTCTGGAGTAATGAAGAGCATTGGAAATGGGCAACAGAACCAAATCCGAGAGAAAAAGCTTCGTTTTTGAAAGAGAATATTCTTCCAATTCAGGAATCAGGGCAACTCAAGTTTATTGATCGAAATGGCGACCGAACATTAAATGCATTAGAGGGAATTGATGTGTTTTTTGCGGATGGCCACACAGATGCACAAATGCTACCGATGATCAATTATAAAGGCCAGAAGATTGTTTTTATGGCAGACTTGCTGCCAAGCACAGGACATGTTCCACTGCCTTATGTAATGGGTTACGACACCCGCCCTTTGCTTACCATGAATGAAAAAGCCGCTTTCTTAAAAGAAGCGGCCGATCAAAATTATGTGTTGTTTCTAGAGCACGATTCAGTAAACGAATGCTGTACCGTAATGAATACCGAAAAAGGCGTGCGACTAGATCGAAGTTTTAGTTTTAACGAAATCGGTTGATTTCAGACTACTCTAAATTACAGTTAATGTCAACATTACCAGCAGCTTCATATTGAGTTGCCAAAAATGATGATGCCTCTTCAGCTGCAATGCATTTTATGTTAGCTTCTTCATCAAGTCGAGCTGTAACAACAAAAATGGTATCCACATCAAAAGTGTAACCCGCTGTATCTGGTAGATCTATCTGACAACGGCAGTTGTAGTTTTTCTTGAAACATGAGGTTAGTGCGATAGCTAAAATGGCAAGGGTAAAAATGCTCTTTTTCATAATTGGGTTATTTCGCTGGCAAAATAAGGCTTAATCCTTAAAATGTGACCTATGATGTTTGCCCTAATTTTCAAGGGTAATTCTATATGCGCCATCTCGTTTTAGCGAGTGGGATTTAACAGCAAAATCTTCCAAATTGTAAAGCCAAGAATTATGACTTCGCCAATCCATTTTAGATGAGATAATCACAATATCAGGATTAATCAATGTCAAAATTTCTTTTGGATGTTGGGCCGTTCGTTCCTTCAAAAACAGAATATCAATCTGACCTAAACTATCATCAATCTTACTGTTTGAATCAAGAACTAAAATGGTTTGCTGATCAAATAAGTATCCGTTCTCCGTTTGGATCAAGGTATGCAAAGCTTCCTGCGGACGATTCAAATCCAGTTTCCACCAATGATGCATAATGTGAAAACGCATTTTGTCTTCATCATTGATCAAGCTTGAATCAGCTATAAAAACATGATTATTTCCATCTATGAAATCAATCGCATCATATCCTTTTACAGCATAAAAAACAATCTCTTTTTGTTTTGTTTGAAAAACTGCCTCCGCTGAATTTAGGATGAAAATTGCTAGTACCGAACCTAAAAATATCCGCTGCCAGAAATAGCTCTTTATGATCAAGACCATAATGAATGTGGCAACAAGCATATAGATGACATAGGTTTCTAAAATGTTGATGTCAATGCCTTGAATTAAAGCCAAAGGCAATTTTTCTACCCAATCTACAAACCAGTCTAGTAGCCAAACCAACCAGTAAAGCACAAATGCTAATACACTTGAAACGTAAGCGATTTTTGAGAAAACAATCAAGGCAATACCAACAGGTAAAATAGCCGTAGCTAATGGGATGACCACCAAATTGCTAATCAAAAAGTAATTGGGAAACTGATGAAAATAGAGCAATCCAAGTGGAAATGTTGCAATTTGAGCGGCAAGCGAAACTGCGGTGATTCCCCAAATTTTATCCAGCAAGTAGTTTTTCGGTTGCCACCACTCATAAATTCTAGGTTGAAGTATTACAATGCCCAAAACAGCTACGTAAGAAAGCTGAAAACCAACTTCCACAATAAAAAATGGATTGTAAATTAACAATACCAAAGCGCTTGCCGCCAGCGCATTGTAAATGGTGGTTCGCCTATTAATGAGTTGAGAAACAATAACGAAACTAAACATTGTTACCGCGCGTGTTACCGAAGGCGAAAAGCCTGTAATAGCAGCATATAACCAAAGTGAAATCAAGAGTAAAAAGGCTTTGAGCCAACGTGTCCATAATCGCTTTTGCAAAGGTTTCAGCAGTGTGTTTAAAATCAAAAAGACAATACCAACATGCAGCCCAGAAACTGCCAATACGTGCATGGCTCCAGCGCTAGCAAAGGCATTTACTTGATCGGCTGTGAGATAATGCTTGTAGCCAACCAAAAGCGCTGACACAATTGCCAATTGCCGCTCATTTAAGTCAAAACTCTTTAAGACTTCTATTACATAACGCTGCACCTCTATAATCGATCTCTTAAAGCCACTGCCCTTTCCTAGCAACAACCACTTATCAGAAGTAACGTAGGCTTGCTCTGTAATTTGATGAAAACCCAAATACCGTTTGTAATTGAATTCATCTGGATTTGAAGGTTCATTCAAACTATTCAAATAAGACTGTATTACAATCGTATCTCCATATCTCAATTGGGTCGCAGCTGAGTCCTTTTGAAGATATGCAAGCAGTTTGCCTTCTATAATTTGATTTGAGTCACCATAAATCAACTGCGAAACACGCACTTCTAATTTTATGCTTCGCTCACGTTCAATTGGATCACTCACAATGTGCACCAACAAGGTTTGCTCACCATCAAATTCCTGTTGATGAATATGCGTTGGGCTGAGTCGCTCTGTAAGTAAACTAGTAACGCTAAAACCTGCGCAAGCAAACATCAAATACCAGACAGGGATGAACCACTTGGCCGTCAAAAACCAGCCTAGAATAGCGGTAACCGCTACAAAGCCAAGAAACAACCAAGCCATGAGAATATGTGGGGAGAAAATGGCAAATATTATCCCGCCAATAAACACAAAGACGCAGCGCAGCAAAGGAACTTGCTTCCAAATAAAATAGTCTCGTTTGTACACTCTTAGAAAGGGTTAGAATCTAATAGTGACTAAACTAGTTAATATTCGTCTATGCTACCACGATAGCTCCAAAAATTCTATTCAACGCTGCTTAGCTTAGAAGCTATAGAAGGACTTACCCACGTTTTGTATTTGTTGCTATCTGTGTAAATTAGGAAAGCCGCACTATTGGTGTTATTATCACCTTCCAGATAAGCAATGGCTGAATCTGTGCCAATTACCATAAAGGCAGTGGCCATGGCATCAGCAAGACCTGCATCACCAGCAACCACCGTAGCACTGAGCAAACTATGCTTTACTGGATATCCTGATTTTGGATCAATGGTATGTGCATATTTCACTCCATCCACTTCATAAAACTTGCGGTAATTTCCACTTGTAGCCAAGCCTTTATTTCGGAGATTAATAATGGCTTCCAATTCACGCTGTGCTAAATCTTCAATTGGTTTGTCAATTCCAAACCTCCACAAAGAGCCATCAGGCTTAGGATAGCCCGCCTTTATCTCACCGCCTATTTCAATGAAATACTTTTCTATTCCATTTTTCTCCAGAAAATGAGCCACTACATCAACACTCCATCCTTGTCCAACAGCATTAAAATCTAGCTGCATACGACTATCTGGTTTCGAAAGAAAGATCGGAAATGAATACTTAATTCTCTTATCCCTTAATCCATCAATTGGGCGCGGAAAATCATTCACAACCAATCGCAATGTGTCAAAATCAACTAATTCCAGCAACGAGTCAATTTTATGCTGATCCGCCTTTTCAGGATGCGCATACATTTCTGGTCCAAATCCCCAATAGCTAACCAATGGTTTCACGGTAGGATCAAAAGCACCATTTGTTTCTAGGTATATTCTCCAAGAAAGACCCAAAACCTCATAAAACATAGAATCGATGGCTGCACCACTGTCGCTCTTATTCCAATTATCTATGACAGATCCTGGCAAATACGTGCTGACTGATTCATCCACTTTTTGCAATAAACTGTCAATTTGTGGTTTTAAGTTTCGCTGTTGCAAATCATAATAAACGATTTGCCAAGTTGTGCCTTGCGCTTCACCTTGAAGTTGCATTTTAAACTCTTCTACACTCACCTTTTCTCTGCTCTCGCCACATGAAGTCAAGAGTAGCATTGCGCTAAGCGCAAAGCAAAAATCCCTTTGGCAAAATTTGCCAAAGGGATTTTGAATATACTTTTTGAAGGAATTAACCACCGAAATCATCAAATGCTACGTTTTCTGGTGGAACACCCCATTCGTCACACATTTTAAGAACCGCTTGGTTCATCATTGGTGGCCCACAGAAGTAAAACTCAATATCTTCTGGAGCATCATGCTTGCTCAGATACTGGTCAATTACCGCTTGGTGAACAAAACCAACAAATCCATCTCCTTCATCGTTGATGTCTTTCATTACTTTCCAATTGTCTTCTTCTAAAGGCTCAGAAAGCACTAAGTAGAATTTGAAGTTTGGAAAATCTCTTTCTAGCGCTCTAAAGTGTTCTGTGTAGAACAATTCTCTCTTAGAACGACCTCCGTACCAATAGGTAACTTTTCTTCCTGTTTTCACAGTGCGGAACAATTCATACAAGTGGCTACGCATTGGAGCCATACCAGCACCACCGCCTACATAAAGCATTTCAGAACCCGTGTCTTTGATGAAGAATTCACCATAAGGACCAGAAATCACCACTTTATCGCCTTTCTTACGAGAGAAAATAAACGAAGAAGCAATACCAGGATTTACATCCATCCAACGGTTGTTTGCTCTATCCCATGGTGGAGTTGCGATACGCACGTTCAACATGATTTCTCTTCCTTCAGCAGGATAAGAAGCCATAGAATATGCTCTCTCAACGGTCTCGGTATTTTTCATGGTCAAAGGCCAAAGACCAAATTT
>JANRBI010000273.1:5607-13127 GCA_030727625.1 Salibacteraceae bacterium
TCTTTACGAGAAAAGTGAGGCTCTTCTGTTGGAAGAATAGATCCGCCACCAGAAATCACTTGACACTTACACTGAATACACGTTCCACCACCACCACAAGCTGATGGTAAGAAGATTTTGTTGTTACCTAAAGTAGAAAGTACAGTACCTCCAGCTTCTACTTCTATTGTTTTGTCTCCATTGATTAGGAGTTTAACTTTTCCACTTGGTGAAAGTTTTGCTTTGGCAAACAGAATAACTGATACCAAGAGTAAAACGAAAAAGAGGAAAACTACGATACTTACAATTACTGTTGTTCCCATGTTTACTTTCTTATAATTCGATTCCCATAAAAGCCATGAAGGCCATTCCCATAAGACCAGTGATGATAAAGGTGATACCTAAACCTCTTAATGCCGGTGGAACGTTTGAATACTTGATTTTTTCACGAATTGCTGCAATAGCTACGATAGCTAAGAACCATCCAACTCCTGAACCAAGGCCAAATGATGTAGCCTCAGCGATAGTGCTGTATTGACGTTCTTGCATAAATAGTGCACCACCCAAAATAGAGCAGTTTACAGCGATCAATGGCAAGAAAATACCCAAAGCACCATACAGTGCAGGAGCAAATTTCTCAACTACCATTTCTACCAACTGAACAATAGATGCAATTACTGCGATGAACATGATAAAGCTAAGGAAGCTCAAATCGACAGTAGCGAAATCTTCGCTCAACCATGATAAAGCGCCTTCTTTAAGAACGTAGTTTTCAAGTAAGTAGTTAACTGGAACAGTAACTCCTAATACGAAGATTACTGCTGCTCCAAGTCCTACACCTGTTTTGATGGTCTTAGAAACTGCCAAGTAAGAGCACATTCCTAAGAAGTAGGCGAAAATCATATTCTCTATGAAAATCGCTTTAACGAATATGTTGATTAAATCTAGCATGTTTTCTTAGTGTTCTTCAATTAATGCAGTGTTCTTAGTACGTTGTATCCAAATGATAACACCCACTGTGATCAAAGCCATAGGAGGTAAAATCATCAGGTTGTTGTTCATGTAACCGAAGTTGTAAAACCCTTCTGGTAACAATTTGAAGCCTAACAATGAACCCGAACCAAAAAGCTCACGAACAACTGCCACAGCAACTAAAATCCAACCATAACCAAGTCCGTTACCGATCGCATCAAGAATAGATGGCCAAGGCTTGTTTGCAAGAGCAAATGCTTCTAAACGACCCATGATGATGCAGTTGGTGATGATCAATCCTACGAATACCGAAAGCGCTTTGCTCACATCATATACATAAGCTTTAAGCACTTGGTCAACCAAGATTACCAAAGCAGCTACAACCACCAATTGAACAATAATTCTAATTCTACTTGGAATAATGTTTCTGATCAAGCTGATGATAAGGTTACCACCAATCAGTACTGCAAGCACCGATAATGACATTACAATTGCCTGTTTTACTTGCACAGTAATAGCTAGTGCTGAACAAATTCCCAGTACTTGTACAGTAATTGGGTTTGAATCATTCAAAGGATCCGTGATAAGCTTTTTGTTCTTTTTAGAGAACAATGGCTCACTTGGCTCTTTGATTTTTGCCTCCTTTACCGGAGCGTCTTTTACTTCTGTACTCATGATAAATTATATTGAAGCGATATCAGAATTCTTTTTGAAATAAGGAACGTACACCTCTAGTGTGTTCTTAAGCATATTAGTAACACCATTACTTGTGATAGTACCACCAGTGATTGCGTCAACACCATGCTGATCACCTTCTGGTGCTCCGCCTTTCATTACTTTGATTGAAACAAACTCACCGTTATCATCAAAGATTTTCTCACCTACGAATGGTTCTTGAAACCAACCTTGATTGATTTCAGCACCCAAACCTGGTGTTTCTGTCTTGTGATCAAACGTAGCACCGAACACAGTGTTCATGTCATCTTCCAATGCAATGTAACCCCAGATTGGACCCCAAAGACCAGTTCCAACTAAAGGAATAACATAGTAAGTGTTACCATCTTTTTCGCATTCGAACAAAGGATAAACTTTATCAGCTTCTGCTAAAGTTTTGTCTCTAAATTGCTTTTTTACATCAATATTAAAAGCATCCTTTTCTGGTGTGCTTTTACCTTGAACTGGGCCAGAAACGGTTGATACAACTTCTCCTTTGCTGTTAAGGATATATCTATTTTTTACATAGTCAGTAAAAACGCCACCAGCTTCAGATCTTTCTTTCTTAACTTGAATAGAAGCCAAAATGCTCTGCATTGTTTCTTGCTTCATGTTTTCATCTTGAGGCTCTTTTAAACCAAGAGCTGTAAGCGAAAGCACTGTAGCTACAACCACTACCATCACTACTGTGAAGACTAGGGTAAATACTTGTGATTCTTTATTAATTGCCATTTCTTTAATCAATTAAGCGGTTACTGGAACTCTTTTTAGTCTTCGTTTCACGTTTGCTTGAATCACATAGTGATCAATCAATGGCGCCATTACGTTCATGAAAAGAATTGCCATCATGATCCCTTCAGGGTAAGCTGGGTTAAATACACGAATCATAATACCTAAGAAACCAGCTAAGAATCCGTAAATCCATTTACCCATTTCTGTTTGAGACGCACTTACAGGATCTGTCGCCATGAACACCATACCAAACATGAAACTACCCATCAATATTTGTTGAAGTGGGTGCACCGCCATGAATGAATTAACAGCGAAAGCATTAAAAATGCCTGACATTACCAAACCACCAACTAAGAAAGAAAGCATGATTCTCCAGCTTCCGATACCTGTTGCAATTAAAAGAGCTGCACCTAAAAGAATAGCGAAAACAGATGTTTCACCAATTGAACCTGGAATCCAGCCCCAGAAAGAAGCCCACATTGTATCAGCTATACTACCAAAATGGTTTCCTGCGGCATCGTAAGCGATTCCACCAAAATCAGCGCCTTTATCAGCATTGTATGCCTGAGAAAGCAAAGTCTCACCTGTGTAGCCATCTACAGTTGATTCACCTGCAGTGGAAATCCAAACAGTGTTACCCGACATTTTGGTTGGGTAAGCAAAGAACAAGAAAGCTCTTGCTGTTAAAGCCGGATTAAGAATGTTCATTCCTGTTCCACCAAAAACTTCTTTACCAATTAATACTGCGAAGGCAGTTGCTACTGCTACCATCCACAATGGAATTTCAGATGGAAGCACCAAAGGAATTAACAGACCTGAAACCAAGTAACCTTCGTTTACGGAGTGATTCTTCATGATTGCGAACAAAAATTCGATACCCAATCCGACACCGTACGAAACGATTACGATTGGAAGAACTTTCAACGCACCGAACAAAAATTTGTCCATCAAGCCATCAGCCAAACCGGTCATTTCACCAAGCGCTAAAAAGTGCTGGTGACCTGTGTTCCACATACCAAAAAGTAATGATGGAACTAAAGCGATAACAACCAAAAACATGGTACGCTTCAAATCAATAGCATCACGAACGTGCGTTCCATTGTGAGTTACGTGTCCTGGTGTAAAAGCAAAGGTTTCCAGTGCCTCGAAACCCTTGTAGTATTTCTCTAACTTTCCGCCTTTCTCAAAGTTCGGGCGAATATTGTCGAATATGTTTCTTAAAAATTGCATTTCTAACCTTATTAATTATCCTAATTCTTCTTGAGCTAGGTCTAAACCTTCGCGTAGAATTTTTTGAACTTCCATTTTACTTGTACAAGCAAATTCACAAAGCGCCATATCTTCTGGAGCTACTTCGTAAATACCAAGGTTTTCCATTTTCTCAAGATCTTTAGTCATAATAGATTTGATCAAGTGAACAGGATAAATGTCCATTGGCAAAACACTTTCATACTGGCCCGTCATTACAAATGCTCTGTCTTCACCATTCATGTTCGTGTTTAAGTTAAATTTCTTGTTTGGCATCAACCAACTGAAATATGCTTTTGAGAAAGACAACTTGTTGGTGTTTGGCGCAAGCCAACCCAAAAATTGTGGTTCACGACCTTCAGGAATTACACTCACAACGTCAGCGTAAAAACCTAGATATCCATCTTTAGAAACTTGTGTTCCGGTAAGAACATTTCCAGAAATGATTCTATTGTCACCTGCCTTAATCTGACCATCAATTATAGAAGCGATGTTAGATCCGACCACTGTGGTATAGTATTTTGGTTTTTCAACTTCTGAACCAGCAAGAGCAATAGTTTTAGAAAAGTCTGCCTTACCTGTAAGTAAGAAACGACCAATCATTGCAACTGATTGGGCATTTACTGTCCAAACGCGTTCGCCTTTGTTCACTGGATCAATGTGGTGAATTTGAATACCAACATTACCAGCTGGATGCGGACCTGAGAATGTATTTCTCTCAACGCCTTTTGCTTCTTTAAACGTAACGTCTGGAGCAGATTCGCCACGAACATTCAAATGAACTTTCCCTTTTGTAAGTTTCGACAACGCATTTACACCAGCTTGAAAAGCTTCTTTTTGTCCATGCAAAATGAAGTCGTAATCAGCACCAAGCGGAGCACTATCAAAAGCTGATATAAAAATCGCTTTTGGTGAGTCTTGAGGATTAGCAACCACATCATAAGGACGTTGCTTAATTAATGGCCAAAGACCGCTAGCCATCAAAAGCTCCTTCACCTTCACATCTGATGACAAATCGCTCACATCAAATTGCTCAAAGCTGTTTGCGCCATCTGGAGCAATTTTTACTTCAAGAATTTTACGCTTTGCACCACGCACAATCTCAGATACTTTGCCGCTTACAGGCGAAGTAAACTTCAGATGCTCGTTGTACTTGTCATAAAAAATGGGTGAACCAGCTTTTACGCTGTCGCCTTCTTTAACCACCAGTTTTGGTGTTAAGCCGTGAAAATCGGTAGGCTTAATTGCAAAGGATGTTGCTTTGGGTGCTTCAGCTTTTACGCGTTCTGCTGCTCCTTCAAGCTTTATGTTTGCTCCTTTGCGAATTTTAATGTTTTTCGACATCGGTTTAAGTTATAATTCGCGCTTAAAAACGGGCGCAAATTTATGTATTTGATAATACAAGTAACTATTAATTACAATTGGTTTTCGGGTTGATAAAACAATTCTCACATTTACCGTTTCATAACACAATTAAACTAAAAGTGTTGATTGCAATTAAAAGATTTCTCGGGCTTACTACTCTACTAATTTCTAGCATTTTGGCCTCCCACGCACAAGGCAACCTTAATGTTTCTGAATCTTCAACTGATGTTGAATATTTCAATGAAAATTTTTTACGCTACGATAATTTCAACTACAAAAAGGAGGTTCAAACGGTGACGCTGCATCCGCAAGGTTGGCCATTGAGCCCTCCAGTTTTTAATATGAACGAACCTGTACCACTTGTTTTGAAGTTTGATGTACTTGATTCTGCTCTTGGTAATTATATGTATACACTTATTCATTGTGATCACAATTGGCAAAAATCTGAGCTTGATGTTCAGGAATACATTGTTGGCATGCCGGCTGATTTCATTTCAGAATATGATTACTCCAGAAATACCTATCAGAAATACATTCACTACCAATTAGAGGTGCCAAACTTCAATATGGAAATCACTAAAAGTGGGAATTACCTTTTGAAAGTGTATGACTCGGACAATCCAGAAATTTTGATTTTAACGCGCAGATTTTGTGTGGCTGAAAACAGCATTGCAGTAACGGAAAATGTGCATCAGCCCTCGATGGTAAGCCAACGTTATTCTCATCAAGAAATTGATTTCAATATTCTTACTTCAAACTATGAGGTAACTAATCCATACAAAGACTTGCATGTAGTTGTCTTACAAAATCACTCTTGGACCAATGCTTTGGAAAATCTTGACCCACGATTTGTAAAAAGCAATGTGCTTGATTACGATTATGATGGGGAAAATGCCATGTATGGTTTGAATGAATATCGATTACTCGACATAAAAAACACTCGATTTACAGGCCGAGGAGTAGAGCGAGTGACGTTCGGGAACCGAGAAAACCATGCTTATTTAGAAATTGACAAAAGCAGACTTAGTAAAGTTTATCTGCAACAGCCAGATTTAAATGGCTGGTATTTCATTAAAAATGATTGGTTAAACACCGAAGGCGACATTGATGCTGATTATGTGAACGTGCATTTTAATCTCCAACAAACAAGTCCGTTGGTTGGTGCAGATGTTTATGTGTTTGGCGCTTTGACAGATTGGCAAATAAAGAAAGAAGCTAAACTCAATTACAACCAAGTAGCCTTGCAGTATGAAAACACCATGTATTTGAAACAAGGTCTTTATAGCTACATGTATGCTGTGGTAAAAGATGGTGAGTTTCAGCCTGACTTAGTAACATTTGAAGGCACGCATTTTCAAACAGAAAATGAATACGCCATTCTAGTTTATCATAGAACTCTTGGTTTGGACTATGATAGATTGTTGACTTACAAAACAGTGAAAGTGAACAGCACGAATTAAAACAAAAAAGGCTTCCTCAATTGAGAAAGCCTTTCTTGTTTATACTTTGCCTGATTATGCTTATTGAACTTGCATTATTTGCACATCAAATATCAATGTTGATTTTGCTGGAATAACTGGAGGACGACCTTCTTCGCCATAAGCTAATGGGTAAGGAATTACAAGCTTAGCTTTTGTGCCTTCGGTCAATAATCCAAGACCTTCATCCCAACCTGGAATCATTGGTTGTTGCATGTACACAAACTCAAAAGCTTCGCCTCGAGCGAAAGAATTGTCGAAAACACTTCCATCTTCAAGTGTGCCGTAGTAATGAACTTTAAGTCTTTTACCTGGCTGAACCATCGGTCCAGTTCCTTCTTCGATGATGTAATATTCTAATCCAGTTTTTGTAGTGTTTTTCTTCAAACCGTCAGTTGACCATGCTTCGTGAGCTATTGGTTTAGGACCTGGTTGAGAACCTACAATTTCAATTTCGAACATTAAGTCGCTGTTTGCAGGAATAGTAGGTGTGCCTTGTGCTCCATAACCAAGTGCCGCAGGAATATCCAAAAGCGCCTTTGTACCAACAGGAAGCATTAAAATACTTTCATCCCATCCTGGAATTACTCTTCCTGTTCCAACTGGAAACTGAATTGGTTGACCTCTTTTGATGCTACTGTCAAACGTATCTCCAGTAGCTTTCAAATATCCAGTATAATGAACACTCACGATGTCTCCAGGTTGAAGATCGGCTCCTGTTCCTCTTTGTCTAATGTTAATGGTTACACCAGAAGGCGATGTAATAGTTTCAGCAATTTCTGATGTTGACCCTTCGGCATTTTCGCTGCTACTCGAAGCTGAGCTATCGCAAGCTAAAACTGTAAGCGCGATACCAAAAACTAGAAATAATTTTCTCATAATTTGTTTTCAATCATTTGAGCGCAAATCTAAAAGAAATCAGATTCCCACATTTTCCAATTTCACCTTATAAATTAAAGTAGAATAAGGTGGAACAATTCCCGAACTAGAACCTTTGGCTCCAAAGGCCAATTGAGATGGAATGATCATAAG
>JANRBI010000274.1:0-1104 GCA_030727625.1 Salibacteraceae bacterium
CGCCAGCATAGGGTTTCTCAATGTTGAAAGGCTGCGATGCACGTATTGGATATTGCTTCATGGTTAAGCCAACGGCCTTTTCAATGGCGGTCAACACGCGTTGCTCTTTTGAATATTCGTAATAAGCTAACAAACCTCTAAACAGGGAAGATTGCGCCCAAAGTTCACCGTTTTCGGTGGTGTGTTTGTAGCGCAAATCTGGAGCGTAAACACCAATATAGCCGTCTTCATCTTGAGTGGCCAATTTAGCATCCACATACGTTTTTACTTTTTCTAAGGCTTTGGGCTCTTGCGTTAAAATGGCGTTTCTGATATAGCCATCCCACCAATTAGATTGTGTTTCGCTGTTCCACCACAAAAACTGCACTTGCCAATCGCCATTGTCATCGGTTATGGCGCCAACATCTTTTGATTTCACCATTTTGGTCATGCGGTCTTTGCCATAGATGTCGTCCTGAAGAATGAGTTCGGGTACCAGTTGATCTAGATTTCCCACAAAACCTTCGGTAATGTCAAACTGCATTTGGGCTTTCATCCAGCCTTCGGGTTTTATGTCGCCAAAAAATAACGGAGTCGGTTTTTCCTCTACAGGTTGTTGATTGCAAGCAGCCATGACCACCAAAAGCAAGTAAAATAGTCGGTTTGTTTTCATCAATAGTTTAAGTTATTGAGTAATAATGCTTTCATTTTTAAATTGATAGCAGTTTGGTCGCCCAATGGTTTTTGATCAAATGGTGATTGTGGCATATAAGGGAATGGACCAAATTCTGGTGTAATGCTTAGTTCAGTCTTTCCTTGTTGAATGTGATAATCCAATGTGGTTTGCCACAGCTGCATGAATCGATCTACATGGTTTTTCCACTCTGGAGCAAATGGGTCATTCGCCTGACTGGCTTGTTCGGTGCCCACCCGCGCATGCAAGTGATGGATATGCGGAATTGCCTTCATTACGTGATGCATTTGATCTTCGAGCAGACTTTCTGAAACCAAGCACCAATGCGAAAAATCGCCTGTCAATTTCAGTGTAGGAAAACGAGTGAGATAGGGCAGGAGCGTTGCTGCATGAAACGTGAATCGGCCGCGGTGTATTTCATGTAAAATAGG
>JANRBI010000274.1:1204-2464 GCA_030727625.1 Salibacteraceae bacterium
GAAAAGCAGTTGCCTGCGCTGCGTCTGTCGGAAAATTGACCTCAATGCCATCGAAGTTATGCTGCAAGCAAAAGGCAATAAAATTCTCAGGAGCAGTGCTTTCACAACTCCAATACGGAAACAAGAATTTCAGTTTCATGGATAGATAATCGGGTTAATCGGGGAGTTGATTACTGATCCTATTTCTGCTCCCGGACACCATTTTTCCCAATCACTCTTTTGCCCATCGTTTTCAGGAGTTTGCAACAACATGTTTTTATCCATGTAAATGATGGTCATTACTTTGCGCATATCAGGCGTGGTATTGGCGCCTGCACGGTGAAACACCCAACCCGAATGGAAGCTGATTTCACCCGCATCAAACGGTTCAATCACATGCGGAAAATCGGTCACTTTCAAGCGCTTTTGAATGAGTGCTTCGCTCTCATCGCTTATCGACAATTCTCGCCCATCCAAAATTTGATGGCTCATAGCGCTAAACTCTAACGGACCCATTTCTAGCGGTGTAGCTTGCAATGGTATCCAAGCCGTGATCGATTTATCTGACGCAAGTGGCCAATAATATTGATCTGCATGCCATGGAGTTATGCCACCGCCAGCTTCTTTAAAAAGTGCTTGGTCATGATACAAACGCACCCCATCTACTTGCATGAGTTGGGTAGCTATTAGCCCCAATCGTTTGCTTAATACTAACTTTTTTATGCGATCATCTTGCAACCATAGATTGAAGAGTTGCAAAAATGCCTTACCGTAAGTATTCCTCTCGTCTATTGGCGTTTCTTCGGTATTCAATTCATTTACCTTTTCAGATATGATGGTGTTCAATACTGCGAGCGTTTCTTTATCAAAAACGTTTTTCAGTTTAATGAACTTGTTCTTTTCATAAAAATCAATGTGCTCTTGATTTAACTGGTAAGGAGTATCAAGTAGTTCAAGGTTGTGCATAGCGTATTAATTTTAATGTAAAATTCTGCGCTTTAGCTGTAACAGTCTGTTCAGATTTTAACCAATACTTGCCTTATTTTAACCTATTTATCCGTTATTATTGTGTTGTAAAGATTAGATAAGATTAAATGAAGCCTGAGTTAGAAATTATCACAACCATTCAAAGTGAACACTCCATCCACATTTTCGAGGTAGTTACTGCAGCATTCAAGCCTTATTGGCATTATCATCCAGAGTTAGAATTGACGCTTATCACAAAAGGTAATGGAACTCGATTTGTTGGCAACAGCATTTTGCCCTACGAAGCAGGCGATT
>JANRBI010000275.1:0-5566 GCA_030727625.1 Salibacteraceae bacterium
CTAAAAGTCTGTTGGTGGTAATGCTTTCATTAGGAGCATTCAACAATTTGTTGCAAACAGAAATGGCCGTAAACGGTGCCGTTGAAATGGGCTATCCTGAGTCAACAGTGTTTTATTTAGGCATAGTGCTCTCGCTTGCAGTTGTGCTTTACGCCATACCCAGAACCATGCTCTTTGGAGGTTTGCTGCTCACAGCCTGGCTGGGTGGCGCAGTGGCCACGCACCTCATTCACAGAGACGCAGCACCACTTACCATCGCGCCCATTGTTTTTGGCATATTGGTTTGGGTGAGCATCATTCTCAGAAATGAAAATGTAGGTCGGCTATTTTTTGGAAAGAAAACAGCCTAAACTTATTTGATAACGATTGATCTAAAAAACAAAGTCCTCGCGGTGGGTGGCGAGGACTTTGTTTTTAATCTTTTACAGAAATGAGAAATGTTTCATACATGATCTCTGTTAGACCGATGTTGCTTTTACATCGCTATGCCTAAATGATTTGCCAAGTCTTTGGCATTTTTAATCTCATTTGTCATATTCTTTATTGTAAAGGTCTGTTGACCACTTTTCTGAATATTCATCTTAGCAAAATCATCCTTTTCGAGTAAGTAGAGTTCGCCCTTTTTAGTAAACAATGCCAGTACATTTTGACCGTTTGCATCACAAATAAAATTTCTAGGATCAAAGCTAAATGCTCCGTTATACTGCAAGTCTATCAACGAAAGCACATGCAGATCCGCTATTTCCTGTCCATTTACGTCAAGGTATTTGGCTTTTATACTTACTCGTTCGGACAAGCGATATATTTGATCGCAGTTATAAACTCCAAATGATTCTATATTCAGCCCTTTAATAATATCAGGATAGGTGTGTCCAGCATCAACACCTTCAGCAAGCAATGTGGCATTTTGCCTATTCCCGTCATCTTCTATTGTAAAATCACCCCCAACAGCAAATTCCTCCACGTTTTCAAATAAATTCTTCTTCATAGCATTGAAGCCTGGAATTCTTTGTTTGTTCTTAGAAAATTCAATAGCAGAATCTACTTCACCAAACAATGCCTCATTTTCTAGGACATGTTCAATCTTCAACGGTTCAATGTCTTGAATCTTATTCCAATCTTTTTTATGATTGTTCAATTTAAAAAAGCTGATTTCAGGATTTTTTCTTGCCAAAGCATAGTCTATTTTCAAAGGCTTGTTTTTGACAATTTCAATTGGCTTATCATTGACTGATGCAGTTAACTCAAACATTCCTGAGCTATTGAAAAAATACTCAAGATTGTCTTTTTTGTACGTCATCGGAATATCTGAAAAGGCCATTTCTGCTGAATTTGAGAACTCCCTAAATCTCAGCAAAACTGTTTCCTTGACTAGGTCTCCTTGGTTATTTAAAAAGCTATTTTTAGGAATATGAAGAGATGTTCCTTTCGAATCAAGAAGGATAGTTGTGTCTTTGTTTGGGTTTACCTTAAAATCTTTGAAGCTGACCAAAAAATCTTTTGGAACAGAAAAGTCATATTGAATGGATATTTCAACTCTTCGGTTTTGCTGTTTGTCTTGATCATTTTCGTTTGAAACAATCGGCTTTTCCTCGCCAAAATATTCAATAGATATTTTATTCTTCGCCACACCATTCGCCAAGAAATATGACTGAACTTCCATTGCTCTTTTCTTTGAAAGAATCTCATTGTAATTGCGGCTTCCATCATTGTCTGTGTGACCTTTAATTTTTATGCCGGTAATGGCTTTGCCTTTAATCTCTTCTGATATTCCTTCCAACTTTTTTCGTGAATCGTCATCCAATTCAAATTTGTCGGAATTAAAATAAATGATCTCGGTTTCTGTCTCTTGTGCGAATACCGAGTTTATTGTCAAAAAGACAATAATCAGTGTTTGAAGTATGCTTTTCATATCTTTTGAATTTTCGTGATACGATGTAAAAAGTCTAACTTTTCCATACCGCTTTTGATAAAAATTGCGACCACGATCTTTCAGGCTTCTCTGTTTTTGTTCTAGAGAGCCGGCATGAACTAGCAAAACTTAGAATAAAAAATAGCTACCTAGTCCATCTCGATACAGTCAATTTCATTGACTACTCGATGTGACAAAACCAATTTGATTTTTGAAGTTGAGGTTTATTGTTGAAGTTCAACCTTGCCCTTGAATTTAAATCTCAACTATGTCCATCTCGATACCACCCATTTCACGGGCCACTCGATGTGACAGAACGATTTATTTGGTTTTTGAAATCGTTACTTGTTCTCGTATTTGTAAAATGAGAATACTTCGATTACAGCATCATCTTTAAGTACACGATAGGTAATCACGTAACCTTTAAATATTAAGTCTCGAACGTTTGGGTCATCGCTAAAAATAGACTGTCTATGCTTGAATGGATGATTAGGAATTTGATAGATTCTTTCCTCAATATCGAGATAGAATTTAAGAGCCGCTTCGGGCTTGTCTTGAGCAATATAGTCTATTTGCCGCAAGAGTTTCGCTAAAAACGCTGGATTAACGCTGAGCTTCATGCTTTGAAATAAGCGCTCTAACTTGTCTATTCATTTCTTCCATTGAAACAAAGTCAACTTCACCCTTGTCCATGCGATCTAATTCTTTTTGAACGAATTCTTTTTGCTCGATAAACGCAAGATCTTCTTCGATGATTTCTACCTCATCTTTTGAGAAATGCCCAAGTAGCCAAAGTACTTTATCAAGTACCTTTTCGCTGATCTGTAATCGAATTGTTGCCATGTTGAACAAAGTTAAGTAAAACCAATCTGAGCTGTTTAGATGGTATGACGGTCGAGTTTTGTTTTGTTCTATCGCTACCTCAACACTTTCCTCACAAAAGCTACAGAGAAATAGCCCATCAAGAAAACGCCCACATAACCTTCGAGGCTAGCGAAAACGCGCAAGATGCCAACAGGATAATACTCACCATAGCCGATGGTAAGAAAGGTGATGGCGCTGTAATAAAATGCTTTGGCTACTTCGTTAAGATTGGCAAGCACCTCGCCCCCACCGGTGTCAATATACGTGTCGGCCACCATTGGCATGATGAGGTAAACCAAACTAAAAAGCGTGTATACCACGCTTACCGAAAACAATACACGAAGCGGCTCGGTAGCGTAAAGGCCAATTTTATCAAAGAGCAACCACTTGAAAAATGCCGTTGGGTAAGCCCAAATGCCGTTCGATTTTTTTTGCTGAAGCGCATATTCCAAGTCAGACTTCAGCTCCATGCGCTTGTACCAGATATATGCTTTGTCTTCATCGGCATAGCGGCCGGTGGTGTTGTAGGTTTCTTTAAGCACCAAAAACTGCTCGCTTTTTTGCCTCAGCGTGGTTTCTTTTTGCGATAGAATAAGCTGACGAACTCCATTAAGCCTCCAGTCAATATAGAGCTGACCAAGGTTGCGCATGCCGCTAAAATTCATTTGGTCAATTTCTACTTTGCATTTTTCGTTGGGCATTAAATCGATTATGTCGCGAACTATGGTGTATCGCAGATCTATCAGCGAAACTTTAGTAACCCGCAAATCAACATGATTATTGAGCTGGCAAAGCTGAAAGCTGAGGCTATTGGCTGTAGCTTGAAAAAATGAAAGTCCACCAGAGCCGAACTCGGCATTGTCAAACACAAAATCGCTGGTAGAAGCTATTTGATCAAACATGATTTTGCCCTTACCAAAAATGCTTGATCTGAAAATGACTTTGCTGCCTTTGAATTCGCTTTCAGAGAAATCGATCAGTCCATCGCCAAAACTTACGCGCTTAAAATCGATTTTTCCAATACCAAAATCTACTCGTTTAAAACTGACTTCGCCACCACCAAAGCGGGCTTTATCAAACGTTAGGTTTCCCTTGCCAAAACGCGAATAATGAAAATCTGCATTACCCTGCCCAAAGTGTGTTGACTTGAAACTGACACGGCTATTACCAAACTGAGCATTGACAAACAGCACATCTCCCATTTTGAAGTAAGCATTGTCAAAACTTACGGTTTTTGAGCTGTATTCTGAATATTGAAAATTGGCTAAACCTGCGCCAAACTTGGTGTTGTCAAACAAGGTATTGGCGGCTGCAAACACCGAGTGGTAAAACGAAATAGGACAATCGCCAAAGATGGCCGACTGAAAGTTGGTTTCGGCACCTTGAAATTTCACAAATGAAAAATCGACCTCATCCAACGAATCGAAAAACGCACCGTTTGCATTAAAATCGGTCAACTCAACTAAAACATCTTTGGGCAAATTTCTCAACTCACGATAATGCGAGATGGAGAAATCTCTTACATAAGTATTACTCAAGTCAAGGGCAATGCCCATATCAATCATGGCATAAATTTCTTTTGCCTGACGCACGCCTAAAATGCGATGTTCGCGATGCTGCCCATATGGATCGTGTTGGCTAACTCCTACGCAATGGCTAAACCCTTCGCGAGTTTCGAGTGAATCTGTGACTGTGATTTCTGCATGCATAAGTAAATAGGTTTAAAGCGCGGCTAAAATGCGAAATTTAGCGCAGCTGGCAGATAATGAATGTGCTGCTGCACGCACCAAGATAGCAGGTGGTGCAGCGTGAGGGATAGAAGCGGCAGCTCCCAAAATTTTCTTGAGAAAATTTGGGACTAAAGCGGATAGCCCGACCGAACGATGAAAGAGTGAGGTCACGCCCAAAAACAAAGGCTAAAGCATCACTATTCTTCCTTTTTGCGAAAGCGCATGTTGAGGACTTCGACTGTGAGCGAGAAAAAGACTGCGAAATAGATATAGCCTTTTGGCACGTGAAAATGCATGGATTCGATAACGAGCATAAACCCAATGAGAATCAAGAAACTAAGCGCCAAAATTTGCAATGTTGGGTGATCGTTTATGAACTTGCTGATCCTACTAGCGAAAACCATCATGACCAAAATGGAGATGATAACTGCCGCAATCATGATGGGCAAATCGCGGCTCATGCCCACGGCTGTGAGTATGGAATCGAACGAAAAAATGATGTCGAGCAGCACAATTTGCAAAATGATTTTACTGAATGCCGAAGCCGCGCTGCCTTTGGTAGTTGGCGCCTCTTCTTTGCCCTCAATTTTGTGATGAATTTCGGTGGTAGATTTTGCCAAAAGAAACAATCCGCCAATGGCCAAAATAAGGTCGCGACCCGAAACTTCGTGCCCCAAAACGGTGAACAATGGCTCTACAAAACCGATGATGTAGGTGATGCCCGCTAGCATAAGAATGCGCACACCTAACGCCAGGGTGAGGCCAATCATGCGCGCACGCGGCTGATCTTTTTCGGGCAATTTGTTAGATACAATGGAGATGAAAATGATGTTGTCGATACCCAACACAATTTCTAAAAACGTAAGCGTAAGCAGCGCTACCCAAGCTTCGGGTTGAAATAAAATTTCCATCTCAAGCAATTAATTTTTCGCGAAAATAAGGTGTTTAAAATGCCTTTTTAATCAATTTTATTTGGGCGGCAATTCAAGCCATTCGCTGCTATCTTTTTTGCTGCAAAACCAAGTTTCGTAAGTCGCCAACAAGAGCTTCCTGCGGTCGC
>JANRBI010000275.1:5666-13034 GCA_030727625.1 Salibacteraceae bacterium
TTTTTGCTGCAAAACCAAGTTTCGTAAGTCGCCAACAAGAGCTTCCTGCGGTCGCTTTACTGGCGCCAACTTCACTAAGGTTTGCAGGTAAAAAAAGGATATCCGCTGCTGTCTTGGCCGCAGCGGCTATCGGGGCAGCGTTTTGAGCTTATTTATCTTCTGACGACTCGTAAGAATAATCGAAACTTGTCAGTATCTCATACTTAACATTAAGTGGTCCAGTAGCTTTTGTAAAGTTTCGGAGTTTGTATTCAAAGTACATTTGGTCTGGTCTGTTGCTTTCTATCCACTCGAGTAAATCATCGGTAATAGGTGCAAAAATCACTTTGCCATTAATGCCATCAACCACAATCATGGGTGCAACTTCCACTTTTTGTTCGGCAAACACCTTGTTGGCCATCACAAGCTTGGCGCTTTCTAAATGATAAATCATGCTATCGGCCTCTGAAGGGAAAATATCAAACTGAACGAGCGAAAACTCAAAGTTTGAAAGCGTAACATCGCTAATGCGTTCATCATTTCCGTTGATAGTTGATGCAAGCGCATTTGTGAGCACCGACCCAATCATGTCTTCATACAAATCAACATTATCAACATAAATGCGGCCTTCGTAAAAAACGGCATCTTCTGTCAAGTTGGTGTATTCTTCGGCCTGGTAGCGAATACCTCCGTTGCCAGATGAAACTGACTCTGACTTTTTACAACCACCAAATGAGGTGAAAAGAAGAATCGCAATCAGCGAATTGAATAAGTTGAATTTCATAGGAGTGCGTGGCATTTTTTTGAATCGAAAATCTGTGACAAGGATTGACAGAATATATTGACGCGGATAAAATTAATCATCTCTTTTAATCCGTTATGATTCAATTTGAACTATAACTCTAATTAAAGGTTTTGGAAAGCAGAAGTAGAAAGCGAAAATAATTCTGTTTTCGCAACCTTTTAAATGCACTGCCGTAAAGCAGTTCCAATAAGTCACCTTCCCTCGGTGCGTTTTTTTTTCAAAAAGAGATCCCTCTATCTTATTGTAGCTTAAGCATTAGCCCCTTCAGGGTCAGTGTTTTATTATGTTTTAAAAAAGAATAAAATGCTCATTAATAGATTGATTTTCAAAACTATGCATTGTTTCAACACTAGACAATTTAGCTGGCTTACTGCGCACCTATTCGTGACTTTGCTAGCAGTTGGTTTGACCTCAAACCTGCATTCACAAGACACAACGGCCTTTTTAACCTCAAGCACAACTTCCATTTGCTTAGGCGACACTGCCACGCTAAATGCAGGAACCGTTGGTGCCGATTATGGCGATGGATCAGACGGAGCACTCACAGTAAGTTCAGGAACGTCATACACCGATGCAGTAAGAACTGGCGTAACAGGGACCAATGCAGCTGGCGGAAATACCTTGACGGTTGCTTCTTCAAGCGGTTTTGCTGTTGGCGATGAAATCATTATCATAACAATGGTAGATGCTAACACATCGGTTAATACGACAGGGAAACATGAATTCAACATCATCACAGCTATTAGTGGAAACACATTAACACTCGCTGCAATTAGAGCGTTCGCTTTCAATGCTTCAAGTACGCAAATACATCAGGCCATTAAAGTACCTAACTACACGAATGTTTCTATTTCTTCAGGCGCAACACTTACGTGTGCTGCATGGGATGGCTCAACAGGAGGCGTTTTGTGCTTTAGAGCAAACGGCACATTAACCAACTCAGGAACAATTACTGCGGTAGGAAAAGGATACCGAGGCGTTGGCCACACTGCGCTTTGGCGCAATAAGAATGGCGCACAAGGAGAAGGAATTTATGGAACAGGCTACGCTGGCGGAGCGTCTAATGGAAGTAACAACGTAACTTGGAATGGTGCGAATGGTAATGGTGGCGGTGGCGGCACAGGACTTCAAGATTCTGGTGGAGGCGCTGGTGGTGGTTACGCATCAAATGGAACAAATGGCAACAACTCTGGTGGTCACTTAGGCGGCACAGGAGGCCTTTCGGTAGGCACCCCAAATTTAGACCTATTGATCATGGGTGGAGCTGGAGGCGAAGGTGGTGGTGATGAAGATGGCGCACTGGCTGGACGTGGCGGCAATGGTGGTGGAATAATATATATCAGTGCCTCCATTACTCAAAACGCTGGCACTATTACTTGTAATGGCAACAACGGAGGCAATGGTACAAACGCTGGCGGTGGCGGTGGCTGCGGTATGGGCGGAGGTGGCGGTGGCGCTGGTGGATCTTTAAAACTTATTAGTGTTTTCAGCGGAACTGGTGCCATTACTAGCCTTGGCGGTAACGGGGGAACCAACAATGGTTGTGGTGGTGCTGGTGGCGCAGGCTCTGTTGGTAGAATTGCATTAGCTTCAACTATTTCTTCATACCCTACTACCAACCCTGTATCAGCTACAGCAAGTTTAGCGGTTATAACAGGCTCAAGCTTTGCATGGAGTAATGGCGATACATCGTCTTTTATTCAAGTAAGCCCAACAACCACAACAACTTACACGGTTACCATAACCAATGGAACTTGGGCAGATACATTATCTACCGAAATCTATGTTTTTGGTGTACCAAACATGCCTACAGCATTAGCCGATATAGAGCATTGCGCGGGCACTTTTACATTTAATGCTACCACAGATAGCTTGGTACAAACAGTTTGGTATGACTCCCCAACAGGAGGAACTCCCATTTTTTATGGAAATGAATTTACCACGCCTTTCTTAAACGATACCACAACGTATTATTTCAGATCACAATATGTAACCTATACCCCACCTGCAGATGCTGTTGATAATAGCATGCAATTGGCTCTCGGCCTAAGATTGCTTGTTTCTGATTATGAGGGCAAAGCAGTAATTCTAAGAAAAAGCGCTACCGCAAATGATACGGCATCTTTTGGATTCAACTTCTTAGGGCAGTTAGATATTGATGCCATTAATGCTTGGGCTGGTTCTGGCAGCACAATTTGGGTACACACCATTTTTGACCAAAGTGGCAACGGGCGCAATTTATTGAATACCACAACGAGCCAGCAGCCAGAATTAATACTGAGTGGCGAGAATGGCAAACCAGTACTGCGCTTTGTTACTGGTAAATTTCTGAGATATACTACCAATGACATAGTATATCCGATGTCAATTGTAACTGCTGCCAAATTAACGACAAACAGCTGCGGTAGAGTTTTTGGAGCTGCCAATAACTACCTTTTCGCCTTTTACGGCAATCAAGTAAATTGGCATCACTTTAATACTTGGATTTCGAATAGCGGCACTAATATGGTGCCTGCTAATAGCGCTGATACTTGGATTCATTCATCAATGAGTGCATCAAATACATCTCACCGATTTTTCGATAATGGGAATGAGTGGCCTGCAAACACGATTAATAATGCAAATTCTCAGCCACCAAATGGCTTTCAATTGAATGGCTATGCTGCGAATAACGAAACATCCAACGTAGACATTATGGAGGTTTTCATATTCAATGATGTAATTACAGACACAGAACGAGAATACATTGAAGGACGCATAGCTTCTCAATACGATTGGCAAACCGCTGGTGGACAAGTGGTGGACGCTGCCGCTCCATGCTTGCTAAGCAATCCAAACATTGACTCTGTAAGAGCCATTGTAACAGCTCCAAGTTTTGGAATTTCATTGGATACCATAACTGCAAACTGCGGAGCAGACAGTATATTGATTGATGCTGGCTCGGGCTGGCAAACCTACTCATGGTCAAACCTAGACTCTACTCAAATTTGTACTGCCAGGTATTCTGGAAAGTATAAAATAGTTGTGAATGATGGCTCTTGTGACGTTACCGATTCGGTATTTGTTAGTTTACCAAAACCAGTGTTAGACGATTTCACCATTTGTAATGGCGACACGATAACTGCTGGCTATCTGAATCTTGGTGGGTTTGCATCAGGTGGTATACTCGACACCATTGGCCAAGAAGCGGTCAACAAATTTTTAACGGACGGAACCTTGGTTTTCCCAAGTACTACACAAGTGCGTGCGCTCATAGTGGGCGGTGGTGGTGGTGGTGGTATGGATATGGGTGGTGGTGGTGGAGCCGGAGGCTTCATTGACACTACGTTTATCTTACCAGCAGGCTCTTACAATATAAACGTGGGCCAAGGTGGTTCGGGAGCTCCGGCTGCAGGCACGTTTGGGCAACCAACTGGACATCAATACAGCATTCCCGCTTTGAACGGTGGTAATTCTTCTATAGAATCACTTCTCACTGCTATTGGCGGTGGAGCAGGCGGAACAAGTTATTGGAATTCGACACCAGGAGCAGCTGGAAGCAATGGTGGCTCTGGTGGAGGTTGTGCTGGATACAATGCGCCAAATGGATCTGGAGCTGGGTTAGGAACCGCAGGACAAGGAAACAGAGGTGGTCATGGAGCTGGTTCTCACCGCTCAGGCGGTGGCGGTGGTGCTGGTAGTCAAGGCGGTGGTGGTCCTAATGGGGGCTCTTACAATGCGAATGGTGGCGCTGGATTACAATCTGATATTTTAGGAACGACATATTATTTTGCTGGTGGTGGCGGTGGCGGTGGCTATAGCACTGTTGGTGGTAACGGAGGCATTGGTGGCGGTGGCGGTGGCGCTGTTGGCACCACTACAGGTGGCGCTGGCTTAAATAATGGATTACCTGGTGGTGGTGGCAACATCAACCAACAAACCAATAAACCAGGCGGAAACGCAGGCGCAAACACCGGTGGCGGTGGTGGTGGTGGTTCACACTACAACTCAAATAATAAAGGTGGCGAAGGTGGATCAGGAATCGTTGTGATTAGATACACGCCTATTTTGAATTATCAATTTTTGTGGTCTACCGGAGATACCACGGCTACCATAAATGTTTCTCCATCACAAACAACAGATTATTATGTGACCATTACAGATGGTGTATCTATATGCTACGATACGATGACTGTTTTTGTAAACGCACCCGTATATTCCTTTTCTAGTGACACGATTACTTATTGCGGTGTTGACACAGCAACATTAGATGCTGGCACAGGATGGTCAAACTATGCTTGGAGCACTGGAGATAGCACTCAATTATTTACAACAACTACAGGTGGTGTTTATCATTTAACAGTAACCAACCAATATGGATGTACTGTAAGTGACTCAGTATCTATTGGTGTGATTAATACAACACTTGAGCAAGGAGATACAACAATTTGTGTGGGCGAAACTGGAACAATTGGTTTCGAATCTAGCGCACTCAGCAAATTAACGCAAGCAGGGTTCAGGCTTGCGCTTAGTTTAAGATTGGTAAACGCGAATTATAACGGCAATGCAGTAGAACTTAGAAGAAGCTCAGATAATGCGCTGGCAAGCTTTGGCTTTGTAAATGGAGAGTTGGATGAAGCAAGCATTTCAGCTTGGGCGGGAGCAAGCACCATTTTTGTGAGAACATTGTATGACCAAAGTGGGAACTCAAGAGATGTGATTCAAACACTCAATGCGAGACAACCAACATTAATTTTAAATTCTTCCTATGGTGCACCTGTGATGAACTTCACTACTTCTCAGCAACTTCAATACACGGTAAATTATGAGTTTGTAAAACCCTTTACATTGGTTACCGCTGCTAAAACCACCTCATCATCAAATGGACGTGTATTTGGCGCCTATCACAACAATTGGCTTCACGGCTTTTACTCTAACCGTATTGATGTAGCGCACTATGATGGATGGAAGGTTTATCCAGGAATAGCATCCAGCACCGGCTGGCAAGAGCCTTATGTACACACCATGCTAGCTTATGATCAGTCGAACTGGGATTTCTTTAGTAACGGAAATGTGCAGCCAAAATACAATGCTGATGCAGGAACTAACCCAAGAGGGTTTACAATGAATGGCTGGAGCTATTTGAGTGAGCTTTCTAATGTTGACATTATGGAAGCCATCATCTTTGACGATACGCTATCTATGCAAGAACTACAAAATGTTGAAAGCTCCATTGTCAATCGTTTCAGTTTTAGCGCAAGCTACAATGGGGCAATAGCGGTTACAAATGGCGGCAGCTATCAATATTATTGGTCTAATGGCGACTCCACTAACACCATCGATGTTTCACCAAATAGCACGACCACCTATTATGTTACCATAACAGATGGCTTTGCCGAATGCTACGACAGTATTACCGTAACTGTTGTCAATCCAAACTTCACCTTTAGTAACGATACTATTTTGAGCTGTGGCTCAGACACCGTTAACGTATCTGCAGGTTCTGTTTGGGACAATTATTTATGGTCTAACGGAGATACTACACAAACAACAGCTATCACCTCATCTGGAGTGTATTCACTCACGGTATCAAACAATGGTCAATGCGAAACTTGGGATACCATTACCGTAAGTGTGATCAATCCAAACTTAATACTAGCAGATACTATTGTTTGTATAGGAGATACGGTGCCTCTAGGATTTAACAGATTAAAAGTAGTTGATCAACTAATGCTGCACTATCCGATGGATGGCAATGCAGATGACTACAGTATTAATGCCGAACATGGAGTAATTTCTGGCTCTATTACAAGCACAACAGACAGATTCGGTAATGCTAATAGCGCCTTAAACTTTCCAAACAATGCCAACGCTAGAACATTCATAGTTAATAACCCAGCTTTGTTCTATCAAACCCAAGATTTCACTTATTCATATTGGATTAAGCCTGTCAATTTTGGTGGTTACCCTAAATGTTTTCAAAATGGGCAATGGACTAATGGTAACAATTTCGGTATCAGAAATAATATACAATTGATGATGAATAACAATACGGTTGGCCCAGGAAACGTATCGTTTATTCCTACGCTAAACCAATGGACTCACATTGTTATAAGAAGATCTGGAAGCACCATATCTGAATGGGCCAATGGAGTTTATCAAGGTGATTTTACTACAGCTAGTACTTGGGGTAACCTGTTCTCACCTACTCAACCACTCTTCATAGGTTCTGGAGACGCCACTTCATCTTCCTACTACAAAGGAGATATGGATGATTTTGCATACTATAACAAAGCGCTTTCACAAGCTGAAATAAGCACCTTGTTTAACTCTATCGACTACAGTAGCTTCACTTATGCTTGGTCTACAGGAGATACCACTGAAACAATAAACGTATCTCCGAACACCACAACAGTCTATACGGTAACAGTTTCTGATGGCATTTCTAGTTGCATAGATACCATAACCGTAACTGTAAACGACCCTAACTTCACATTTGCTAACGATACCGTTATAAGTTGTGGAGCTGACACCGTAATTGTTTCTGCAGGCTCTAACTGGAGTAATTATTTATGGTCAAATGGAGATACTACGCAAACAACAGC
>JANRBI010000276.1:0-4688 GCA_030727625.1 Salibacteraceae bacterium
TTGATCATGGCTGCGCTCTATTGCGTTTTTCATTTTGGCAAACCACTTGGCGAAACCATAAGTTCGCTATTTGGAGGGTATTTATTGGGTGTAATTGCATTACGACAAGTCAATATTATAGGTGGCTGCATTGTGCACATGGGCATTGCTGGCTTGATGAATCTTGCTGCACATATTGCGCATATGCTAAATTCGTAGCCACAATCACAGTGCGTATAACTATCATAACAGAATCTTTTCAACCCAATTTGTATGAATCTCTTTAAAAAATCACTCGCTTCAATTGCGTTTTTCTTGCTTATTCATTCAGTGTATTCTCAAGTAAGAAGTCGTGAGTTCTATATTGCCACAAATAACTTCTTAAGCTTCAACCAGAGTATAGAATACAAATCGCAATTTGGAGAAAACAGGTATTTGAGAATCAAGTTGGGCAATTTACTAGCGAGCCGTACGCATATTACTCCCAAAATATCAAATATGTTTCCAACAAACACTTCATACGCTAGTTTCAATTCATCCTTCGGACTAGAAAACAGAAAATCGCTTTCCGATCACATTATTTTTACAAAGGGCTAAACCTCATTCTGGATGGCTCGTTGGATCAACAATACAGAGACGACCCATTTTACCCTGGTCGTTATTCGCGGTTTAATATTGTAAATATTGGGCTTGCTCTTTCAACTCACTTTGGATTAATGACAGAAATAAAGGAAAGATTCATTTTAGGAATTCATTATGAGCCCACCATCGGAGTAAGTGCTAGAAATGAAGTAGTTACATTGAGGTATAACACTTTTATAAATCTAGGCCCAAGTCAAGTGAGACTCCTTATTGGCTTGAAGTGGCACAAAAAGCCCAAACATCAATCTTCTAAAACGGAAGAGCCTACTCCGGCAAAGTAGTTTTCTAAGTCTTTCAATGTTTCTGGTGCAGTATGAATGTCCTTGATCAGTTTGCCTTTTTCAAGCAACACAATGCGTTCGCAAACTTCGGTGACATGAATAAGGTCGTGGCTTGAGATAAGCATGGTAACGCCCTTGTCGTACTTTAGCTTTTTCAGCAAATCTTTCAATCTAAACTGAGTAGAAGGATCAAGATTGGCGAAAGGCTCATCTAAAATCAACACTTTAGGATCAAAGAGAAGTGCGGCTGCTATCCCCACTTTTTTCTGGTTTCCTTTAGATAAATCGCGAATGAGCTTTTTTCCTCCAAGCACTTCGCCATTAAACAAGGTTTCGAAATAAACCAGCTTTTCTTGTAGGTCAACTTTGGTAATTCCGTGCAGCGAAGCCACAAAATCGAAGTATTCTTCAGGTAATAAATGTCCAACCAAGAAATTCTCATCTAAGTAACTTCCCGTAAAACTTTTCCAATCAGAAGAAGCACTTGTATTGCTATTGCCAATGAATATTGAGCCTTGATCAGGCTCGATCAAATCTAAAATACAGCGAAAAAGAGTGGTTTTTCCAGCACCATTATTCCCAACCAAACCGAAGCTTTCGCCCGATGCAATGGCTAGTGAATCAATATCTACAGCGGTGTATGAACCAAACTGTTTTTTAAGGTTTTCGATCTGTAGTTCCATAATTATCCGTTTCTAAAATCTGAAGCTATTTCGTGTCGTTTTGATTGTAGCCAAGAGGCTAAAAGTTTTACCCAAAGTTTGGTACCAAGAATTCCGGTCAAGCCTATGATGGCCAAACTTGCCAACGCTACATTGGTGGTTGCAAACACATTAATCAATGCAAAAACAACTATTGGCAAACCTAACGATGGCAGAATTAGCAAAAATTGGCTTGCGCCCACACCTTGCCAATTCATCATCGAGCTTTGAGACAAGTCTATTTTTTTGGGATTAAACGATCCAAAAAACATGACTACATGGGCTGTAACACCAATATTGAATAAGTAGACACAAAAAATGAGTAATAAAATATTGGCTCCGAAATAGATGTAAGGAATACTCAAAATCATACACACGGTTCCTACAACTGCAAAAATCATATACTTACTCAAATAATACTGTTCAAAGCTTACTCTACGGGTGAGAATATGATCGAAGTGGCTTCCATCCCACCCTAACAAATACTGGCCATAATTTAAGATAAACATGCCCGTAATGATGATCGCAAACATGATGTAAGCATAGATTTTCATTGGAGTTTCGTCCTGTGTAAAGATGATCAGACCATAGCCTAGAAACAATGCAGTCATCAATAAAACTGCTCGTGGCCGTTTATTTCTCCAAATGAATTTAAATTCCAACTCGGTCATTTTTCCTACTAGACCAAAGCGCGATAAGAAACCATCACCCACGTAGTTCACTTCTTTGTCTTGTCGTTTGCTAATGCGAGACAAATACAAATTGTTTTTCAAGTACTTAAAGTTGATCCAATAGGTGAATAAAAGAGCTAGTGCAGGCACCAATACTGTTACAGGATAGTCTATCAAACTATTGAATAACAGACCTGATATTTTGAAAAAGTCAACTATCTCGAAATAGGTTAATGCCCCAATGCTGCCTAGCACAGCGAGCAACCCAACATAAATTCGCCAATCTACATCTGCTGTTCTTTTCAGGTAGATAGCCAGATAATTTAGCGCAAAAATCAGGAAAGTAATACTTAGAACCCAGCTAAGTGCAGGCAATGTTTCAAGGTTTTGAAACACTTCAAACATAAAAGGTCCAAGTACCAAAAACTGCAACATATTAAACGGAGAAAGCACCGTTTTTAAGAGCATGAAATGAATCAGTTTTGCTTTGCTGATGGGCAAATGCAAGAGCGGTTGAATAGCCAATGCTGGCAGCTTTTGCATGAAGTATCGAACAACAAAGTCTACCAAGAAATAGTAAATCAAAAAGCGGTTTAGCTTTCTCAAAACCCAATCGTCAGGAAACAACTTGTTTGTGATTCCATCTATTGGCACTTCCATTAATATGTTGTCAAGTAGAAATCCTAACACCAAGAAATTGGCTGCCAGATAAAGAAAGGTGAGCACCAAAAACAGGTTTACCAAAAGGTTTTTATGCAGCACTGGAGAGCGCAATGCCGATTTCCATTCAAGCCTCAAAAGTTGCACAACCGTATTCATAGAAAACGAAAAAAGGAATTAATCTTCACAACTACTGAAAATATTGACCAGCGGTAAAAATTGGATTTAGAACGACTTATGAACATAAAAAACGATTAATCCACAGATTATCAAAAACACGTTTTTTTCGGGTTGCATCCCATACCTTCGCACGCAATTTGACCAAATTGCAATTCCCACTGAATTATGCCGAAAGACACATCCATTAAATCCGTCCTGATCATAGGGAGCGGACCAATTGTAATTGGACAAGCCTGTGAGTTTGATTATTCAGGTTCACAAGCCTCCAAGTCGTTGAGAGAAGAAGGAATTAAAGTAACGCTGATCAACAGCAACCCAGCAACCATTATGACGGATCCGGTTACAGCCGATCACGTTTATTTGTTGCCACTTGATCCAAAGTCTATTCGGCAAATCTTGACAGAGCATCCAGAAATTGATGCTGTGTTGCCCACCATGGGCGGACAAACAGCCTTAAACTTGGCCATTGAATGCGACAAACAAGGAATTTGGGAAGATTATAATGTGCGGCTCATTGGTGTAGACATTGAAGCAATTAACATTACTGAAGATCGTGAGAAATTCAGATTGCTTTTAGATAAGATCGACATTCCTTATGCTCCTTCTGCCATTGCTCGCTCATACCTAGACGGGAAAGAAATTGCACAAAAATTTGGTTTTCCACTTGTAATTCGCCCATCATTTACCTTGGGTGGAACAGGAGCTTCTTTCGTGCACAGAAAAGAAGATTTTGACAAACTCTTAGAACGCGGCTTGCATGCATCACCGATACATGAAGTATTGATTGATAAAGCACTTTTTGGCTGGAAAGAATTTGAATTAGAACTGCTTAGAGACAATAATGACAACGTGACCATTATTTGCTCGGTAGAAAATATGGATCCAATGGGAATCCACACTGGTGATTCGATTACCGTAGCACCAGCAATGACTTTGAGCGATACAACTTTCCAAAAAATGCGCGATATGGCCATCAAAATGATGCGCTCTATTGGTGATTTTGCTGGTGGTTGTAACGTGCAGTTTGCTGTGAGCCCTGATGATCAGGAGCACATCATTGCTATTGAAATCAATCCTCGTGTTAGTCGATCTTCGGCACTTGCATCAAAAGCTACAGGTTACCCAATTGCAAAAGTGGCTGCGAAACTTGCTATTGGTTACAATCTTGATGAGCTGAAAAATCAAATCACAGGAAACACAAGCGCCTTTTTTGAACCAACGCTTGATTACGTTATTGTAAAAATTCCACGTTGGAACTTCGACAAGTTCAAAGGCAGCGAGCGTGAGCTTGGTTTGCAAATGAAGAGTGTTGGTGAAGTAATGGGCATTGGTCGCTCTTTTCAAGAAGCATTGCAAAAAGCTTGTCAATCGCTTGAAATCAGAAGAAACGGACTAGGCGCAGACGGCAAAGAATTAACCAACCAAGAAGTAATTCTTGACAGTTTGGCTCATCCAAGTTGGAATAGACTTTTTCATATTTACGATGCCATCAAACTTGGTATTCCGTTTAAAACGATCTATGAAAAAACCAAAATCGATCCTTGGTTTTTAAATCAAATAGAAGAGCTCATCAG
>JANRBI010000276.1:4788-42504 GCA_030727625.1 Salibacteraceae bacterium
GCCGATGCCATTTGCGATGGCGAAGATGTTTACATCATCGGTATCATGGAGCACATTGAGCCTGCTGGAATTCACTCTGGCGATTCTTATGCAGTATTACCTGCTTTCGACTTGAGTGAAAATGTGATGAACCAAATCAAAGAATTCACTGTTAAAATTGCGGTGGAATTAAAGACTGTTGGTTTGATCAATATTCAGTTCGCAGTAAAAGATGAAAAGGTATTTGTAATCGAGGCCAATCCACGTGCTTCCAGAACAGTTCCATTCATTGCAAAAGCTTACCGCGAGCCATATGTAAACTATGCAACCAAGGTAATGCTTGGCGAAAAGAAGGTGAAAGACTTTGATTTCAAACCTTTCCAAGAAGGATACGCGATTAAAGTTCCAGTGTTTTCATTTGATAAATTCCCTAATGTTTCTAAAGAATTAGGACCAGAAATGAAATCGACTGGCGAGTCTATCTATTTCATAAAAGATCTAAAAGATGAGTATTTCAAGAAGGTTTACTCTGAGAGAAACCTTTATTTGTCGCGTTAAATGGGTTTGATTAGATTTTTAGCAATAGCGCTCATCATATATTCAGTTTTTAGACTGTTTATTAGGTACGTGTTTCCTTGGTTGGCAAAGTATGTCTTGCGCAAAGCTTCGCAGCAAATGCAAGACCAGATGAACCAGCAAGCAAATGGCAATAGCGAACCTAAAGCTGAAAAAATCTATGACAAAGGCAATGTAGAAATCCGCAAAGCAAGCAAGACATCGGGTAACAAGCCATCATCGGCTGGCGATGACGAGTATGTGGATTTTGAGGAAGTAAAAGACTAGTAAAAAGGGTGTTTTGAGCGAATGAATCAATGCGTTTAAAACACTATTTTGCGCGGCAAAGAACTCACCATCTATGGCGTTTGAATTCCACAAAGACAAGGAACGATATTTTAACATGCAGTATGAAACTACCAAACAGTTCATATTGCCCATCATTGAAAAACACGCCAAACTCAATTCAGACTATCGCGTATTAGAAATAGGCTGTGCCGAAGCGGGTGTATTAAAAGCTTTTACCGATTTCAACTGCACTTGTTTAGGAGTAGAACTTGCATCTAACCGCCTAGAAACTGCCCGATATTTCATGAAGAACGAAATGGACAAAGGGCTAATCTCGTTTATGGATAGAAACATCCATGATGTGGATACGGACAAAGATCTCGATGGCAAATTTGACTTGGTAATACTGAAAGATGTTATCGAGCACATACACGATCAACGAGCCTTTGTGATGAAATTGAAAGATTTCTTAAAGCCAAAAGGTTTGATTTTTTACGCATTTCCGCCATGGTATATGCCTTTTGGCGGTCATCAACAAGTTGCTCAGGGCAAAATCACTTCTAAGCTGCCTTATTACCACTTGCTGCCAATGCCTCTTTACAAAGGTTTTTTGAAAGCATTTGGTGAACCACAGCTGAAAATTGACAATTTGGTAGAAATAAAACAAACAGGTATTTCAATAGAACGATTTGAAAAGTTGGTTAAAACATCTGATTTTTCTATTGTTGAACGGGTTCACTACCTGTTTAACCCTATCTATAAATACAAATTTGGACTCACGCCTAAAGAGCAGTACAGCGCAATAAAAGCCATTCCATTCTTTCGAAATTTCTTTACCACAGGAGTGTACTATCTCACAAAAATGAACTAAGTAAAACGACCTTTACCTTCAACGATATTACCATGAATATTCTTCAAGATAAAAAAACACTTTTCATCCATCTAGGGGCAATAATCGCCATGATTTTGGCTGCAGTTTTATACTGTTCGCCAGTACTACAAGGTGAGATACTTGCACAAGACGACATTTCAGTTCATAAAGCCGAGTCTAAAGAAACCGCTGACTTTAGAGAAAAAACTGGTGAAGAGCCGCTATGGACTTCCAGAGTGTTTAGCGGAATGACCACCTTCAACATCAGCACCATTTTCAAAGGTGATGTGATGGGTTATATTGACGGAATTAGGAATTGGTTGCCCCAACCTGTTAATACAATCATTATCACCATGCTTGGATTTTACATTTTGCTTATTGCATTTAAAGTAGATCCTTGGCTTGCTCTAATTGGCGCCATTGGTTATGGTCTTTCATCAAATCTACTTATTTCGCTTTTGGCTGGCCATAATACTAAAGTATTAACCATTGGCTATATGGCCATTGGTGTGGCCGGATTGTACAAAATGTACAATAAACAATGGCTATCAGGAGCCTTGCTTACTGCTTTGGGTTCTGGTTTAATGCTTAGAGGAAGCCATTATCAAATCATATTCTATTTTATGTTGATTGGCGCTGCAATAACCATTGTTTACCTAATCGAAGCCATAAAATCAAGAACATTAAAAGACTTTGCTAAAGCATTTGGAATATTAGCTATTTCGGCAATTATTGGTGTGTTACCAAGTGCCGGAAAAGCATACAACGTTTATAGCCATACCTCTGAAACAATAAGAGGAGGTGAAAGCAAATTAGATAAAACCGAAGCTGAATCTAACAAATCAAATAAAGGTTTAGACGTAGATTATGCTATGCGCTGGTCTTATGGCAAGCTTGAAACCATGACGATGGTGGTACCCTCATTTATGGGTGGAGCATCAGGCGAAGCATTGCCGAGTGATGGAAATGTGGCTGAGGCACTAGGTAAATTTCAAATTTCAAAAAAGCAGAAGGAGCAAATTATAGAAAGAGCTCCGCTATATACCGGAAGTCAGCCATTCACACTCGGCCCAGTTTACATGGGTGCTGCGTTCATCTTTCTATTTATTCTTTCACTTTTCGTAGTAAAAGGGCCAACGCGAAACTGGATTCTTGGAGCACTCGTAATTTCATTGGTTATTTCTTGGGGAAGACATTTTGAAGTAATAACAAGTCTATTATTCGAATACTTCCCGCTCTATAACAAATTCAGAACGCCATCTATGGCCCTAGCTATTGCTGGTTTAGTAATCCCAACTTTGGGAATTATTGGATTAAATAGAGCCATTAGCAAGTCTTATGATGAGCAAGAGTTTATGAAAGCGTTGAAATACAGCCTTTTCGTTACTGGAGGATTGATGATTATGCTACTTATATATGGCGTCACCAACGATTGGGTGGGAGCTAATGATGCTAGCATTCAAACACAAAATTCACCTTGGTCTTTTGACGAAGTTTATGATGCATTAAAAGCAGACAGAAAATCACACTATTTAGGAGATTGGACTTTCAGCGCAATCATCATGCTTATAACTGCGGGCGTTGTGTTTGCAATGAAGAAAAACAAACTAAACAACACATTAGCTTATCTTATTTTGGCTTTGTTAATTGGAGGAGATATGGCTCGAGTGAGCAAAAGATATCTCAACAATGATGAGTTTAGCAAAGAAGTTGATTTCAGCAAGCGATTCGCAGCAACGGCAGCAGATCAAAGTATTTTGAAAGATACCGATCCTCATCACCGAGTAATTAATTTATCGGTAAGCCCTTGGACTGATGGACTCACTTGCTATCAACATGAAAACGTTGGTGGACACCACGCAGCAAAACTTCAGCGTTATCAAGAACTGATCGAAAACCAATTGTCGCCTCAAATTCAAAAGCTTCAACAAGGATTGAGACAGCAAGGCGATCGCATCTTTTTAGACCCAACCGCAGCTCGAAGCCTGCCTGTATACAATATGCTTAACACAAAGTATTTCATCCTTCAACCCAACAATGCGAATGGATATGCTCAAAACCCTGCTGCATGCGGCAATGCTTGGTTTGTAAGCAACATTCAAAAAGCGAATACCGCGAGAGAAGAAATGGACGCACTTGGAAACTTTGACCCAAATTCTACTGCTATCGTTTCAACAGAATTTGAAGAGCAGATATACAATTACAATTTTGACAAAAGCGTAGATTCAAAAATTGAGCTGAATGTTTTTGAACCAAATAAATTAGTGTACACCACCTCAAACCAAAACGATGGTTTAGCGGTGTTTTCAGAAGTTTATTACAAAAATGGTTGGGTTGCAACAATTGATAATGAAGAAGCTGAAATAGTGAGAGTGAACTATCTATTACGCGGTCTAAAAGTACCAGCAGGCACCCACGAAATCGTAATGGAATTCAAACCTAAGAGTTATCCAGTAGGGCAAGGCATTACTTATGCTGGCTCGGCCCTATTTGTGTTATTCTCTGTCGGCCTAACCTTTCTTTATTTTAGAAAGAACCAAGAAAGCATCGGATAGTTAATGGCCAAAACTGCACTCATATTCAGCTATTATTGGCCTCCAGGTTCTGGCCCGGGAGTGCAACGGTGGCTGAAATTTTGCAAGTATTTACCAGAAAATGATTGGCAACCAATCGTGATCACAGTAGCAAATGGCAGCTACCCAAGTACTGACCTTTCGCTTGAAAAAGATATACCTAAGGATATGTTGGTTTACAAAACCAACACCTTTGAACCTTTCGCCATCTATAATGCATTGCGCGGTAAAAAAGGCAAATCGGTAGAGGTAGCTATGGCAAGTGTAAAAGGCAAGCAAAGTGCTTTTGCAAAACTGAGCAACTACATCCGAAGCAATTTTTTTATTCCTGATGCACGTGTAGGATGGAATAATTACGCTTACAAAAAAGCTCTTGAAGTAATTGTGCAAGAAAAACCAGATGTGATCATCACTTCAGGTCCGCCACATAGCACACATTTAATTGGCCTGAAACTCAAAGCTGAATTCAACATTCCTTGGATCGCTGATTTTAGAGACCCTTGGACAACGATCTACTACAATCAGTTTTTATTACGAACTAAGAAATCTGATGCGAAAGACCTGGCATTGGAAACGAAAACACTAAAAACGGCAGATGCTATCATCACGGCTACGCCAGGCATTACTGAAGATTTAAAAGCGCGATCTAATCACGTGGTTACCATACCAAATGGATACGATGAATCTGATTTTGAGAATTTAGAGTTTGAGACAATTCAAAAATTCAGGCTAGCCTACGTTGGCAATTTAAAACCCGTTCAAAACACAAAAACGGTTTGGAAAGTGCTTGGCGATTTGTGTGAAGAAAATCCACTTTTTGCAAAAGCATTCGAATTTGAAATCACAGGAAATATTTCGTCCGAAATTGAACATTCGCTCAAAGAAGCTGGCCTAATGAGCAATGTATCGATCAAAGAATTTGTACCTCACAAAAAAGCCATTTCGAGAATGATGGCTGCTCACGTTCTATTTCTTCCCATACCAATGGATAAAGAAAACAAGAGAATACTAACCGGAAAAATCTTTGAGTATTTGGCCACGAAAAGGCCTTTATTAGCTGTAGGACCAATAGACGGAAATGCTGCAGCTATTCTCAAAGAATGTGATAAACCGAGCATGCTCGAATATGATAATTATGATGGCATCAAAACCCGTATGCTTGAGTTGTTCAATGCCTTTACAGAAGATAATACGCCCGGCCAGGAAGGAAATTTATTGTATACAAACTACAGCAGAAAAGGAACAACTAAACAGCTGGCTGCTTTATTAAAAGCTGTTGTCAAAGCATGAGAGTAGCATTGGTTGGCAGTAAACTATTGAGCGTTGCAATGCTCAATGAGCTAATAGCTCAAAACCATGAGGTGCTTGCAGTCTACACGCGAGATGACGAAGCCGGCATGAAGATTTGGCATCAACAACTTGGACATCCATCTTTAAAAGAAGAAGCTCAACATCATGAAATTGCGGTGTATGAAGGCATAAATGTGAATTCATCAAAATCGCTAGCATTACTTCAAAGTCTTAATCTAGACATCATTTTCTCCTGTTTTTGGAGTGAAATCTTTAGAGAGCCATTGTTGAATATTCCTCGTTACGGAGTTTTTAATTTGCATACCGCTTTACTACCTAATAACCAAGGCTCTAGACCTTTGCCTTGGGCAATAATCAAGGGTGAGCCTTTTGCTGGCATCACGCTACACAAAATGATGACCGGGGTAGATAACGGACCCATTGTGGATCAAAAAGCGGTAGAAATCACCAAGGATGAAACGGCTAAATCGCTTTACGAAAAAATCACAACGGCTGGAATTCAACTTTTTAAAGAATGTTTGCCCAAATTTGAGAACAACACTTTTCAATTAAAGCTTCAACCAACCAATAAAGCAACTTATCAACCTCGTGGAGAACCTTATGGAGGTCAGCTGAATCCTTATTGGGACAACTATAAACAAACTCAATTTAAATCAGCGTTCAATTTTCCGCCTTTTAGGAGTTATAGAAACTATCCTAGAAAAAATGGTCTATTCAGCGTCAAGGTAATTTTGACTAAAGAAATGGATAAGGAAGTGATGGATGCTATGCAACTACCTAACTTATCGGATTGTGTGATCGATGGAATAGGAAACTCCTTTTTAAGGAAGCAATTAAAAAGTGATTTTGAGCTAATTAAAGAAAGCTTAATCTTGAAAAACTTGAAACTTGATGCACATCGTATGTATCCAGTTCATGACATTTTACTTCAGAAAAAAACAGAAGGGGTAAGCTTTACAGAAATTTCTATTAACGAAATTTCTATTCTCGAATCTTCTCAACCATTTCGTTACAAAAACGGGTTATTAGAAATACCTCACATCAAGATTACCAGCCAAAGTGAGTTTACTGAAGCTTTAAACAATGCAGAAAAAGCTTCGACCCAAACCGAGTACAACGTATTTCTGCACTTGATGATAGGTGAAAAATCATCCATGCCAAATGAGTTTATCTCTGAAGAATTAAAAAGATTTGATGCCGAAAAAGTAACTTTTCAGCAAGTTTGCCAACTATTTGATACCGACTATGAAACATTCAGCTCTTGAAGCATTTGAAACCGTTCTTGTTCTAGCTCCACATACCGATGATGGCGAACTAGGCTGCGGAGGCACAATTCACAAGCTCAAGTCGTTGGGCAAAAGAGTTATTTATGTCGCTTTTTCTACTTGTGAAGAATCTGTGCCTGAGGGTTTCGCTCCAGACACACTTACTCACGAAGTAAAAGCTGCTACAGCCGAACTTGGCATCCCAAACGAAGACTTGATCATATTAGACTATCGAGTACGTCATTTCCCAGCAAATAGACAAGAAATCTTAGAAGATTTGGTTAAACTAAACCGAGAGTTGAAGCCTGATTTGGTCTTTTGTCCTTCTTCTTATGACATACATCAAGACCATGGCACCATTAGTATGGAAGCGAAAAGAGCTTTTAAGAACACTACGCTCCTGGGTTACGAATTTATTTGGAACAACTTTCAATTTTCATCACAATGCTTTATAGAGCTGAACGAAGAAGATATGACAAGAAAAGTGGCTGCGATGGAGCAATATAAATCTCAATCGAAGCGACTTTATGCTAAAGACAAATTGATACGCGGCATTGCAAATTATAGAGGTTTACAAGCTGGAATTGAATTTGCCGAGGCATTTGAAGTAATACGATGGATAGTTTAAGAAGACCATGCGAAATGTAATTTCAATAGCTGGCACAGGCAGATCTGGAACCAATATTTTAAAAGAAATATTCGGTCAGCACAGCAAAATCGCCACCCTGCCATTTGAATACAGATTCATGATCGACCCAAAAGGTATCGTTGACTTTTACCAAAGTTTTACAGCCAACTGGTCGCCATATAAGGCCGATTACAAGATCAAAGAATTGGAAGAGTATCTTCTTTCACTTTCAGCTTTAAGCGATGAAAAAAGAGAAGAAACCAATCGCATTAAAAGCATCGACCCTAAAGGATTATCATTAACACCTCCGCCCTATTCTGGTTGGGAGCTTAATGAGTGGATTCCTGGTTATTCTGATTTGGTAAAAACGCTAATAGCCGACTTAACAGAATTTCAATATTCAGCTGTTTGGCCAGGATTAGAGGCCAATAAAGCCAACTATCAAATGAGCTTTGCGCCAAAGATTGATAAAGCCACTTTGGCTAAAAAGTTGGAGCTATTTACTGATAAATTATTTGATGCGATTTGCGAAAAACAAGGCAAATCAATTTACCTAGAAGACAATACACATAACATTCTATTTGCGTCAGACCTAAAAGCGATTATACCAGGCATGAAACTGATTCATGTGGTTCGCGATCCCAGAGACGTTATTAGTAGCTTGCAACAGCAAAAATGGGCGCCAACAGCACTAGAGCATCTTATTTCATGGTACAAATCGGTGATGGCGCAATGGGAAGAAGAGAAAGCACGACTTGATAAATCTGATTTTATAGAGGTCAAATTTGAAGATATCCTCGCCAATCCTGAATCAGAAATAAAGAAATTATGCGCGTTTGTAAGTATAGATTTTGAACCTGAAATGCTTCAAGTAAAATTAGATAAGCCGAATAACGGCAGGTACAAAAAGAACTTTTCTGAACAAGAAATCATTACCCTAAATGTCGACCTAAGCAAATGGCTCAAATTATACGAGTTTAAGAGCTAATGAAGAAAGCTTTAAAGACGAATATTTACTCGTTTCAATACCATTTTCAGCATTTGTCTCAAATCTTCCGAAATAGGAAGATATAGAATACCCAAGGCCATGATCAAAGCTGCAATCATTGATCGAATTGCAACATTAACTATCGGATTAAGATTAAAAACGAATAGGTAAAAAATACTCATAAGAGCGCCTAAAAAAAGTAAACCATACAGGTTCTGGATATTAAAAGGCTGCATCTTTAATTTCCACCAAACAAAGAACAACAGAATCAAATTATGCAATAACTGCGCAACAGCTGATGCAATGGCGGCACCTGTAATTCCGTATATTGGAATCAGCCACAAATTGAGCAAAATAGCTGAAAAAACGAGCGAAAGAGAAATCCAGATTGTATGTCTGTAATATTTACTCACTTGCAAAATTTCCATTGTACTACCCGTTGCAATAGAAAACAACTTTGATAAACCTATGTAAAGAAGCACCCAAATACCAGCTGCATATTCTTCGCCATTGGGTATAAGCGAGAATAAATCGTGCGCATTTGACCAAACCACGATAAAAATGAAACCGCCTATGAGCAATTGGTTTAAACTGGTTTTGTGGTAAATTTCTTTAATCTGTTTCCAGTCGTTGTCTTTGAAAGATTGAGAAATAACCGGAGTTGTAATTTGCGAGAAAGACCGTTTGGGAAGATCAATTACGGTACCCATCTGCATGGCCACGCTGTATATTCCTGTGGCAGCCAGCCCCGAAAGCGAAGAAAGCATCCAAGTATCAAGTCTTAAAATTACTGCTCCAGTTAATGTATTTGCTGTAACGAATAATCCGAAAACAATGATTTGATTCACTTCTATTTTAGTCAGACTGCGATTAAAAGCAATTTTAAAATTACCATCAACAACAAACCCAATAATCATCAAGATGAAAATGGCAGCATGAGCAGTTAAGAAAAAATAGACTAACCATTCTACTTCTAACTGGAAGTAATAGTAACTTAAAACAGCCGCCCCAAAAAATATCCTGAGCAAAATTGATTCATAAAAGTTTGGGGTAACAATATCAAGTTCGGAACGATAAAAAGCTCTCAATATTTGGTTACCACCCATTATGAAAATTAGAATTGGAATAAAATCTAAAAATTCTATTAAAAGCTCTGATTGTGCCTTAAAGCTTGCAATTAAAAATCCTTCACATAATTTATAAATCCCGAGAAAAATTAACGTGCTGATAGATGGTATTAGAATAGAATAAAATCGAAAAACAGCCAACTTGGTTTTGTCGTCTAAAAAATATGGAAAGTATCTCACATAAGTATTTGGAACACCGAGCAAAATATATGGTGAAAGTAGCGCTGCAATATCAATGATCACTCGAACTAAGCCTATTTCTTCGGGACTTAGATATTTCGGATAAACGAATAAGATTAGTACAAATCCAAACGCCATACCGATATATAGAATGATACTTGAAAAAAAACTTTGTTTTCTAATAATACCCATCAAGAGTCAATTTATGAGGAAAAGATCTGGTAGTTTTTGATTTAAAAGAATTGAGCGGGTCTGACGAACGAATATTGTAACAATTACGCGTGCTTTTCCGAAAAATTATTTTGTCAAAACACTTAATAATAGATTTTCTCTAGTTTTCAGAGAATAATTGTTTTTGATATTCTGAGAAGCTGATGCACCCTGAGCTTGAGCTTTTGGACTACCCATAGCTCCTGCAACGCACCGTTTCAACATTTCGATATCACGTTTTTCTACAATGTATCCTGAGTCACCAATAATTTCTGGCAGGATATTAACCTTAGACCCAATCGGAATACAACCACATAACATAGCCTCGCACAAGGCACATCCAAAACCTTCAAAAACAGAAAGCTGAAAATAGAATTGGCTTCGGTAAAAATATTCCTTCAATTCAGCTTGGGTCTTTCTTCCAACAAAATGAACATTTGAAGGATAATCACCATTAAAAATATTCATACCTATCACTACCACCTTAATTTGAGGCATTTGCCTTGCCAATTCAACAATCAAATCAATGCCTTTTAAAACCTCACGACCATCCGAAGCCACTGTTACAAATACATTTTGAGATCTTTCAACAACTGGATTTTCTGTCCAAAATTCAGTCTTAAACGCATTTGGCACTACGGTATATTTCAACTTTAAATTTGGAAATTCTGCAAGAACTCCAATTTGCTTTGGTTGGTTACCTGCAAAATAATTGTTCTCTGATCTAATCAAAGAATCGCTGACGGGAAGTAACATGTAACACCATTCGTAAGATCTTTTAATAACCCACCTAAGGATTGGTTTCCTCAAACTTCCGTAGTCTATTTCAGGGAAATTACACGCATCAGTTCCGTGCACAATAACATACACTTTGGTATTACTAATCATCCCTAAAAATGACGGAATAAATGACCAGTAACCTGCAAATGAAATCACTATAAAATTAACTCTATGAATAAAAATCGCTTTTAAAACAGAGAAAAACTGGGCTATCATCAAGAAAGGAGTGAGAACCTTTCTCTGCCAATTAAAGATTGAAGTAGTTACATCAAAATGCTTTTCAAGAATCTCAATATCGAGGCGAATAAAGGAGGATAAACTCGGAGCAATGAAAAGTATACGCTTTGGCATGTTCAAATTAAAACTAATGTAATGGGCAATTGCTAGAAAAATTATATCGTTTTCGTCTTGTAAAGAAACTCACCCGATGAAGAATACACTGACTGACCATTATCCATTGTTCGAAATTATTGGTTTTTATCTCTAAAAGAATTGGCGTTTTTTACAATATTTACCCTCGTTTTTAAATTAATTGAAAAACGCAAAAGTGGATTGAATTTATTGATGTCCAGAAATAGAAACCGATGAATAACACCCGTTTAATCAACAAGAGAAAATTTGTTTCTTCGATTAGAGATTTAAGCTTTTTTGGTTCAGCAAAAATAGCTCGCTTTTTAAGCAAAATTCTAATTTCAAGCCCAAAAGGCATAACTACAATCGAGACCATTTATAACTTCAAAATGAAAATTGATCCCATTGAAGATAATGGCATCGAAAGAGCAATCTATTATTTCGGAACTTATGAAAAAGGCACCTTAGATGTTATTGGCAAAATGTTAACCTTGGGTGATACATTTGTTGACATAGGAGCCAATATTGGACTAATGTCTCTCTATGCGAGCTATGCCGTTGGAGATTCTGGCAAAGTAATTTCTTTTGAGCCAAATCCTAAGACACATGAAATGCTTAAAGACAACATAAATTTAAATAATCGACAAAATATTAAACCTGAGTCGTTTGCGATAAGCAGCGAAACGAAAGACAGTAAAATATATGACCGATGGGATGTAAACAGAGGGGGCGCATCTCTCATTAAACATTCAGAATCAGATCAGTCATACGATATTAAAGAGATTGTTTTTTCAGACTATTTCAGCCAGACTGATGAAATTAAACTGATCAAAATTGACGTTGAGGGCTACGAGCTAGAAGTATTAAAAGGAGCGAAAAAATTCATTACAGAATCTCAAAACCCTCCGATGATGGTTGTAGAATTCTCCTCAAAAAGAAATAATACTTTTGGGGAAGACACTGCGCCTTTATATACGTTCATAAAGGATTTCAACATTTTTAAAATGTACAAATCAGCTCTGGGAAAAGAAAAACTTTCTAAACTGACCGAAATAAAGTCGATTTCTGATTTACCGGAGCACGATAATATCTACTGCATTCCAGAGAAAAATCTTTCCAAATTACCTCAAAGCCTTTTTTATTGAAACAAGCTACTTATTGACGAATGAAATGATCTATACCTTTTATAGGTCATAAGTAGAAAAAGATTGATGAAATAATACCCATGCTTTGAATAAAACAGGACTTACAAAAATGACATTTGACGAAGCAATCACCAGTGGCGGTGATGAAAGAATTGAGCTAAAAGCGAACGGTTTAAACAAGTATTATCTTAATCCTTTGGTGTCAAATGGTCACTTAAACCGAGGTTCTTGCACTTGTTCACCAATAAGTGATGATGTGAAGCCGAGAGTAAAAGGTGTTTATAATAGAATTACCTCTGGTGAGGCTACAGTCGAAGACATTCGCATTAAGCAACGCTTTAGAATGAAAGCGCTTTTACAAGATTCGTATACGCAAGACTTCAATATATTTTTCGCTCCTTCTGGCAGCGACCTTTGCTATTTCCCTCTTTTGTTTTCTAAAATTACCGATCCAAGTAGGCCAATCATGAGTCTGATCACGTGCCCTGAAGAGCTGGGCACTGGAACTTTGCTTGCAAACGCTGGTAAATACTTTTCAGAGAAAACCCAGGTTTTAGAAACTGTTGAAAAAGGAAGCGCTCTCAATAATAATTTGGAAGTGAGTCAAATTCTTTTTGCCGCTAGAGATATTGATGGAAATATTCTTGACCACAAATCAGAAATTTACAATGCCATAGAGCAATACAAAGATTCACACCATATTATCGTGAACTTGGTTATTGGCAGTAAATCAGGCATAGAAGACAATGTATCTATTATAAAAGATGGTCCGACAAATGTGACCTATGTGGTAGACTTATGCCAAATGAGAGCTACACCAAAGCTGTTCAATGAACTGCTAGAATTGAATTGTCTTTTGATGATCACTGGATCTAAGTTTTATCAAAGTCCGCCATTTTGCGGGGCATTGCTTATCCCTGAAAAGGTGTCGAGTAGCATTAAAAAAGCTGAAATAACTCGTGAGATGGTTGCCGGTTTTGATACCGTTTTTTCAAAGTATGACATACCACCTGTTTACAAAAATATCAGAGCACAATTTCCTGAAATAGAAAACATTGGCCTAACCCTGAGATGGGAAGCTGCGCTTTGCGAATCAGAATTAATCATTGCATACGGAGAGAGAGATGTAACCTATGCGATAAGTGCTTGGAATAAAAAAATAACGGAGGCACTTGGAGTTTCTGATAAGTTTATCTTGATGTTTGATCAAGATAAAACCAACCGAAGTATCGTCTCTTTTATGGTAAAAAAAGATGGTAAAATCTTGAATAGTGCGCAATTGAAAGCAATCTATGATGAATTGCTTCTAAACAGTACAAAATATCAATCAAGATTCGAAAGCATCTCTATTGGCCAGCCAGTGAATTATGAAAACCATTCATTTTTAAGGTTTGCACTTGGTTCAAGAAACATTCGAAATTTAATAGAATCAGGATACGACTACAGTTCTGATGAATTGATCGTGGAAGTTTTAGAGAAAATAATAGACGCTCTTGTTTTTCACTAAATGCTCGATTCGAAACATATAAACTCCCTTATTTCTCAATTTAAAAAGAGCAATCTGTTTATTGATTCCGAATCACATTTGCACTTTTATGACTTTGATGTACTGCATCAAAACATGGTAAGCGTATCTAATGTTTTTCCTGCTAATTGGAGCCATGCAGTTGCAATAAAAACAAATCCATTAAATGGCATTTTATCAGAGATAAGTGCTTTTGGTTTTCAATTAGAGGCTGCTTCGGTTAATGAAGTTTTGCTAGCCAGCAAATCACACAAAGGGACAATAATCTGGGATTCTCCGATTAAAAAAAATACTGAGATAGAAGCCGTTTCCAAACTTGAAAACAGAATAATAATAAATGCCAACTCACTGCATGAGCTCCAGCTTCTGTCACCTTTTTTTAATTATCCAAACCTAAGCTTTGGATTACGAATAAATCCTCAAGCCGATTCTAGAAGCGATAAATCTATGGATGTTGGGAATAGATATTCAAAATTTGGCGAACCTATTTCTAATCTTGAACAAGTCAAAGATTTTTTCAAGTCATCAAAACAAACCCTTGGGCTACATATTCATAGCAGCTCACAAAGCTTTGACATAACTCCAATGGTAAACAATATTCGGGTTTTACTTGATGTTATTGAGTCTTGGAAAAAAGAGAATATTGAAATTAAATACCTAGATATAGGTGGTGGATTGGGAGTAAACTATGAGGTCCAAAATACATCAATTCTAGTTGATTATTTTGAAGCACTTTCAATTGCTTGTCCTTCCCTTTTTGAAAAACTTGATTTTGAGATTTTTACTGAATTCGGAAGATTTTATCACGCATACGCTGGTTTTTCTCTTTCTGTAATTGAAGAGGTGAAAAAATTCAAAACGCATCAAACCATAATACAACATTTTGGAGCAGAGAACTTTTTACGAGAATGCTATCAACCAACAATGTGGCCTCATAGAATAAACATACTGAACCAGAACTTAAAAACAAACGACAACCAATTCATATCTAGCGATGTGGCAGGAAGCCTTTGTTTTGGAGGAGATTATATCGCAAAAAACCTAAACCTTCCAGAAACTGAAATTGGAGACTATTGTTTGATTATGGACACTGGTGCAAACTCATATGCCCTATGGTCTATGCATTGCTCCCAGCTAATGCCTAGAATTATTGGTATAAAAGGAAACGAATTTTCGGTATTAAAAGAAGCTCAAACGTTTAGTGATCTCGAGAATTTCTGGCAATAAAGACTATTTAATAACCTTCAAACTCAAGTCAAGCGATTTCACCGAGTGGGTCAACGCACCTACAGAGACAAAATCTACTCCTGTTTCGGCATAAGCCGTGATAGTTTCGAGCGTTATTCCTCCTGAAGATTCAATTTCAAACCTACCTGCAATCAATTCTACCGCTTTCTTGGTATCGGCTGGCGAAAAATTATCAAGCATGATTCTATCTAGGCTTCCATGATCAAGAGCTTGCTGCAGTTCTTCAAAGTTTCTTACTTCAAGTTCTATTCTAAGATCTAGATTTATAAACGTGAGGTAATCATGTGTTCTATTTAATGCAGCAGCTATACTTCCTGCTCCATCCACATGGTTGTCTTTGATCAAAATCATATCATACAACCCAAACCGATGATTAACACCTCCTCCTATTTTCACAGCCTCTTTTTCGAACCAGCGTAATAGCGGAGTTGTTTTTCTTGTATCCAGCACCTTGGCTTTGGTATGGGCAATTGCTTGGGCATATTTAGCAGTGGTGGTTGCAACACCACTCATGCGTTGCATTAAGTTTAGCACCAATCGTTCGGTGCTTAAAATGCTTCTGATCTTTCCTGATACTTTAAAGGCTTCTTGGCCTTTTTTAATATGATCTCCATCTTTTAAAATTTGATCAAAATGCAAGCTTGGATCGAAATGGTTGAAAATGGCCTTGGCTACTTCGATGCCTGCTAGCACACCATCATCTTTTACTTTCAGCACTGCCGTCCCCCACTCGTCTTCGGCTATGGTAGCCAAAGAGGTATGATCACCTTCTCTAATATCTTCTTCTAAAGCTTGCTTTATAAAAGAAGTCAAATCAAATCCCATCAATCTGTCTATTCTTTTTCTATTTCAAGGCTTTGAATCAAATATTCTTGGCCATTTTTATGAATATAAACGGTCACTCTAAATGTCGCATCATTGGTCTGCAAGGCGCTAATCATATAGTGAACGTCATTTTTAGAAACCCCTTTATGAACCACCTTCATGGAGCTTGGACTATGATTCAAAAAGAAGGTTCGCAAACGGGCCTCAGCATCGCTTCGCCCAAGCTTTAAAACTTCATCATCAATAGAAATGTCTACTGTAGCTGCTAGAAGTGGAACCAATTCTGAAACATTACCATTGCCAAAAGCAGAAGTAATTTTATCAAAATCTTGAGAAAATGCCATTACAGATATGAATGCAAGGCCGATTGTAAGAATGATTTTATTCATTTGAATAATATTACGATCAAATATACCTGAACATTGACGATTCGCATCATTTCTATCGGAAAAACCAATATGGACTTTGTAGAAAAAGCCCTCCAAGTGTATTTAAACAGGTTAAAACACTATCACAAAGTTTCTTGGGAAGAGTTGGCAGATGTGAAAAAGATTGATAGAACCAATGTTGAACTGTTGAAGCAAAAAGAAGGAGAACTCATTCTTTCTAAAATTGAACCCACAGAAACATTGGTGCTTTTAGATGAAAACGGAAAAGAATTTAGCTCAGTGAAATTTGCGGATTGGGTAAACCAGAAACTGCTTTATGCTTCTGGCAATTTAGTTTTCGTAATCGGTGGCGCATATGGTTTCAGCAACATGGTTTATGAGAGAGCAAATGAAAAAATATCGCTTTCGCAAATGACTTTCAGCCATCAAATCATTCGTTCCATTTTTGCTGAACAGCTATACCGCGCATTTACAATTATGAAAGGAGAACCTTATCATCATGCATAGCAGCATTTAGTTTTTGTTGCCAAATCCAAGCAGATTTCATTGCATCTTCAATTCCATACTTTGGATTCCAACCTAATTCAGTTCTGGCTTTTTGATTATTAGCATAAATAGCCTCAACGTCACCGCTTCTTCTTGGTCCTACTGTATAGTTCAGTTTTATTCCTGATACTTTCTCAAACGCATTAATGACCTCGAAAACTGTAACTCCTTGACCAACTCCCAGATTGAAAATATCGTATGATTTGTAATCTGATTGGCTGGCTAATTTCTCCATCGCCAAAAGATGTGCATGGCTGATGTCACTTACGTGAATGTAATCTCTGATAGCAGTGCCATCTCTTGTTTCGTAGTCAGTTCCGTGCACAGTAAGCTCAGATAACCACAGGCTAGCAAACTGGGTAACAACAGGCACTAAGTTATTCGGCCGACCTTTTGGAAACTCGCCATTTAGCCCGCTCATGTGTGCACCAACTGGATTAAAATAGCGTAAAGCCACCGCCTTAAAATTACTTTTTGTTGTGGCGAAATCTTCTAAAATTCGTTCTCCAACCACTTTTGTGTATCCATAAGGAGACTCTGTCACTCCGATCGGTGAGTTCTCAGTTACCGGAATGTTTTCTGGATTGCCATAAACTGTACATGAGGAAGAAAAGATGAAGTAATTCACATCAAATTTCTGTGTGCATTTCAACAGATTGATCATACTGTTGAGGTTGTTGTAGTAATAATGAACAGGCTTTTCTACAGATTCACCTACAGCCTTTAGTGCTGCAAAATGGATTATTCCATCTATTTTGCCTTCTTTTTCAAATACTTCGGTTTTCAGTTTCTGATAATCAGTAAGGTCTAAGTTATAATTCTTAACTCGTTGTCCTGTAATTTCAAAGATTCTATCAAATACTTTTTCATCTGAGTTTGAAAAATTATCGATCGAAATCACTTCATGAATGCCTTGTTCTAAAATATCTATGATGGTATGTGAACCAATATATCCTGCGCCTCCAGTAACAAGTATCTTCATGAAAAATCCAGTTAAGGAACAAATGTAATGGCTATTTCGCTGTTCTTTGATTTCTTCGCATCATAATAAACAACATTGTCCAACAGCTTAGTCGATTTTTGGGAATATTTATTACTACCTGTATACGCTGGAATAGTAATTGGATTGGGTTATTTTCTTGCGCCCAAGGAAAATAAAAGACTTTTTACATCAGCCTTGAGTCTGCGAGTTGTAGGTGCGGTTTTCTTTGCCGGAATTTATCTTTTCTATTATGGAGGCGGTGATACGCTCGCATACTATCACACTGCAGTGCCTTTTGTAAACATGTTTTTGAATGATTTTCAATCTGGACTGCGACTGTATCTAGATAGCTATTCAATTGAAAACTACACTTCATTTAATAATAGCACAGGCTATCCACTAGGCTATATATATTCTGATAGTCAAACATTTACAGTTTCAAAAATCTTAGTTCCGCTGCTTTTCCTCTCTTTTAAAAGTTACTTACTCTGCTCTGTGCTTCTGTCAGGAATAACATTTATAGGCTCTTGGAAACTTTTCCTTCTTTTTAAAGCGATTTTAAGCGATCAAAGAATTGCATCGATTGCCGCATTATTCATACCCAGTGTACTGTTTTGGGGTTCAGGAATTTCCAAAGACACAATAACATATACATCTGCAGCTTACTTCGTATATAGTTTCTATTTCATAATAATCAAGCGCAAATTCCAACTAAGAAAAATATTCTTTTCTGTCCTAGCTCTTTACATCATCATTTCCATCAAACCTTACATTTTTCTTGTTCTACTGCCAGGTATTTTGCTTTGGTTGCTAAGTGCTCCAGTATCTAGATTAAAAAATACGTTCCTCAGAAGAATAACTTTACCCCTCGTTGGCATATTAAGCGGTGGAGTATTCTTTTTCTTGTTCAATCAGTTCAGTGATTTTTTTGGATCGTACGCTGCCGATCAGATTTTAGAGAAGGCGCTTGTAACACAAGAAGATTTGAAACGAGATTATTACGGTGGTAACTCCTTTGACATTGGCACTGTAAACCCAACATTTTTGGGTGTTTTGTCAAAAGTGCCAATCGCTACTTTTTACGGTCTATTTGGACCCACCATTTTTCAAGTTCGAAATATTGTAATGCTCTTTTCGGCAGCCGAAAACACGGTTTTGGCATTTTTAACCCTTCGTTTACTGATAAAAGTTAGTTTCAGAAAAATAATCAAGCAAATCGCAGATCACCCAATCTTCCTCTTTTGTATTATTTTCTCTCTGACATTCGCATTTTCAATCGGTTTCACTACACCAAATTTTGGTGCGTTAGTTCGATTTAAAATTCCCCTGATGCCGTTTTTCACATTTTTCTTGTTGGGAATGTATAAGGCCAAAAATGCCGAGAAAGGACTTGGAACATAATTAATTTTTATATGAAAAAACTAGTATTCGCCTCGGGCAACAAGCACAAACTGTCAGAGATAGCTAACAAACTTGTTAATGAATTAGAAGTAATTTCCATGCGTGATTTGGGCTTTGAAGATGAAATAGAAGAGCCCGGAGCAACCCTTGCAGAGAATGCAGAGATTAAAGCCAAACATATTAAGGAGCTTTATTCTATTGACTGTTTTGCTGACGATACAGGATTAGAAATAGAAGCCTTGGATGGCGCGCCAGGTGTTTACTCTGCTCGCTTTGCTGGTGAAGGTTGCTCATTTGATGATAATGTGCAAAAAACGTTGGATTTATTAGCTGACGAACCAAATAGAAAGGCATGCTTCAGAACTGTTATTTGTCTCATCATCAATAACGAAACCCACTTTTTTGAAGGACGAGTTGATGGTGAAATATCCACACAAAGATTTGGAACAGATGGCTTTGGCTATGATCCTATTTTCAGGCCCGATGGTTTCGAAAAGACCTTTGCTGAAATGTCTCAATCAGAAAAAAACCAGGTAAGCCATCGCGCTTTGGCAGTGGACAAATTGGTCGGATTTCTTAAATCTAACTAATGCGCTTGAGCAGAGTCGGCTCGTTGAACATAGACTCTACTGTAAGATCGAAGAAACTCTGAAGGGTATATCCAGCATAAATGGCTTGCTGTGGAATAATACTGGCCTCACTTAAGCCGGGAGTGGTATTTACTTCGATAAGGTAAACGCCATCCTTACACACCATAAAATCTACTCGTATCATTCCGCTACAACCAACATAATGGTAAATATTCTCCGTCAATCGCATGACTTCGTTATATGTATCAGCAGGTAAGCGAGCAGGCGTAATTTCTTGGGTTTTGTTGTTCAAATATTTCGATTCATAGTCGAAGAATTCGTTAGCAGGAACAATTTCTGTGACTGCAGTCGCTTTAGGTTTTCCGTCTACTTTAATGCAACCACAGCTTACCTCTGTACCATCTAAAAAAGATTCTACCAAAGCCGAAACGCCATCTGCTTGAGCTTTCTCAATAGCCAAAACGACTTCTTCAATTTTTTTAACCTTAGTTACACCTAGGCTAGAGCCACCATCATTTGGTTTTATAAAACATGGCAAACCTACGCGATCGACAATTTCTTGAGGTATTATTTCATCACCAATTCTTACAATATAACTCTTGGCTACATTAATGCCCGAAGCGCTCAAATAGCGATTGCAAGCGCTTTTGTCAAAAGTGATGGACGAAGCAAGCACACCGCAATTGTTATACGGAATACCGAGTAGATCAAAATAACCTTGGATTTTACCGTCTTCTCCAGGTGTGCCGTGAATAGCGTTGAACACACCATCAAACACTACTTTTCTATCGCCAAGTTGAAAAGAGAAGTCATCCTTGTTAATGTCAATTCGCTCCACATCTACCAAAGCTTGCCAAAGCTTTACATCGATATCGATCAAGAAAGACTCAAATTTTTCTGGATTAAGATATTTCGCAACAATTTGAGCGCTTTTCTCTGAAATGGCTCTTTCCCCTGAAAAGCCTCCAAAAATGATGGCAATAGTTTTCTTTCCCACGTTGTGATTGATCTAAATGATTGAATCAAAAATAATGGGCTAAACCAGCAAGAATAAAGGCCTAAGCCGATATTATGAACAAGAAAGAGTTTAGTTTTTAAGCTCCTGCAAAATCACTTGTAGACCTTCATCTAAACCTGTATTTGGCTTATAGTTGATGAAGTTCTCAAGCTTTTCTGAGCTTCCATATCTTCTCCCTACTTCGTAATCGTAGCGTTTACTTGGCGCATCGATATACTTCAGCGGGCTTTGTGAACCTGTAATTGATTTGATTTTTTGAGCCAGATCAGAAATGGTAGCTTCCTTTTCGTTCGCAATATTGAAGATTTCAAATCCCTTCACTTTTTCGGCTAGCAACACGGTCGATTTTACTGCATCTTCCACGTAAGTAAAATCTCTAGTTTGCTCACCGCTGCCAAATACAGTTAGTGCTTCGCCATCCAAAGCTTGTTCGAAAAATCTAGGAATTACCATTCGGTTATCTTGACGAAGACCATAAACATTGAAGAATCTGAGCGCAATAGAATCGATTCCTTTTTCCTCGTAAAGAGACGCAAGGTAAATCTCATTATAGCGCTTAGCCATTGCATAGCTGGTTCTTGGATCTACTAAAATGTCTTCATTAACGCTTTGTTCTAAAGCCAAATGACCATAAATACCACTGGTTGATGCATAAATAATCTTAGAAATACCATTTTCGATGGCGGCAGCGGCAACGCTTTGCATTCCATTTACCTCGGTTTCCATTGTTTCTATCGGATTATCAGCCACGATGTCAACACCTAAAATTGCCGCAAAGTGAAAAATGATATCTGCCCCTTTTGAAAGTTCAGCAACTTTTGCACGATCGCAGACATCTACACGATGAAATTCAATTTTTGATAAAACTTCTTTTGGGATTTTATTTCCTCTCAAAAGAGTATCAATTACTACTACTTGATTTCCTTGTTCTACGAGCAAAGCTGTAAGGTGTGAACCGATAAAGCCCGCACCACCTGTGATAACTATTCTTTGGTTTGTCATTTTTTTTTCGACTTGCGGGACAAATGTGTGAATTTAGAACGTGAATTACTTCTATAAAATTGAAAACTTGCACTTGAAAGGCAATTATCTTTGGCGACCTATGATACGATTCATATTTTCAAAAAAATTCCTGATTAATCTCACACTCGCCATGATGCTTGTAGGGTTAGCGTTAACTGGCTCATATTTCTTTCTTGCTAACTATACTAGACCTGACGCAGTAGCGGAAGTACCAAGCGTAATTGGTTTTGATATTCTTGAAGCTGAAGCCGTTTTGAAAAATGCAAATCTTCAAGGGGTAGTTATTGATTCAATTTACCTGAAAGGGAAACCAGGTGGAGAAATTGTTCAGCAAGATCCTGAAGAAAATGCTTCTGTTAAGGAGAATCGAAAAATATATCTAACCATTACACGTTTCAACACTCCAATGGTGAAACTTCCTAATGTTATGCAGTCATTATCCGTGGCAATTTCAAGACTGAAATCATACGGATTTATGGATTTTGAAATTACTTCCAAACCTTCAGAATGCACTGATTGCGTGATAGACGTTTTACATAGAGGTAAAAGCGTAAAGCCGGGAACAAACATTCCAAAAGGCGCAAAGTTGACGTTAGTGGTTGGAGCTGGACAAACGGGCGAATTGATTTTTGTTCCGGTTCTTTATGGTCTTAATGCATCGTCCGCAGAAACTTTACTGCAAGAAAAAGGACTTAACCTTGGCGCTGCACCTTGCGCGGATTGTGCAACCGCAGAAGATTCGGCTCGCGCTGTGATTTACCGTCAAATACCAAATCCTGAAAACGAGAATATGATTTCTGTAGGCTCATCCATTGATGTGTTTCTAACGTCTGACTCTACACTTATTCCAGTGATTGAAACAGATTCAAATCAGCTTAAAGATCTTTAATGAAATTATTTAAAGCCTGTGTTACCTTCTTATTAGTATTTGTGCTTGGCGCGCTTTCGGCACAAGAAGAACTTTTGCCTTTAAGATACAACTCACAATTACAAGACCTATTCAACGCTTCACAAAGCCAATTAGCAAATAGCCGAGCTAACTTACGCGTTGGCAATATCGTGTACCGTATTGACACGATGGAGCTTCCGTTTATTGATGACTTTTCGAAAAACTACATCAAACAATACAAAGCCAAACAAACCGACCCAAATGTTTCACCTGAAACTCGCACTTTATTTAGTGCAAACGGCTTAACCCCAGAATTTTTAGAACTTGTATTCTACCCAACATACAACTACACCAAATTATTGAATGGGACAGAAGACTCTTCTCTAGCGGATGAAATACATATTGTTTACTACGACACAAGCGGAATTGAGATTGCATTCGATACTGCGTTTTCAAATTTGATTTCCACTTTTAATGAAACCACAGGCTTAGTTACCTATGACACATTAGCCGCTGAAACACTGCTCGTGAATACGTTTGACACGCTTTTCGTTGTTGCAGATGATGGCTCAAGATGGGTTACACAATCACACAAAATTGGTGATCGAGCGGCTTTCATTAATAATAACTACGCTTTAAACCCACTAACCCAAGGCGTTGCAACACTTGACGGAACGGATGCTGTTGGTTTTCCATACGATATTACAACTGAAACAACGTATGGCGAAGCCGATTTACTAGAAAGCAAGCCACTTAACATTGACAGTACCATGTCAAATGTATTTCTCAGCTTCTTTTACCAAGGAGGTGGCATTGGAAATTCACCAGATGCGGATGATTCTTTGGTGGTTGATTTCTATAATGTACGTGATAAACAATGGGAAAGAGTTTGGAGCATTGGAGGTACTACAGAATTTGATTCAGTTTTCTCAGATCAAGTAGTTCTCTCAGTATCAGGAAATAAGTTTTTGAGAAAAGGATTTCAGTTTAGGTTTAGAAACTACGCGACACTTAGCGGTAGCTACGATCATTGGCATATTGACTATGTGAGATTAGACAAAAATGTGGACACAACTAAAATCGATACCATATTCGACATTTCTTATATCACTGGAACCACTTCTTATTTGGGTCAATACACCTCCGTGCCATACCGTCATTATTTGGCCGCTCCAACCATGTTTCAAGGTGAATCTAACCAAGTTAGCATTAAAAATATTGGGCCAGATGCGCTTTTCGTTGACGGTATTTCTTGTTCATTGACCGATAAGGATAATAATGAACTTGTATCTTATTCTACTACTCAAGATCAATTTCAACCAAACACTACTGTTACGCTGAATCTTCTTTTACCAACAACACAAATTTTTCCTGATGATGGAGAAAATTTTGCCACGTTTAGCACTACTTGCCTCTACAGCGCTACTGGTAATAACGATTTGTATGTTAATGATACGATCAGAAGTGAGCAAGCTTTTAGAGATTACTATTCTTATGATGATGGCACGGCCGAAAATGCTTACGCACTTACTGGAGCTGGGCTTTCGCTTGCTTACAAATTCGAAACTCCAATAAAAGACACATTGAAGGCATTTTACATAAATCTGCCTCAAATGCAGCATGACCAAAACCCAGAGCTTTCTTTTAAATTGACAGTTTGGACCGATTTGAATAACGATCCTATTTATGAAGACATCGCATTCAAAACACCAAAATATACAAAGGGAAATGAATTCTCCAGATATGAACTGGATGAAGAAGTGGAAGTAAATGGAACATTCTACATTGGTTTTACGCAGTCAGAAGCAACAAAAATTTATGTTGGTTTTGACTTGAACAACGATGCCAGTGACAAAATCGCCTACAAAGTGAATGGCGAATGGTTGCCGAGTAAGAAAAAAGGAGCATTGCTGCTTCGTCCTGATTTTGGCACCGAAGACATTCTCGCAATCAGCGAAGTAAACAAGCCGAAAACGGTATTGACGGTTTATCCAAACCCAACCAATAGTTCTTTTCAAATTTCAGGTCTTGACGAGCCAGCCAACATTACAGTGTTTACCATTGATGGTAAAATGGCTTTGACCAGGACAATCGATCAAAATAATCAAATCAACTGCAGCCATTTAGCAGAAGGTCTTTATTTCATTCAGGCTATTGGATTAAATTCTGGCAACACTTATTCTGCACGAGTGGTAATTACGCAGTAATCTTGCAGTATGACATCATTTCATGAGTCTTACGAAGACGAACAAGAAGAAGAAATTTTCGAACATCACAAACTTATCGCTGATAGCGGGCAATCGCCACTGCGGGTTGACAAGTTTTTGATTGACAAAATCCCAAATATTTCACGAAGCAAACTAGCCGTAGCAGCCAAAAACGGCAATATTTTGGTGAACGGTGAGGTTGTAAAGCAGAATTACAAGGTAAAACCTCATGACGAAATCAGCTTGGTATATGCGCATCCGAAACGTGAGCTAGAGCTTATTCCGCAAGACATTCCGTTGAATATTTTGTACGAAGATGACTATGTTACGGTGGTAAACAAACCATCCAACATGGTAGTGCATCCTGGTCACGGAAACTACAGCGGCACTTTGGTAAACGCATTGATTTTCCATTACGGCCAGTTGCCCAAAAACCCAACCAGCGAAGAAGCTTTTCCAGGATTGGTGCATCGCATTGATAAAGACACCACAGGACTTTTGGTAATAGCAAAAACCGAAGATGCCCTGAACAAATTGGCGGCTCAGTTTTATAACAGAACCATTGACAGACATTATTACGCCATAGTTTGGGGTGATGTGGCTGAAGATAAAGGCACTGTTACAGGCAACATTGCTAGATCGAACAACGACCGCAAGCAGATGGCTGTTTTTGAAGATGAAACCATCGGTAAACATGCGGTAACTCACTACGAAGTACTCGAAAGATTGGGCTATGTGACACTAGTAAAGTGCAAGCTTGATACAGGTCGCACGCACCAAATTCGTGTACACATGAAATACATCGGCCATCCTCTTTTTGGAGATGTACGCTATGGCGGAAATCGCATCATTAAAGGAACAACCTTTACTAAGTATCGCCAATTTATTGACAATTGCTTCAACATTTTGCCTCGTCAAGCTTTACATGCAAAAAGCCTCGGCTTCATACATCCAGCCACTGGAGAGTATGTTTATTTTGAAAGTGAATTACCATCAGACATGGTTGAAGTGCTTGAAAAATGGCGCACTTACTCAAAGTCGAGAGTCGAAGACAATAGCGAAGATTAGAATTTAGCACAAGGAATCAAGAAACGGCTGCGTCTGCGTTTCCGTTTTTTGCGTTCACTTGCTAGCTCCCAAACCATAGACAATTCATGCGCTCCACCAGAATTGGTGATGAGTTTACTTACGGTTAAATCATAAGAATAGGCCATCGCAAAATCTTTGTACTCGAAGCCCAACAAAGCAATAATTGCATCTGCATTTGGCTGCTCATACGTATTGCTCTTGATTGGTAAACCCCGATAATAAAGTCCTGTAGTAAGCACTTTATATTTGAAATAAGCGCCAACATCCAGTTGATCCCATTTGGCTTGCGCCTTGTAATGGGCCACAACCGTAACACTGGATATTTCTTTCTTTTTTACATTTTGTTTGATCACATAGTTGTAACCGCCTTGCATCGAAAAGCGCATTGGCAATCGCACTTCTTGATCAATCAATGATTGATTTGGTCTATTGACATGGTTAAACGCCATACCTCCCCACCAATGCTTTTGATACGCAATGTAGCCGAAACCCAAATCGGGATAGCGCACTGGTTCTGCTGTAAATTGATTGACCGAACCTGAAATTGGATTATCATAAATAAGCTGATCGCCAAAAACCAATTCACCTTGATTTATATCACGAAATGTATAAGAGAAATACATTCCCGGCTTGAAAGCCAAGGTTCTAGACAAACGCAAGGTATATGAATAGCTAAGCGAAATATTGGTGTATTGTAAGGCTACCGATCCTGCTTTATCATGCTGAACGGCCAACGCCAATCCACTATTTAGTTCATCAATGTTGTAATCAAAACTTGCTGCATATGAAATAAACTGGCCTGGCATTGCTGGCCATTGATTGCGGTAATTAACCACCGCGCGCGCTTGAACTGTATTTCCTGCAAAGGCAGGATTCATATAAATAGGTGCAGAATAAAATTGCGAAAACTGCGGATCTTGCGCCCACAATTTGCTATGGCCAACTAACATCAATATGAGTAAGAAACCTACTCTCATTTTGCAATTGAGGTTAATTTGATCGGTAAAACAAATTCTTGTATGCCCGATCCTGGTTCAAAAGACAATGACTTTTCGAACAATTGAAATCCATCAGCTTCTATCCTAAGAACTCCGCTTTCTCCAGGAAGTAAAGCCACCAGAAAAGCGCCCTTCACTCCTACTCTATAATTTGCAATGAACACACCTTCTTTGCTCACTTTTTCTTTGGCGAAAATCACTGAAAGAGCATTGAAATTCAAAATATCATCATTTGATATTTGAATTTTAAAAATGGTTGCAGGCACATCAAAACCAGGAAGATTGGCAGTGTAAATATAATAATCGCCTGGAGTTTCGGTTTTATTCCTGGTAAAATAGGCTTGACCTGTTTTCCAAGAAACGCTCAAATGGGCATCGTTTTGCGTGCTATTTATTGGGTATCCCAAGTTTGTGGGCTCAGTCCAAAGGTTGGCATCCAACTTTTTAGTCGAGAAAATATCTAAACCGCCCATGCTCCCTTTTCTGTTGCTGGCAAAATAAAGCGTTCTATCGTCAGGCAACAAGAAAGGCGCTTGTTCATCCCATTCCGTATTAACGGTTGAACCAAGATTAACCGGTTCGCTAAATTCTCCGTTACCAAATTGAACTACTCGGTACAAATCAAAACCACCGAAGCCGCCTTCGCGATTGCTACTGATGATAAATGTGTTTTGATTAGAATTCAATGCTGCTCCTGTTTCAATACCAGAAGAATTGATAGATTTTGGCAATTTAGAACCTAGTTTCCAGCTCTCATCTTTTCGGTTTGCCCAAAACAGATCACTCGACTGCAAATCTCGTGTGGTCTGAAATACCAGCATTTGATCTGCTTCTGGTGAAAGTGAAACGGTGGCTTCATTCAAAATATCATTTACATTTCCTGGCAAAGGAATCGCCTTTTGCCATTGATTTCCAGATCTCTTTGAGAAGTATATATTCTCATCAAATTGGTCTTCAAAATCTGTAACAGCTGATTCGTCAATTGGTCTTCTACTCGTAAAAAAGAGCAATGAATCATCCCACGAAACAAGTGGTGTATGTTCCGAAAAACCTGAATTTATGGTGCTGCCCAAATTTTGTAAAACAACAGTTTGCGGATTTTGCATAAGCGAATCGGCTACAGCCAAGTATGCTAGCTGCCGTTGCACCTTTTCGCCTTGAGCGGAATCTCTCACCAATAAAAATTGTCGTTTTGCCTCTTTGATGTTTTCCTTTTCAAAGAGCACTGAAGCATAATAATATCGCGCTTTTTCATTGCCGAGATTCAATGCTTTTTCAAGATATCCAAAGCTTTTATGATGATCGTTTGGTAAATGAAACAAGGCAACACCTAACATATATTGAAGCTCTGCGTTATCTGCATTCATCAATATTACAGGACTCAATAGCTCTTTTACCACAACATAATCTTCCAGTTCAAAAAACTCGCGTGCGTCTTCCACGTTACGCTGTTCTTCTTTCGAAAACGCTGTTTTTTCCTGCGCATTAGCAAAACCAAATGCCAAAAGCATGGCTATGATCAATCCTCTCCTCATTCCCTTATCTGATCAATGTTACATCGCCCACTTTGGTGAAGCTTTCTCCAGTGATATACTTACCCTGAATCTTCCATACATACACATCTTGTTGGCACAATCGTTCACGGTAATAGCCGTCCCAACCCATGTTTATTTCGTGCGTTTCGAATAACAATTCGCCCCAGCGATTGAAAATGCTGAGTGTAAAATCTTCGGAAGTCACTCCAGTTAAAATGGGAAAAAACACCTGGTTATTTGTCGCATAAGGATCATATGAGCCACCACTGCCCGACTGTGTGTTTGGTGTAAACGCATTGGGTATTTCTATGATTCCTTTTTCGATTGCAGTAACGGGGAGTTGATTGAACAAAGTATCTGTGCAACCGCCTTCTGCGATAGCTACCAACCAAGGAAAAAACTGCCCTGTGGAAAGGTAATTATGCTGCGGATTTTCTTCTGTTGAGGTAATTGAATCACCAAAATTCCAAAGGTATTCGCTCGCAAACTGAGAATAATTGATAAAGCTTACGGGCTGGTTTGGAATTGTTACTTCATTTGGTGTAAACACAAAGTTGGCAGTTGGGCTAAACAGCACGCGTATGGCATTTGGCAATTCTTTATAACTACTATCACCACCAGGCCCAATGACTAATAAGCTCACTGTGAAATCGCCAGCAAATTGATAGGTATGCGATGGATTTTCAGAACTACTGGAAGTTCCATCTCCGAATTGCCAGAAGAAGCTTTCAGCATATTCTGACAAGCTTTGAAACTGAACCACTACTGGGGCACAAGCTTGCGTATCAATTTCAAAATCTGCGACTGGAACTGGCGGATAAACTGTCACCGTGCGTGAGGTTGTGTCTTCACAAAACTCACCCGAAGCAGTAAGCACAATTTTGTAAGTGCCCCAAGTTGCGTACTGATGATTGATGGGCTCGGCAATATTGAATTGAACGCCATCACCAAAATTCCAATGATAATCCCAGGTTCCAACAGTCACATTTTCTATCAAAAACGTAGTATTCGGAAAGGTTTGCGTATTTGGGCTTACCGTAAATGCTGGATTAGGTAAAGGATGCACAACTATTGAAAGCGTATCGGTAGAAACACAACCGAAAGGCGAAGTAACTTGCAACACTACATTATAGATTACATCATTGGATGAAGTATTGACAAACGTATGCGTTGGTTCATCAAGAAAAGAGTTGGTGCCATCATCAAAATCCCATGTGTACAATTGTCCGCCTGTGCTCAGGTTATTAAAATCAACTTCGAATGGCCCGCAACCTTCATTTAGCGCAACTATTTCTGCATTTACAGCAGGATAAACCGTCATGGTTTTTTGACTGGTGTCTTTACATCCAAAGCTATTCTCAACCATCAACTTTATTGGGAAAACCCGAGGATTTGGAGAGAAATTAAAGAACATCGTATCGAGCTGCGAAAAATTGTTCAAGCCCGGAAAGCCATTGGCTCCAAACTGCCAATAGTTAATCATGTTTTGCTGGCTGAGGTTGGTTATGGTAACATCTTCACCATGACACGCTGGTGTGTTGGCAATATTGAAAAAGCTGGTTGGTGTGGGATTAGTAGTCATCACTACCGTAGTATCATCTACGCAACCATCCACACTTTGAACAGTAAGCGTTAAATTGAAATTAACCGCAGCAGCAGTTGTGTTTTGATATTGATGCACAGTATTTACACCCGTACTTGTAAATCCATCGCCAAAATTCCATAACCAAGAAACAGCATTCAAACTATTGCTTGCGATGTTGGTACTGAATGGATGGCAACCCACAGTTGGTGTGACAAAACTTGCCTCTACCTTGCGGTAAACATTGACTGCTGCGTAGGCGGTATCATAACAGCCTTGTGTAGTTGATGCGATTAAGTATGGGTTGAAAATGACGGTGTTGTTCGTGGCATTGCTAAACGTATGTGCAACACTTCCTGAAATATTGGTACTATCTCCATCACCAAACACCCATAAATAATCATTAGCACCCGCACTATTGTTCGCCATATTCACCAAAAGCGGCTGGCAACCCGTAAATGTGGCTGGACTAATTTGCGCATTTGGTTTATGATTAATCGTAACCGGAACTGTGGTATCACTTTGACAGCCTTCAACCGATTGCACCGTTAAATTCACGTTTAAGTTTTGCGGAGCGGCACCATTATTCACATATAAATGTGATGGGTTTGAAAGTATGGAAGAGTTTCCATCACCAAAGGACCAGTTGTAGCTATTTGCATTTAAACTTTGATCCGTAAACTGAGCCACAAATGGAGAGCAACCAGCTTGAGGAACACCAAATGATGCGTTAACTTTTCGATACACTTGAACGTTTGCGAAAGCAGTATCAAAACATCCTTGAGTAGTTCCCACATATAAAGTGGGATTGAAGAAAAGCGTATCGTTGGTATTGTTTGGATATGAATGCGCGGCAACATTGGTGGTTGTGGCGGTGCTTCCATCGTCAAAATCCCAAAGAAATGAAGTTCCCGCAATAGAGCTATTGGTAAAATTGATGCTCAGTGGTTCGCAGCCAGCAGCTGAAACAGGCAAAATTTGCGCAGTTGGTTTGTGATTTACCGTGATTGAGATACTCGTATCATTCTGGCATCCTTCCAATGTTTGAACGGTAAGTGTTGCTGTATAGTTTACAGGTGCAGTTCCTGAATTTTGGTATATATGCGTTGGGTTTACGAGTGCCGAAGATGCGCCATCACCAAAAGTCCAACTATTGATGGCTGCATTGGTACTTGCATTTGTAAATGAAACTGGCAATGGATGGCAACCAACCGTGTTTGCAGAAAAAGAAGCATTTACTGGTCTAAAAACGTGTACATCAACCGTTGCGGTGTCCGCACAACCATCATCGGTGGTTACAATTAGTGATGGTTGAAAATCGAGCGTGACATTCGTGCTATTACTAAATGTGTGATTAATGGATGCATTCGTGGTAGTTGATGTTCCTCCATCACCAAAATTCCATGCATAGCCCGTCCCGCCTGTTGATCCATTCACGAAAGTGACCTGCAAAGGCTGACAACCCTGAGTAACTGATGGGCTCAAATTGGCAGTTGGATTTGGAAACACAATTGCAGAACCAGTTACCGTATCAATACATCCAAAAGGTGAAGTAGCAATTAATTGAACATTGTAATTGGCATTGTTAGTAGTGGTATTTACAAAAGTGTGCGTTGGATTTGGACCACTTGAAGTGCCTCCATCACCAAAATCCCAATTGTAAAGCACTGCACCAACTGCCACTGGAAACTGAACGAGCAGCGGACTGCAACCAGAATCTGGTATGATGCTAAAATTGAAAAGTGGCTCAGGATAAATTGTGATCGCCTGAGTAAAAGTATCGGTACACCCATTGTTTCCTGTTGCCACCAAATCCACACTATAATTGGTAATAAATGGCGTTTGATTTTCAAAAATATGCCCCGGATTCATGACCGAACTGCCTGTGCTATCACCAAAATTCCATTGGTACGAAATGGCGCCAGTAGTTGTGTTAGTAAATACTACTTGAAGTGGTGCGCAATCTAATGTGGCATTGGAAGTAAAGCTTGCATTGGGATTTCCTAAAACTGTTACCGTATCCACAATACTATCACGACAACCAAAAGCCGAAACGACCAGCAACTTCACCACAAATGTGGTATCTGTTTGCCCTGAATGATTGAACACATAGTTTGGTGCAGCTTGCGTGCTCGTGTTACCATCGCCAAAACTCCATTCATAAGTAGAGGCATTGATGGTATTATTAGTAAAAGCAACCGATAAAGGCGAACATCCCAAGTCGGTGCTCATCGCAAAAGAAGCCGTTGGTCTTGGTTCAACCAAAATAGTATCGTAAGCTGTATCTGCGCAAAACGCTGTTGAGGCAATCAAACTCACCACAAAGCTTCCACTATCTACATAGGTAAATGTTGGGTTCGGAACCGAAGAAGTTGTACTCAAAGCGTCACCAAAATTCCAGCTCCAAAAATTCACAGGACCACCGTAGCCAACCGAGCTGGCATCTAAAAAAGTTGCTACAGCATCTTCACACACATTTTGAGGAATGAAATCAGCGATTGGTGTATCATATACCCTAACAAGTGCAGAAGAATTATCGGTACAACCGTTATTGCTCGTTACCACCAAACTCACGGTGTATTGACCTGGAGTGGTATAATCTTCATCTCCAGGATTCTGAGCCGTTGACGTATTTCCATTTCCAAAATTCCAAGCGTAAATACTTCCACCAGTGCTTGTATTGGTAAACGAAACTGTAGTGCTATCACAATCCGAAGCATTGCCTAAACTGATGTTAACGTTTGGACTTGGAAGCACAACCACATCTAATTCGGCTGTGTCGGAACAAGAGTTTGTACCCCCAACAATGTTTGCTACCAACCGCACTGTGTAATTGCCTGCAGTGGCATAAGAGTGTGTGAAATTTCCGGTGCCTGCGCTCACAAAACCGCCTCCACTTCCATAATTTACCAAGTATTGGTTAGCACCTCCAAAGCTGGTATTGGTAAAAGTGATTACATCTCCAGTACAAGCACTATCTGTGTTTGCCGTGATTCCTGCAGTTGGTGCAGGCACTATATCAATGGTAATAAATGTGGTGTCTGCTCCGCACATATTGCTATCTGCCATCATGATGGTGTAGGTGCCAATTCCTGGAAAAGCAATGTCATAACCGGGCTTGGCTGGCGGATCAAATGGAACCCAATTCACAATAGAATCTGATCCAGTTCCCCAATAATTACCAAAATTCCAATACTCAAAACGTTGAGCCGTATTTCCTTGAGGCACACAGTTTTTGGCGGTGATATTTGCAAAGTGAACAACTGTGTCAGGATAGCAAAGCAGTGTATAGTTGGCCGAAATAGCAGCCACATCCACATCATAAATCTGAATCGGATTGAAAGAAGCCATGGTAGGATTTCCGAAACTACAGTAGTTTTCGGCAGTTAAGGTTACTTGTGTAACACAGGTAACGGTGTTCTTCTCATAAGTATGCGTTATTGTTTGTCCAGCATTGGTGTCGCCAAAGTTCAAAATGGGCGATCCATCACCAAAGTCCCAAGTGAAATTGGTGTTTGAAGAAACATCTGTACTGCTATTATTGAAAATCAAATCACTAGGCGCACAAGTTTGTGTAACTCCTCCAATAGGAATTTGAATAGATGCGTTTACCGGTTTTTCCATCACAACAAGGCCAGTTAGCGAACAGCCATTGGTTGCATCTGTAAGCGTAAGCGTATAATTTGCGATAGTTGCCGCGTAAGTGTGCGAAATAAAACTTGGTGGAATAAGAGAAGCTGCCGTAGAATTTGGTGTTCCATCACCCCAATCAATGGTGATTGAACCTAAATTATTTGGTGACTGAACAAATACGGTATAGGCACCACCCGTGCAACTTACGAAAGTGGGATTTGCAGACACATTGCCTTGTCCATCATATATCTGGCACTGACTAAATGCCCATGACGAAAGCAATAAAAATGCAAGCGTAAATAATAACCGTCCCATAAAATCCTGTAGCTCGTACGAATGTACGAAGCACTTGCATCTAGGGTTATGTGGGTGTGCCATCTGAGCAATGTTTAATGATAAAATAAAGGTGATTTGCTCCTCTCTTCGCAAAGAGAGCTGTGTACTGATGGTAGGTAGAAGACTCATTTTATGCGCACAAGTTGGCTCGGTTGCTTTTCGTATTCAAAAAATGATACCTTAGTTCAAATTCGTAGTCAGTGGAAAACTTTGATCTCTGTGTAATTGGTGGTGGCCCTTCAGGTTATGCGGCTGCCATGAGAGCGATTGATTTTGGAAAAAAAGTAATCCTTATTGAAAAAGGGAAATTAGGTGGAGCTGGCATTTATGATGGCGCTTTGACCTCAAAAACCACGTGGGAATTGGCCAATAAAGTCTTCTCGATCAATGAAATGCTGTCGCTTAATAACCGACAGCCATTCGAAATGAGTTGGGAAGATGTGAAGCAAACCGTAAGCGAAGCCGTTTTTGATCGAAAACAACAATACTCAGCACACATTAAGCTTTTGCAAGAAGAAACATCTTCAGTTAGGTTTGAATATGCCCGCGGTACTGGTAAACTTCTTTCAAAAAACGAGGTGGAAATCACCACAAAAAAAGGAGTAAACGTAATTTGGGCAGACAACATTATTCTGGCAACAGGCAGCAGACCGCGCAAACTTCCAACTATTCCAATCGATGAAAAAATAATCATGACCAGCGATGGCATTCATCACATGGATGATTATCCTAAAAGTTTAGTTATTCTGGGTGCTGGAGTTATCGGTTGTGAATATGCCACCATATTTTCAAACTTCGGTAAAACCAAAGTTTACTTAATTGACCGCGCAGATCGCATTCTTCCTTTTGAAGATGAAGATGTGGCTGGAATGGTAAGTGAAAATTTAAAAGCCAACGGAGTTACTATTCATAGCACTGCCAAGCTTGACCGAATGGAAATTGTGGATGGCGAAGTAGAATATGAAATCAGCAATGATGATGGCTCACGAGAAATAATCAGAGTTGAAAAAGCCCTGCTTTCTGTGGGAAGAATACCAAATGTTGAAAATCTAGGTTTAGAAAATGCAGGCGTAAATCTTTCAGACAGAAACTACATTTCTGATAATAACACACAAACCAACGTACCAAATATTTATGCGGTTGGCGATGTTTCAGGACATATTGCTTTGGTTAACATTGGCGAAATTGAAGGCCGACATGCCGTTGAGCGCATGTTTGATGGAAAAACCGATTCTGTCTCTTACGACAACATCTGCACCATCATGTTCTTGAGTCCAGAAGTGGCATCGGTTGGTATGAATGAGCAACAATGCTTGGCGCGAGGAAAATCGTTCAAAGTAGTAAAGATTGATTTCAGCTGTATTGCACGTGCTATCGCCATGAGAAAAACACGTGGTTTCTTCAAAATCATGGTGACCGATGATGACGAAATGCACATTTTAGGAATGCGCGCCATTGGCGAACATGCGTCAAGCGCTATTCAAGCCATTGGTTTATTGATCAAAATGAATCAACCCATTGAAGTATTGGCAGATTTAGTGCATCCGCATCCATCAATTATTGAAGGCATTCAAGAATGTGTTAGAATGCTGCTGAACAAGTCGATTTTCAAATCAGCCGTTTTTAAAGATGCCATGTATTGTTACCGCAGAGAACCAGAAGGCGCTGTGGAACACCTGCAAGAATTATAAGCTAGTTAGGATTTTGATAAGCAGGATTAGTGAGAATTGTGCTATCCGTCATCGTCAATAAAAATGCCTTTAACGCAGCTTTTTGATCTGGTTTAAGTCCTAAACCTCCTTGATGGGCTTTTTTCATAAGCACATCTACTGTTTGATTTACTTGTACACTATCACTATAAAAATCAATCACTTGATCGATGGTTTCAAACCTGCCATCGTGCATGTAAGGCGCTGTGAAAATCAAGTTTCTTAAAGTTGGTGTTTTAAAGCGGCCAAAATCATCTGGATTATCGGTCACTTCAAAAAGTCCAGGTTTCAAATCAGCATCATTATCCAAGCCATTATTGTGAAAGCCATTATCGGTCACCAAGCCATTGTCCATGTGGCAATGAAAACAATCGCCCATTTCTGTATTGAAAATGGTGTAACCATATTCTTCTTCTAAAGTAAAGGCTTGCTCACCGCGCTTAAAACGATCGTATTTACTGTTGCTTGAAATCAAAGTCATTTCAAACTGAACCAAAGCTTTAGCCACTAAAATAGAATCGATTTGAAACGTTCCAAAAGCTAGGTTGAACAGAAATGGATAATCAGAATCTTCTTGTAACCTGGCTACCGCTTCTGGCCAAGATAAATCCATTTCAAGAGGATTCACAACAGGTTTCAGCGCTTGTTCTTCTCTAGATTTTGCTCTTCCATTCCAGAAAAACTCGTTCATCCAAGCCATATTAAAAAGCGGCATAGAATGAAACTTTGTGTTTTCGCCATTGGTTCCAACACTCAGCTTTCTGTTGTCACTAAAACTCATAGACTGCAAGTGGCAACTACCGCAAGAAACATTGTTGTTCTTGGATAGAATGGGATCGAAAAACAGCTTACGACCTAAAGCAACACCTTCCTCAGTAAGCGGATTATCTTTAGAGGGAACCACCTTAGGAAAACCTTCTGGAACAGTGATATTTATTTGCGAAACACCAACATTATTGATCAAATCACCTTGATAATCGCTGCATTTAATCAATAATCCACATATCAGGATTAGACCAGTTGTTACACCAAACTTTAACCTATTCATTTGATTTCACAATTTTCAACCAATCGTCTCCTGACGCTGACTTAATCTTTATAAAATAAACTCCAGACTCAAAACTTGTTGCGTCAAGCGCGAAATGGTAACCAGCCAATTTGTGGTAAGCAACAAGTCTGCTATTCACATCATAAACCGAAAGCTCAGTGAGTTTTTGGTTAGATCGAATATTAAAAACAGAAGACGATGGATTTGGAAAAACTCCAACGTTAAGCTCATTTACAATTTCGTTTACACTAGACGGAATTCCTAGATAAACACTGTCTTGGTAAGCACAACCATTGGCATCAGTAATGATAAAAGAGTAAAGGCCTGAACCAAGATCTGTTCTTTCAAATGCATTGGAACCATCAGACCATACAATAGAATAAGGACTAGTTCCGCCCACAGGCGAAATTTGAAAGCTTCCGTTGCTACCTGTATCGGGAACTGGAATTTGGGAAGTTACTACGGTCCCTAATAATGGTGGATTTTGCAAATCAATTTCAAGAAGCGTAGCACAACCCGAAGCCGAATCAGTAGCTGTAATAAAATAATTACCCGCAGCTAGATCAAATCTTGAGTTATCTGTATTACCATCTTGCCAATAATAATCTGAGCTTCCTGAAAGAACAATGCTGCCATTGTTCTCGTCAAAACAAGAAATCACACCAATTTGTGAGGTAACTACTGGGCCGCCCAATTCAGAAACAGTAAAAGTCAAAATCACTTGTTCTTGATTTTGAGTAGCCGTAACAGTGTACACACCAGCACACAAACCATTTATATTTTGGCTTGTATCTCCGGTTGACCAAACATATTCCACGCCACTTGGCATGCCGTAAGTTGTTAGGTCAATTGCGCCATTGCAGGTATCGCATGTGGCAATCGTTGCCTCGCC